>NZ_JBFUBN010000004.1:0-414733 GCF_056405735.1 Polaromonas sp. P1_F2 | reverse complement strand
GTCCTGGCTGGGCCGAGGAGCGCAGAGACAAGCGGATCAGGGCCGGCGTTGTCTGAGCGAAGCGAGTTTAGCCGGACCCCGCTTGGCTCGAGCACCGCAGGTTGCCCGAAGCGAAGCGTAGGGACCCAGACTGCGGGTCGCCTTTCTTTTGCTTACTTTTCTTTGGCGAAGCAAAGAAAAGTGAGTCGCCGCCGGGCGACCCCGGCCAGCAACACTCAGCAGCGAGCGCACCGCCGGAGCAAAAACCAGCCCCGCCCCGGAGGCAAAAAAATCAAACCGCTCCAACACTCCCAGTAACAGGCAAAACAATCCCGGTGATATAGCTCGAACACACCGGCGACGCCAGGAACACATAAGCAGGAGAAAGCTCTTCAGGTTGCGCGGGCCGCCGCATGTCGGTCTTCTTGCCGAAGTTCTGGACCATGTCGGCCGGCGAGTCGGCCGGGTTCAGCGGTGTCCAGACCGGGCCGGGAGCCACGGCGTTGACGCGTATGCCTTTGTCGATCAGGTTGCTGGCCAGCGCCTTGGTGAAGGCGTGGATGGCGCCCTTGGTCGCCGAATAGTCGAGCAATTTGGCGCTGCCCTCCAGCCCGGTCACCGAGCCGGTGTTGATGATGCAGGAACCCTGCTTCAAGTGCGGCAGCGCTGCCTTGGCCATGTGGAAGTAACCGTACACATTGGTACGCAGGGTTTCGTCAAAGCGCTCTTCCGTCAGGTCTTCGAGCGACTCGGCATGCTCCTGGAAGGCGGCGTTGTTGACGAGGATGTCGAGTTTGCCTAGGGACTTGACGGTTTTCTTGACCGCTTCGCGGCAGAAGGCCGCGTCCTTGACGTCGCCCGCGATCAGCACGCAGCGCCGGCCTTCGGCTTCGATGCAGCGTTTTGTCTCTTTCGCGTCCTGGTCGGAACTCAGGTAGGCCACGGCCACGTCGGCGCCTTCGCGCGCGAACAGCACGGCCACGGCACGGCCAATGCCGGAGTCGGCGCCGGTAACCAGCGCGGTCAGGCCCTCGAGCTTGCCACTGCCTTTGTAGCCCGGCGCCATGAATTGCGGCTTGAGTTCCATTTCGGCTTCCAGGCCCGGCTTGCGCAGGTGCTGCTTCGGCAGCGGCGGCTCGGGATAGTCCCGCAGGCCGGCTTGCACGGCTTTTTTCTGCTTGCCGGCAGTGGCTTCGCGCTCGGCGCGTTTGGTCTCGTCCTTGCTGTCCTGTTCGCGCTGGATTTTTTGCTGTTTGGCGGTGACGGGCTCCGCGCGTGCGGATGGGCGCGTGGAGGACGTCCGTGAAGAGGGAGTGGTTTTGGGCATGGCGCTTCCTCAAAAGTGGATGGGTGAAAGTGGATGGGTGAAAACCTCCATTTAGGGCGGCCCGGGCCGGGTGCTGTGTAGGAAAGATTCGCGCCTTCACCCCAGCCATGCCTTGCGGCCGCTGCAGCTTGAGGCCGAATCTTGCACAATCAAGCCAGCCATCTTTCCCATCGCCGCTTTTGTTGCCGCCCGCGCGGCGTTTCATGCAAACCCGACACTTCCTCCAGCTCATCGCGATGTCCGCCCTCTGGGGCGCATCATTTCCCCTGCTGCGTATCGCCAGTCCCACCCTGGGGCCGTGGGTGGTGGCGGCCACCCGCTGCACCCTGGCGGCGATCGTGCTGGGCCTGCTGATGAGCAGGCTGCGCGGCCAGTGGCCGCCACGCGAGGCGTGGCCCCGGCTGGCGCTGCTGAGCATGCTGTCGGTGGTGATTCCTTTTGTGCTGTACAACTGGGCCGCGCTGGTCATCCCGTCGGGCTACTCGGCGGTGCTCAATGCCACGGCGCCGCTTTTCGGCGTGATGGCCGCCGCGCTGGCGGGCGAGGAAAAACTCACCCGCATCCGCCTGCTCGGCTGCGCGGTCGGCTTTGCTGGTGTCACGCTGCTGGTGCAGCTGGGCCCGGTCGCCGTCACGCCCCGGGTGGTGCTGGCGGCGCTGGCCTGTGTGGCCGCGTCGGCCAGCTACGGCTTCGGCGCCATCCTCATGAAGCGCGCCACCATGGCCTATTCACCCCTGCCCTCGTCGGCGGTGGTGCACATTGCCGCGGCCCTGATCCTGCTCATACCGGGCGGGATCGCCGCGCCCTCGGCCGTCCTGACGCCGGGCGCCGTCGCGGCCGTGACGGTGCTGGGCACGCTGACCTCGGGTTTTATGTACTGGATCAGCATGCGGCTGATGCGCGAGATCCCGGCCAGCGCCGCCACGTCGGCGGCCTTCATGATCCCGCTGTTCGGTGTGACCTGGGGCGGGCTGTTCCTCGGCGAGCCGGTGACGGCCAGCATGCTGCCCGGCTGCATCCTGGTGCTGTCGGCCACCGCGCTGATCACCGGCTTTAACCCGTTTCGGGCTGCGCCGCCCGAGCCTTGAAATTACTTCTTTGAGCGGCTGATATCGGGCGTCGTAACGACGACATCAGCGTTTTGCGCACGCTGGCGCAGCGCATGCTCCATCACCACCAGCGCCAGCAACGCTTCGGCAATCGGCGTGGCGCGTATGCCCACGCAGGGATCATGTCGGCCCTTGGTCACCACTTCGGCCGGATTGCCGGCCGTGTCGATCGACTGGCGCGGCGTGATGATGGAACTGGTCGGCTTGATTGCGATCGAGACTTCCAGGTCCTGGCCGGTGCTGATGCCGCCCAGTACACCGCCGGCGTTGTTGGACAGAAAGCCTTCAGGCGTCAGCGAATCACCATGCGTGGTGCCGCGCTGCGTGACGCTGGCAAAACCCGCGCCGATTTCAACGCCCTTGACCGCATTGATGCCCATCATGGCAAAGGCAATGTCGGCATCCAGCTTGTCGTACAGCGGCTCGCCCAGGCCGACCGGCACGCCGGAAGCCGTGACACGTATGCGCGCGCCGCAGGAGTCGCCCGCCTTGCGCAAGGCGTCCATGTAGTTTTCAAGCTTTGACACGTCGGCCACCGGCGCAAAAAACGGGTTGTTCGGCACGTGCTCCCAGGACTCGAACGGAATGACCTCATCGCCGACCTGCGTCATGCAGCCGCGAAACACCGTTCCGTATTTTTCGAACAACCATTTTTTGGCGACGGCGCCGGCCGCCACCGTGGGCGCCGTCAGCCGCGCCGAGGATCGGCCGCCGCCGCGCGGGTCCCGCAGGCCGTATTTGTGCAGGTAGCTGTAATCGGCATGGCCGGGACGGAAGGTTTCCAGGATGTTGCTGTAGTCCTTGCTGCGCTGGTCGGTGTTGCGGATCAGCAGGCAGATGGGGGTGCCGGTGGTCTTGCCCTGATAGACGCCGGAGAGTATCTCGACGGCATCAGGCTCGTTGCGCTGCGTTACGTGGCGGCTGGTGCCCGGGCGGCGGCGGTCCAGCTCGACCTGGATGTCGGCCTCGCTCAGTTCCATGCCCGGCGGACAGCCGTCAATCACGCAGCCAATGGCCGGGCCGTGGGATTCACCGAAATTGGTGACTGCGAATAGGGTGCCTAGGGTATTTCCGCTCATGGGGGGATTATCCCAGAGGGGACGGGGAGCGCAGGAACAGGATGCCGCTGAAAAACCGGCCACTCGCGACGAAGCAGCACCGCCGTTATGAATCAATGCGGGGAAAGACTTAAACCGCTACCTGTAAAAGCAACACAAACAGTGCCATGGCGGCAACTCCCAGAATAAATGCGCGAATGCGGCCATATTTTCTGTCGACGTACAACACGCCCGCTACGGAACCGACAGCGCATACAAAAAGGCCTGTGAGCGTTAACGAACTCAGTACTCTGGAGAGAAAAAAGAGGACGTATCCCAGACAAGTGACTATCGTCAAGCCTAACGCATACAGGGTGTAATTCGCGCCGTTCCTCTTCAAACATCGAGAGCCCAGCAGAGCTCCAGCCATCAAAGACAATCCAAGAAAGTACGCCCACGCGTTCACCCAAGGGACAACGGGCCTGGGGTGTCCACGGCGGCCGGGTAGTGACACCTCGCCCATCTGTATTGCGTCCCAGACGGCGTTGCCCAAGGCCCACGTGGCTGCAAATCCGACAAGCACACAAAAAATCGTCCAGAACGAACGCGTTGCCAGCAACGGTATGTATTCGGGACTCTGCTCAGGAAAATTACTGTCTTCAAACGTTGAGGTGCCGACCTGCCGGCGCTTTTTAAACACAACGAAGACGCAAACGGGCAGCAGAACCGGCACAAACGAGACAACAATTTCGGCAATGGTTAGAGGAGGGTTCAAAGCGATTTGACGTTGAAAGTAAGCGATGCACCGGGGGAACGCCGTGCCACGGCCCTTCGGATCGTATAGACGCGACGTGTGGCTTTTCTGAACTATAGCGTTGCGTCAGACTATTCCCATTTGACATTCTCGCAATGAGGCCCATCGTTCCTTGGCTCTGGAACACTTCCTGCTTGCTGCACCGCACCAATCCTGAATTGGATGTCTTGATGGAACAGGAGCACCCCATGCTGGACCGCACCGCAAGCAAGTTTTCCCACGTCAAGCCCGGCGACACGCAGTTTGTTTCCGGCGGTTTGCGCGATTTTTTCCTGTACCGCGATCTCGGCATTGCCGACGCGACCAACGGCAAAGTGATCGCGCACCTTGTGAAGGCGAACATGGCACCAGAAACAGGCACGGGATGGCACCGCCATGAGGCGGACTTCCAGATCGTGATCATGGTCAAGGGCTGGGCGCGCTTCATGTACGAAGACAAGGAAACCCTGGTCGAGGCCGGCGACGTGGTGCACCAGCGCCCGGGCATCAAACACTTTCTGTTCGACTACTCCCCCGACATGGAATACCTGGAGATCGTCGGGCCGGCGGATTTCAAGTCGATTGACGTCGACCCCGTCTGCGACATCCCGCCCCCAACCCCCTGGAAATAACCAACCGCCACTATCCCTGTTCCCGAATCCGAATCCGAACCCGAACCCGCTTGCCCCGTCCTGGCTGGGCCGAGGAGCGCAGACGTAGGCGGATCAGGGATCGCGTTGTTTGAGCGAAGCGCAGCGTAGCGAGTTTAGCGAGACCCCGCCGTAGTCGAGCACCGCAGGTTGCCCGTAGCGAAGCGTAGGGACCCAGACTGCGGGTCGCCTTTTCTTTTGCTTACTTTTCTTTTGGCGAAGCAAAAGAAAAGTGAGTAGCCGCCGGGCTACCCCCGGCCAGCAGAGCTAAGCAGAAAACCAAGCCTCAGAACTCAGCATCAAGTTCATCAATGTCATCCGGCTCCTTCTTGGCCGCAGCAACCCACTCCTTCATAGCCGGCAACTCCATAATCCGCTTGCAATAAGCCACGCAAGCCTTGTCCAGCGGCACGTCATAAGTCAGAAAGCGAGTAACAACAGGCGCATACATGGCATCCGCCACCGACAGTTGCTTGCCGAACAGGTAAGGCCCACCATAGGAGCCGAGGCATTCCTTCCAGATCTCCAGCACCCGGTCGATGTCAGCCTGCGCACGCGACCAGACCTTGAAGTTCGGGAAATGGGCCTTGAGGTTCATGGGCAGCGCGGCGCGCAGCGAGGCAAAGCCCGAATGCATTTCGCCGCAGACCGCGCGGCAATGTGCCCGCACCTTGACGTCCGCCGGCAACAGCTGCGCTTTGGGCTTGATTTCATTGAGGTATTCGGCAATCGCCAGCGTGTCCCACACTTTGACGCCGTCGTGCTGCAACGAGGGCACCAGCATGCTGGACGACAGCAGCAGCATCTCGGCCTTCATGGCCGGGTCGTCGGGGGAGATCACTTTTTCGGTGAATTCCAGCCCGGCAAACTTCGCCAGCAGCCAGCCGCGCAGCGCCCAGGCGCCGTAGTTTTTGCTGCTGATCGTCAGGACTGCCTTGGCCATGAGATTGCTCCTTGAACCGCAAAGTTGGTCCCCACTGCCCGGGGGTGACAAACCCTCCGCAAGGCTTGTGCCAGCGCGCGGGCAGCCGGTGACGATTGGCCCGTAACTTGCCTGCATCCCGGTTACCTGGGCCACAAGCCCGAACCAAGCCAGGAAACCCATGCTTTACCAGGCCTACCAGCTCCAGTCCGACCTGATGTCGCCGCTTCGCCTGCTGGCCCAAGGCGGCAGCGCGGCGCTCTGGCTTGGCAAAACCGAGGGAAGCCTGCTGCGCAAGTTCTCGGCGTCCATGGAGGTGTTTTCGCGCCTGCGCCTGACGCATTCACGCCCGGCCTACGGCATCACCTCGGTGAAAGTCGGTGAGCGCGAACTCGCCGTCACCGAAGAGGCCGTGCTGACCATGCCTTTCGGCACCTTGCTACGCTTCAAGAAAGAAACGCCGGCCGACCTGCCCTACCAGCCACCGGTGCTGCTGGTGGCCCCGCTGTCGGGCCACTTCGCCACGCTGCTGCGCGAGACTGTGCGCACGCTGCTGCAGGACCATGACGTCTACATCACCGACTGGCATAACGCGCGCGACGTGGCCCTGCGCCACGGCCCCTTTGCACTGGACGACTACATAGACCACATGATCCGCTTCACCCAGGCCATAGGCCCGGGCACGCATGTGATGGCGGTGTGCCAGCCCTGCGTGGCGGCGCTGGCGGCGACGGCCATCATGGCCGAAGACGAGGACCCGGCCCAGCCGCGCAGCCTGACCCTGATGGCCGGCCCGGTGGACTGCCGCGTGAACCCCACGGGCGTCAACACGCTGGCCACCAGCAAGCCGATTGAATGGTTTGAAAAAAACCTGATCAGCCACGTGCCGCTGCCGCATGCTGGGTATATGCGGCGCGTCTACCCGGGCTTTGTGCAACTGAGCGCCTTCCTGAGCATGAACCTGGAGCGGCACAAAAAATCATTCCAGGACATGTACCAGCACCTGCTCGACGGCGACGTGGAAAAGGCCAACATCATCCGCGTGTTCTACGACGAGTACCTGGCCGTCAACGACCTGCCCGCCGAGTTCTATCTTGAGACCGTTGAGAAAGTGTTCCAGACCTACGACTTGCCGCTGGGCAAGCTCAGCTACCGTGGCCGCCTCGTGAAACCTGCCGCCATACGCCGCACCGCGTTGATGACGGTGGAGGGTGAGCGTGACGACATCTGTGCCGTCGGGCAAACGGTTGCGGCGCAGGACTTGTGCACCGGGATACGGCCTTATATGAAGACGCACCATGTGCAGACGGGGGTTGGGCACTATGGGGTGTTCAGTGGGCGGAAGTGGAATCAGCAGATTTATCCGCGGGTTAGGGAGATGATTCATTCCAGCCTCGGCTGAGGGTGGGGGCCGGTCTTGCGCCGGCTGCGCGCTTCCTCTCCTCTGTGTTCTTTGCTGAGGGCGGTTGGCCGGGGGTAGCCCGGCGGCTACTCACTTTTCTTTTGCTTCGCCAAAAGAAAAGTAAGCAAAAGAAAAGGCGACCCTGGTTGCTGCGTCCCTCCGCTGCGCTACGGGCAACCTGCGGTGCTCGGTCCAGACGGGGTCTCGCTAAACTCGCTTCGCTCAAACAACGCGATCCCTGATCCGTCTGGCCCTGCGCTCCTCGGCGCATCCACAAGGGGTGGGGAAGGAATTCCCAACAGCCGAAGACAGAAAACCGAATACTTGAAGAAACAAGGACACGCCAAGGCGTGTCCTTGTTTGTATTTGCCTTGCTGGTATTTCTGTCTTCTGTCCCCGCTCCCGATTGCCCCGTCCTGGCTGGGCCGAGGAGCGCAGACGTAGGCGGATCAGGGATCGCGCTTGTCTGAGCGAAGCGAGTTTGCGCGAGACCCCGCCGTAGTCGAGCACCGCAGGTTGCCCCGAAGCGCAGCGTAGGGGACCCAGACTGCGGGTCGCCTTTTCTTTGGTGACTTTCTTTTGGCGAAGCAAAAGAAAGTTACTTGCTGCCGGGCAACCCCCGGCCAGCAGAACTCAGCAAAAAGCGCCAAGGCCGGAGCAAGACCTGGCTCACCTTCCCCGTCCATTCCAAGCAGCCCCACCCCCAATCAACCCCATCACCAGAACCAACCCCAAAATTACCCCCCGCCCCTCCATCACCCCGGCAAACACCCCCACCAACATCCCCGCCAGCGGCTGCGACAAATTGTTAAGCATCACGATCACACCGGTGGTCTTGCCCAGGTCCTTGGGCGGAATGAGCTTCTGCCGCAAGCTGCGGATATAGACATTGAACATCTTGTCAAAGCCAATCACCAGCAAGAACCCGGCGGTGTAGATCCAGAAATTAGGGGCCAGCCCGGTCAGCAGGCCGCCGGCCAGCATCACGGTGTAAGACACCAGGCCCAGGATACGCAGCGACAGCACGCTGCGAGCGATGAACAGCAGGATGATGACGGTGGCTATGGCACCTGCCGTTTGCAGCACGGCGTAGTCGCCGGCGGAGCGTTGCAGCAGGCCGGTGACCATGGCGGCCGAGGTGGCCAGCGTGACGCCTATCACCAGGTTGACGCCAGCCGCGAGTGCGATGACTTTCTTGAGGCCGGGCAAATGCAGTACGTGAGAGAACGCGGTGCGGACGGGTGTGGTCCAGTGGCCCGGTGCCGGCTCGGGCGCGGCCAGCACGACGGCGTTTCGCCGATGCCACAAGGTCACGGCGCCGTCGGCGATCAGGAAGAATACCGCCGTCGCGCCGACCACCATGGGCCAAGGCATCCAGCGCAGCAGCAGCGAGGCCAGCAAGGGGCCCAACACCATGCCGAGCTGGTCGGCGATCTGCGCATGGGCCAGTACCTTTTCAAAACGATGCTGGCGGAAGATCTGCGGCAGCATGACCTCACGGGCCATCAGGCCCTGGGTCGTCAGCACGCCGCAAACGGCCGACAGCGCGATCAGCCAGCCGACGCCGCCAGCCCACTGGAAGGCAATCACCCCGGCAATGCACACCAGCGCGCGGTACAGCTGGCTGATGCGCAGCAGCTTGAGCGGCGAGACGCGGTCGCAGAGCGCGCCGCAGACAGGAAAGGCCAGGAAGCGCGGAAGGGTCTCGAGGGTGAAGGCGATGCCGGACCAGGCGACGCTGCCGGTGGTCTCAAACACCACCAGGGGCACGAGGAAGAGCAGGATCTGGTCGGCGAGCCGGGAGAAAAACAGGGATGCGTAAAACAGCTGCCCGCCGGCATCACGCTTGTCGCTCACCCCTGCTCCCGCTTGTCCCGATGCCTTGCGCACCGACTTGTTGTTGCTGTTATTTCAAAATGGGCGGCCCGGCGGGATGCCGGCCGCAGGCTTCTTCAGTTGTGGTCGGCGGCGTCTTCGGCCGGCCAGTCGCGGATGTAGGCCTTGAGCATCTTGTTCTCGAAATTCTGGCTGTCGACCACGGCCTTGGCGACGTCGTAGAGGCTGATGACGCCCATCAGCACCTTCTGGTTCATCACCGGCATGTAGCGGGCGTGGCGCTCCAGCATCATGCGGCGGACTTCGTCGAGTTCTGTCTCGGAGGTGCAGGTCAGCGGGTGGTCGTCCATGGCGGTGCGCACCAGCGTGCTGCCGATCTCGCCGCCGTTCTTGACGATACAGACGATGACCTCGCGAAAGGTCAGCATGCCGACCAGGTCGCCGTGCTCCATGACGACCAGCGAGCCTATGTCTTTGTCGGCCATGATCTGGGTGGCCTTGGCCAGGGGTTCGTCAGGCTGGACGGTGTAAAGCGTGTTGCCCTTAACGCGCAGTATGTCTAGAACCTTCATGGCGATCTCCTCGGTTGTGCTGCCAACATGGCCCTCATTGTCCCACCGCCGCGCGGTGAGAGGGGGAATTCAGTTTAAATATAGCCCACAATCAAACGGCTGGTTGCAACAATTTCCCCGCGTACGGCCACTTTTTTCTGACTGGAGACAAACCCATGCCCGGTTATTCCGATCCCGGATTCGACACCCTCGCGCTGCATGCGGGCGCCTCGCCCGACCCGGCCACGGGCGCGCGCGCCGTGCCCATCCATCTGACCACCTCCTTCGTTTTCGAATCCAGCGAGCATGCGGCCAGCCTGTTCAACCTGGAGCGCGCGGGCCACGTCTATTCGCGCATCAGCAACCCGACCAACGCGGTGCTGGAGCAGCGGGTATCGGCGCTGGAAGGCGGCATAGGCGCGATCGCCACCGCCAGCGGCCAGGCCGCGCTGCACCTGTCCATCGCCACGCTGATGGGCGCGGGCTCACACATCGTGGCCTCGACGGCGCTCTACGGCGGCAGCCAGAACCTGCTGCACTACACGATGCGCCGCTTCGGAATCGACACAACTTTCGTGAAGCCCGGCGACCTGGACGGCTGGCGCGCCGCGGTCCGGCCCACTACCAAGCTGTTCTTCGGCGAAACCGTGGGCAACCCCGGGCTGGACGTGCTGGACATCCCGGCGGTGTCGGCCCTGGCCCATGAAGCGGGCGTACCGCTGCTGGTGGATTCCACCCTGACCTCGCCCTGGCTGATCAAGCCCTTTGAGCATGGAGCCGACCTGGTCTACCACTCGGCCACCAAGTTCCTGAGCGGGCACGGCACCGTCATCGGCGGCATCGTGGTGGATGGCGGCAGCTTCGACTGGGAAAAATCCGGCAAATTCGCCGAACTGACCGAAGCCTACGACGGTTTCCACAACATGGTGTTCAGCGAGGAAAGCACGGTGGGTGCCTTTTTGCTGCGCGCGCGGCGCGAGGGCCTGCGCGACTTCGGCGCCTGCATGAGCCCGCACACGGCCTGGCTGATCCTGCAAGGCATCGAAACCCTGCCGCTGCGCATGGCGCGGCACATGGGCAACACCGAAAAAGTCGTGCAATTCCTGGCCAGCCACCCGCTGGTCTCGCGCGTGGGCCATCCCATGCTCGAATCCCATCCCAGCCACGCGCTCGCGAAGAAGCTGCTGCCGCGCGGCGCGGGTTCAGTCTTCAGTTTCGACATCAAGGGCAACCGCGAGCAGGGCAAGGCTTTCATCGAGGCGCTCAAGGTCTTCAGCCACCTGGCCAATGTCGGCGACTGCCGCAGCCTGGTCATCCACCCGGCCAGCACCACCCACTTCCGCATGACGGACGAGGCGCTGGCGGCCGGCGGCATCACACAGGGCACGATACGCCTGTCCATCGGCCTGGAAGACCCGGACGACCTGGTGGACGACCTCAAGCGCGCCCTCAAGGCGGCTGAAAAAGCGGCCGTGAAAGCGGGGGCCTGAGCATGTACCTCGATGTCAACGGCCACAAAACCTATTGCTACACCGGCGGCAAGCCTTTTGACGCCGCCAAACCCACGGTGGTATTCATCCACGGCGTGCTGAACGACCATAGCGTGTGGATTTTTCAGACACGCTACCTGGCCAACCACGGCTGGAATGTGCTGGCGGTCGACCTGCCCGGGCATTGCAAAAGCGCAGGCGAAGCACCGTCTTCGGTGGAAGAAGCCGCGGACTTTGTCACGGCACTGCTGGACGCCGCCGGCGTGCGGCGCGCCGCCCTGGTCGGCCATAGCTGGGGCTCGCTGATCGCGCTGGAAGCGGCTTCGCGGCTCAAAGAGCGAGTGAGCCATCTGGTGCTGGTGGGCACGGCTTTTCCCATGAAGGTCTCGCAGGCTTTGCTGGACGCCGCGCTCAACGAGCCGATGAAGGCGCTGAACATGGTCAATGTGTTTTCACGCAGCACGTTGGCGCCGCCGCTGGGCGCCGGCAGCTGGGTGCATGGCGCCAGCATGGCGCTGGGCCGGCGCGTGCTGGCCAGCAACACCAAAGCCAATGTGTTCCACCGCGGCTTCAAGGCCTGCGACAGCTATGCCAACGGCGACGCCGCCATGGCCCAGCTCAGTTGCCCGGTGCTGTTCGTCCTGGGCGCGCAGGACCAGATGACGACCCCGAAAGCCGCGCAGGCCCTGGTCAACAAGGCCAGAGACAGCGGCAAAAAAGTCAGCGTCGCCAGCCTGCCGGTGGGTCACCACCAGATGAGCGAGACGCCGGAGGCCACGCTGTTCGCGATCCGCGATTTCCTTCAATCCACTTGACCCGCCGCATGGCCGCATCCCTCGTCATCCCCACGCTCGCGCAGGCGGTCGAACACGTGCTCGCCACGGTGGAAGGCGACATCGTGCTCGGCCTGCCGCTGGGCATAGGCAAGCCCAACCCCTTCGTGAACCTGCTCTACCGCCGCATCAAGGCCATGGGCGGCGATGCGAAGCCCCGGCGCCTGAAGATCATCACCGCGCTGTCGCTGGAAAAGCCGGAAGGCGCCAGCGAGCTGGAGCAGCACTTCCTGGCGCCGCTGGTGGAGCGCGTGTTCAAGGACTACCCCGACCTCGACTACGTCAAGGACCTGCGCGCCGGCACGCTGCCGCCGCACATCGAGGTTAGCGAGTTCTTCTTCAAGACCGGCGACTACCTCGGCAACGAGCGCGCGCAGCAGGCCTATATCTCGACCAACTACACCTTTGTGGCGCGCGACATGGGCGTACTCGGCGTGAACGTGATCGCGCAGGCGGTGGCGGCGCGTGACACGGCGAACGGCACCGAGCTTTCGCTGTCGAGCAACCCCGACGTGACGTTTGAGCTGGCGCAGCGCCAGGCCGAAAACGGCCGGCCGCTGCTGAAGGTGGGCGTGATCAACCGGCAACTGCCCTTTATGCCCGGGCCGGCGATCACGCCGCCGGGGTTTTTTGACGTGGTGGTGACCGATGCCACCGCCACGCACACCCTGTTCGCGCCGCCCAACGGCAAGGTTGCCACAGCCGACTACGCCATAGGCCTGCACGCGGCCAGCCTGGTGGCGGACGGCGGCACGCTGCAGATCGGCATAGGCGCGCTGGGCGATGCGATCGCCCAGGCCCTGATCGTGCGCGAGCGCGCCAACGCCGACTACCGCGGCATCATGGCCGCTCTATGCCCCAACGGCCCCGGCAGCCTGGACGGCCGCGAACTGGGCGGCTTTGAACAAGGCCTCTACGGCTGCTCGGAAATGTTCGTCAACGGCTTCCTGCAGCTCATGCGGGCCGGCATCCTGCGCCGCGAGGTGTTTGACGACGAGGCCGTGCAGCGCCTGGTCAACGACAGCCGGATACCTGGCCTGGCCGTCACCCCCGACACCCTGGCCGCGCTGCTGGAAGCCGGGCGCATCCGGCCCGCGCTGGATGCGCAGGACCTGGCCTTTCTGCAGACAATGGGTGTGCTCACGGCCGAGGTCAGCCTCGGCGCCGACGGCGACCTGGACGTCCAGGGACAGCGCATCCCCAACCGGCTGGACGATGCCGCGGTGCGCACGGCGCTGCGGGACGCGGGCGGCCTGGGCCGGCGCCTGGCCGGCGGCGTGGTACTGCACGGCGGCTTCTTCCTGGGCCCGACCGACTTTTACGAAGGGCTGCGCAACATGCCGCCCGAGGCGCTGGACCGCATCGCCATGACGCGCATCGATTTCATCAACCAGCTCCACGGCCGCAGCGCGCTCAAGGCGGCGCAGCGCCGCAAGGCCCGCTTCATGAACACCACCATGATGGTCACGCTGCTGGGCGCGGCCGTGTCGGACGGGCTGGAGTCGGGCCAGGTCGTTTCAGGTGTGGGCGGTCAGTACAACTTCGTGGCCATGGCGCATGCGCTGCCCGACGCACGCTCCATCCTGATGCTGCGCGCCAGCTACGAGCACAAGGACGGCCTGCGCAGCACGCTGGTCTGGAACTACGGCCACGGCACCATCCCGCGCCATCTGCGCGACGTGGTGATCACCGAATACGGCGTGGCCGACCTGCGGGCCCAGCCCGACGGTGAAGTCGTCAAACGGCTGGTCGCGGTTGCAGATTCGCGCTTCCAGGACGCGCTGGTGGCGCAGGCCAAGGCCGCCGGCAAGCTGGACGCGAACTATGAAGTGCCGGAACAGTACCGCCAGAATCTGCCCGAGGTGCTGCACGCCCGCCTGCAGCCCTGGCGGCAATCAGGCCTGCTGCCCGACTTTCCCTTCGGCACCGACCTGACCGAAGGCGAGATCGAGATGGTGACCGCGTTGCGGAAAATGCAGCAGGCCACGCGGCATCCCGTGGAGCTGGTCGCCATGGTGCTCAAGAGCCTGGCCGGCACGCGCGAGGCCCCGCCGGCTTACCTGCAGCGGCTGGGACTGGACGACGCCACCAGCTTCAAGAAAATGTTTTTGCGCAAGCTGTTTGCCGGCAACCTTTGAGGGGAGCACCGTGACCGCCCTGCCACCCTTCATCGCCACGCCGCCGATGGCCAAAGCCCGTGCGCGCGAAATCGCGGCGGCGCTGGACCTGCGCGCCCTGCCCCCGGATTTTTACGCCAACCCCTATCCGGTGTATGCCGCGCTGCGCGAGACCGAGCCGGTCAGGCGCATGCCCGACGGCTCCTTCTTCCTGACACGCCACGCCGACCTGGTGTCGGTTTACCGCGACGCACAGACTTTCAGCTCCGACAAAAAAGTGGAGTTCGAACCGAAATACGGCGCGGCCTCCGCACTCTTCGAGCACCACACCACCAGCCTGGTGTTCAACGACCCACCGCTGCACACGCGCGTGCGTAAGCTCATCATGGGTGCGCTGACGCGGCGCGCGATCGCCGACATGGAGCCCGGTCTGGTGACGCTGGTCGACGGCCTGCTGGATGCGATGGAGGCCAATGGCGGCGGCGACCTCGTGGAGGATTTCGCCTCGGCCATCCCGGTGGAGATCATCGGCAACCTGCTGGGCGTGCCGCACGCGGACCGCGCGCCGCTGCGCGGCTGGTCGCTGGCGATACTGGGCGCGCTGGAACCCAGGCTGACGCCCGAGCAGGAGGCCCTGGGCAACCAGAGCGTGCGCGAGTTCACGGCCTACCTCAGGGACCTGGTGGCGGATCGCCGCCGGCATCCGGGCGACCCGGAGCATGACGTGCTGACACGGCTGATCGGCAGCGAGGGAACGGGTGAGCAGCTCAGCGAAACCGAGTTGCTGCAGAACTGCGTGTTCATCCTCAACGCCGGCCATGAAACCACCACCAACCTGATCGGCAATGCACTGGTGGCGCTGCAGGAGCGGCCGGCCGCCCTGGCCGGCCTGCTGTCGGGCATGAGAGGGTTGGACGCACAGGGACTCGAGGCGCTGCTGGTGCCGGCCGTCGATGAGTTCCTGCGCTTTGAGTCGTCGAACCAGCTCAGCAACCGACGCGCGCTGGTGGATGCCGAGATAGGCGGCGTGAAGCTGCCCGCAGGCAGCCTGCTGACCTTGTGCATAGGCGCGGCCAACCGCGACCCGGCGCAGTTTGCACAGCCCGACGAACTGGACCTGGCACGCCGGGACAACCGCCACCTGGCCTTTGGTTTCGGCATCCACCAGTGCGCCGGGCTCAGCCTGGCGCGGCTCGAAGGCCGTATCGCCATTGGCCGATTTCTCCAGCGCTTCCCGGGCTATCGTTTGACCAGCCATCCCACGCGCGGCGGCCGTGCGCGCTTCAGGGGTTTCCTGAAAGCGGCGTTTTCCGTCGCCTAGTTCAGGTAGCGCTTATCCAGTGCTGCGGCGCCGCCGCAAGGGCCTGCAGCAAGGCCCGGGTTGAAGGCAGGTGGGGCGTGGCGGGCTGGCCTCCTGGCTGCGCCAGTGAGTCGAGCAGGCGCGACAGGGTCTGCGCATGCGGCAGCAAGGGCCCGAGAAAACGCGTGCCGCCCGCATCGGCGACCAGCAGCGTGGGAAAGGTTTCCACCTCGATGTCGCCGACCAGTTCGGCCTGGTCTTCAATGTCCAGCCAGGCAAAGCGGCTGCCGGGGTAGCGCCCCGCCATGTCCGCAAAGAGTTCGCCGTAGTCGCGGCACAGGCCGCACCAGTCGGCGCACAGGCAGATGACCCAGTGGACCGGAGAATCCGGGCCGGGCGATGCCGCTGGCGGCGTTGGAAGAAGAGACATGCAGGAAAACGCCGCCTGAAGCGGGAGACACGAGGGATTGACTATTATGGCGACGCCCGCAAAATGGTGAGCGACACGTGGCTATCACGACGGTAGCCCGGCGCAGGAGACACACCATGGACACCACGACCACGCACAGCGAAGAGGCGCAAGCCGGCCTGCCCACCCCGCCCGCCAGCCCACCTGTAGACCCGCGGAGCTTCGATTCCTTCGCGAGCTTCTATCCGTTCTATCTCAACGAGCACCGCAACCCGACCTGCCGCCGCCTGCACTTCGTCGGCTCCAGCCTCACGCTGCTGTGCCTGGCGGCCCTGGTCGCCACCCGCAACCCGTGGTGGTGGCTGGCCGGCCTGCTGTGCGGTTACGGTTTTGCCTGGATAGGCCACTTCGGGTTTGAGAAGAACAAACCCGCGTCCTTCAAACGGCCGCTTTACAGCTTCATGGGCGACTGGGTGATGTACAGCGATATGTGGGTGCAGGCGTTAAAGCGCCTTAAAGGCGACTGACAGGCCCGCAACCGTGGCCCCTAATGCGGGCCCTGCGGCTGGAAAGTGCTGGCTTTGAGCGCCTTCAGGCAGGCGGCGCCGGCATGCAGGGCGGCCTCATGTGTCGGATAGGGATGGTCGGAACCTTCGATGCGGACATCGGCGCCGCGCTCATCGATGGACAACTGCGTAACCACCCAGTAAAACAAGCCGACCGATGGCTCTTTGACGCGGACCGCGAGCGGCCCGGGCGGCAGGGGCAGCGTGGGAGGCATGGCGCTCATAACACCCTCCCGAGTTCATTGCTCACGTCCTTGGCTGCGGGGCCGACTTCGGCCACGGCCACGCGCAATTCGAGTTCACTGCAGGCCAGCGCGGCGACCCAGTAGTTCAGGGAGGCTTGCTGGGTGATATCGATGCGCTGGTTCCTCAGGGCATTCATAGCCGCGTCGGCAGGCGTAGGCATATAAGCAGGTGATGTCACGGTTTCTCCATGGGTTGGTCAGGGATACCGAGCATCTTGGCCCGGACCGCGCGCGAGCCTTGTAAGAATCCGGCCCGCGAATTTGAAGTCACGCCCGAACAAAAGCAACGAAACGTGCCTGTGGTGACAAGGGCTTAACAACCTTGACAAAAGGTTGACGTTCTTAATACCTGAGCTTATGAGCTTCCGCGTAAACAGCGCGCCTGGAATGCTAAGCCTGTTTTTGCGCCGCACGTTTGCGCGCCACCGGCTTGCCGCCTGCTGTGCCTGTCGCGGCCGTCGGTCGGGAATCGGCGTGTTTTTCGGAATAGCGTTGATAGAGCTTGGCCGCCACCCCGGAGGTGATGGCAAACACGAGTAATTTTTTCAGCATGAGAAATCTCCATGAAGTGAAGGGCCAGGCCAACTGTCAGCCTGTCTCACATCGTAGGAATTTCACCGCAGCGCGGAGGTGCGCTTATGCCGCAAACCAATGTGCGGCCAGTCCGACTGGCCGCGGCACCCTCAGGCGCCGGACTCGCCGTCCACGCGGATGCCGAGCTGCTTGATCTTGACGCGCTGCTCCACGGCAAGGCTCCATTGCTCGAAGTCTTCATTGGTGGGCGCCGGGCCGCTGCCGGTCTGGTAGGCCCACATCTTGGCCGTCAGCTCGTCGTAGATCTGCTTGGCATCGCGCTGCTGCTGGCGCTCCTCGGCGATGGCGCCGTCAAGCTTTTCCCGGGCATTGGTTTTTGCTGGCATCTTTCTGTGTGTGCATGGAAAAAGGGAGGTTTTTATTTTGTTACAAGGCGCCATCGCCAACAAGTATTCCCCGTCACTCCGTCGGCTTTTTCCGGGCGCGGCTTGCGTCTGGAACAAATTCTTATAGCGCGTCGCGTAGCCGCAGGTCGGGCCAGCGGGCTTTTTCCCAGAGGCCCTGCACCGCCTCGGCCTTGTCAAGCAGCAACTGCCGCATCAGCGCTTCCAGCGGCGTGGTGTCGGGGTCGGCCATTAACAGGAAGCGGGCCTCTTCCTCGCCTTCCGCCTCGTTGAGCTGGCCCACCCAGTCCAGCGCCACCAGGGTTTCCAGCACCGGCTCCAGCTGGAGCCCGTCCACCTGCAGCCGCTCGGCCAGTTGCGAGGCGCTCAGGCCTCTTCGCGGAGTGGCCAGCGCCTGATGCAGCTGTTGCAGCGTTTCAATGGCAAGCTGGAAGTACCAGCCGTGCGCACTGCCGCGGCGCGCCACGCCGGCCAGCAGGCTGGGCAGGTAGGCGGCGATCACCGCGCCCATGAGCACGATGACCCAGGAGACATAAATCCACACCAGCAGGATCGGCAAGGTGGCGAAAGCGCCGTAGACCAGCGAATAGGTGGGCACCGCGCCCAGGTAAAGGCTGAGCACCCGCTTGGCGACTTCGATGCCGGCGGCGACGAAGAGCCCCCCCACCCAGGCATGCGCCCACTTCACATAGGTGTTGGGCACGTAGCGGTACATCGCCGCCATGCCGCCGGCCACCAGGAAGAACTGCAGGATGCTGAGCAGGAAGYGCAGGCTCACCGGCAAGGCGCCCACCAGGCCGCCCGAGGCCGACAGCACGTAGGAGGTGACCGCCAGGCTGGCCGCCAGCAGCAGCGGCCCCAGGGTAATGGCGGCCCAATAAATCAGCACGCGCTGGGTGAGCGGCCTTGCCTTCTTGACGCGCCAGATGCCGTTAAGGGTGCGGTCTATGGTGAGGATCAGCGCGATGGCCGTGACCAGCAGCACGGCCAGGCCGGCGATGCCCAGCTTGTTGGCCTGGCGGCTGAACTGCGTGAGGTAGCCCAGCACCTGGCGCGCGATGTTGTCGGGGATCAGGCTTTGCACCAGCCAGGCCTGCAGCGCGCCCTGCAGCTTCGAAAACATCGGGAAGGCCGTGAAAATCGCCAGCGCCACGGTGAAAAAAGGCACCAGCGCGATTGAGGTGGTGAAGGTCAGGCTGCTGGCCGTCAGGCCCATGTGGTCTTCGCGGAAACGGTCGCGCAGGGTCAGCGCCGTGCCGCGCCACGGGAAACGCGACAGGTTGGCCAGGAGGTCCTGCAGGGATTGCTGGAATTTCATCCCCGGTATCATGCCATTGAGATTCTTACGAACATGAACAAAACAACACAAATCGACCTTACCCGCCGCCTGGCGCTGGCCAGCCTGCTGGGCCTCATCGCGCTGGGCCTGGCCTGGGAGATGTGGCTGGCGCCGATACGGCCCGGCGGCTCGCTGCTGGCGCTCAAGGTGCTGCCGCTGTGCATCCCCCTGGCCGGCATCCTGAAAAACCGCATGTACACCTACCGCTGGGTGAGTTTGCTGGTGTGGCTGTACTTCACCGAAGGGGTGGTGCGTGCCTGGAGCGACCGCGCACCCGGCAACTACCTGGCGTTCATCGAGGTGCTGCTGTGCCTCACGCTGTTCGCCGCCTGCGCGCTCCATGTGCGGGTGCGCCTGAAAAGCGCCCCGACCCCATCAATCCCCTAACCCCAACCCGAGCCCGAACATCGTGAGCACGCACAACCCCCTGATCGAATCCCTGCGCCAGATCGTCGGCGCATCCAACGTCCTGACCGACGGCGACCTGACGCCCTGGGTGCAGGACTGGCGCAAGCGCGAAACCGGCAAGGCCCTGGCCGTGGTGCGTCCGGGCTCGACGCCGGAAGTCGCGGCCGTGGTGAAAGCCTGCGCCGCGGCACGCGTGAGCATCGTGCCGCAAGGCGGCAATACCGGCATGGTGGTGGGGTCGACACCCGACGACAGCGGCACGCAGGTGGTATTGAGCCTGACGCGCATGAACAAGGTGCGCACGCTGGATGCCGGCAACCTGACCATCACGGTCGATGCCGGCTGCGTGCTGCAAAATCTGCAGGAAACCTGCGAAAAAGCCGGTTTCCTGTTTCCCCTGAGCCTGGCCTCGGAGGGAAGTTGCACCATAGGCGGCAACCTCGGGACGAATGCCGGGGGCACCCAGGTCGTGCGCTACGGCAACACGCGCGACCTCTGCCTGGGGCTGGAAGTCGTGAACGCGCAGGGCGAAATCTGGGACGGCCTCATGGGCTTGCGCAAAGACAACACCGGCTACGACCTGCGCCACCTGTTCATCGGCAGCGAAGGCACGCTGGGCGTGATCACCGGCGCGATCATGAAGCTATATCCCATGCCGAAGTCCCAGCTCACGGCCTTTGCCGCCGTGCCCTCGCTCGAAGCCGCCGTGGAGTTGCTGGGCCTGGCGCACCAGCACCTGGGCTCGGGACTGACGGGTTTTGAGGTCATGGGCCAGTTCGCGCTGGGCCTGGTGGCCAAACATTTCCCGCAACAGCGTGTGCCCTTCTGGCAGGAACACGCCTGGTGCGTGGTGCTGGAGAACTCGGACAACGAATCGGAATCCCATGCGCGTGAATGCTTCGAGCGCCTGCTCGAGGCCGCTATGGAAGCGGGCTGCGTTCTAGACGCCGTGGTCGCCGAGAGCATGGCGCAGGCGCACGCACTGTGGCACATCCGCGAAAGCATCCCGATGGCACAGGCCGAAGAGGGCCTGAACATCAAGCACGACATCTCGATCAACGTGTCGCGCATCCCCGAGTTCGTGGCCGAAACCAATGCATTGCTGCTCGAGCGGTTTCCCGGCGCGCGCATGGTCGTCTATGGCCACCTGGGCGACGGCAACCTGCATTACAACGTGCAGGCGCCGGAGAACGAAGACCAGGCGCGTTTCCTCAACGAAAAGGAAGTGCCCATGAATGCCCTGGTCTACGAAGCGGTGGACCGCTACCGGGGATCGATCTCCGCCGAGCATGGCGTCGGAAGCCTCAAGGTTGACACGCTGCCCAAGCACAAATCCCCCGTGGCGCTGGAGATGATGCGCGCCATCAAGCAGGGCCTGGACCCGCTGAACCTGATGAACCCGGGTCGGGTGCTAAAGGCATAATTAAACCCTTGCCTGGCCCGCCTTGCCGGCCCGCAGCACCTCTTTCCTGAACCCACGCCGACTGGTTTCCAATGACCCGCCCCATCCGTTCCCAATACGAAGATTTCATGCGCCATGTGGACAGCCACGGCGCCTTCAAGGCCGACCGCACAGGCACCGGCACCAAAAGCGTGTTCGGCTACCAGATGCGCTTCGACCTGAACGAAGGCTTTCCGCTGGTGACCACCAAGAAGGTCCACCTCAAATCCATCGTCCATGAGCTGCTGTGGTTTCTGCAGGGCTCGAGCGACAACAACTGGCTCAAGGAACGCGGTGTCAGCATCTGGGACGAATGGGCACGGCCCGACGGCGACCTGGGCCCGGTCTATGGCGTGCAGTGGCGCAGCTGGCCTACGCCCGACGGCGGCCACATCGACCAGATCAGCGAAGTCATCAAGACGCTCAAGACCAACCCGGATTCGCGCCGCATCATCGTGAGCGCCTGGAATGTCGCCGACCTCTCCAAGATGGCACTCATGCCCTGCCATGCGTTCTTCCAGTTCTACGTGGCGCCGTCCGAGGTGCAGGGCCAGCCCGGAAAGCTGAGCTGCCAGCTCTACCAGCGCAGCGCCGACATCTTTCTGGGCGTGCCCTTTAACATCGCAAGCTACGCACTGCTCACCCACATGGTGGCGCAGCAATGCGGCCTGGGCGTGGGCGACTTCATCTGGACCGGCGGCGATTGCCACATCTACAGCAACCACCACGAGCAGGTCGCGCTGCAACTGAGCCGCCAGCCCTTCCCCTACCCCACGCTGCAGATCAAACGCAAGCCCGCATCGATCTTTGACTACCAGTTTGAAGACTTTGAGTTCCTGGACTACCAGCACCACGAGGCCATCAAGGCGCCGGTCGCTGTCTAAAGCCCCGGAACTCAAAGTCATGACACGCATCCACATGATCTTCGCCCGCGCCGCCAACGGCGTGATAGGCCGCGACAACACCATCCCCTGGCGCCTGCCGGAAGACATGGCGCGCCTCAAGCGCCTGACCACCGGCTGGCCGGTCATCATGGGCCGCAAGACCTGGGATTCATTGCCGGTGAAATTCCGGCCGCTGCCGGGTCGCACCAACATCGTCATCACGCGGCAGCCTGATTGGAAAGACACCGGCGCCACGACGGCCGCGAACTTGGCCGATGCGTTGGCGCTGTGTGCCTCGTCAGCCGAAGTGTGGATCCTGGGCGGCGCGCAAATCTACGCGCAGGCGATGCCGCTGGCAGACCGCATCGAAGTCACAGAGATTGCGGAAGATATTGAAGGCGACGCCTTCGCGCCGCCGCTGGGCCCCGAATGGCGACAGGTCGCGCGCGAAGACCACGTATCGGCGACCGGTATGAAGTTCAGCTTCATCACCTACCAAAAATAGACCATCCACAACCCACAACCACAACAACACTTGAGAGGGAATTCATATGTCAGGAGGCGGATTTCACGTACACGGGCCCCACGACCATGAGCTCGAGCATGCGGCGCAAGGAGGGCATGGCGGCCACGAAGGCGGCGGCATGATCGCGCAGATCGCGGTGATCACGGCCATCATCGCGACCATAGGCGCCATCTTTGCCTACATGGGCGGCGCCACGCAGGCCAATGCGGGCCTTTACAAAAACAACGCGGCCATCAAGAAGACCGAGGCCTCCAACCAGTGGAATTACTTCCAGTCGAAAAGCACCAAGCAGTCGCTGGCCGAGCTGGCCCGTGATCTGGCGCCCGAAGACAAAAAGGCCGGCTACCAGGGCAAGGTGGACCGCTACGAAAAAGAAAAGAACGAGATCAAGGTGGCCGCCGAGAAGCTGGAGGCCGAATCCACGGTCTGGGATAAATCCTCGGACGAGCAGATCCACCAGCACCACCGCTGGGCCCAGGCCACCACCGTGCTGCAGGTAGCGATCGCCCTGGCGGCCATCGCACTGCTGACACGCAAGAAATGGCTGGAATACGGCATGTTCGCCGTAGCCGGCGTGGGCCTGGTGGTGGGTGCACTCGCCGCGCTGCACATTTGACCGCTGTTGAACCCGTCTTTTCCGGGGCTGGAGCATGAGACCATGAAGATTACGACCTGGAACGTCAATTCGCTGACCGCGCGCCTGGCCCATGTGCTGGACTGGCTGGCCGCCAACCCGGTCGACGTGCTGTGCCTGCAAGAGCTCAAGATGACGGACGACAAGTTCCCGCTGGAGGCGCTCAAGGCGGTGGGATATGAAGCCGCCGCCTTCGGCCAGAAGACCTATAACGGTGTGGCCATCCTGTCACGCACACCCATGCGCGAGGTGGTGAAAAACATCGTGGGTTTTGAAGACGAGCATTCGCGCGTCATCGCCGCCACGGTGGACGGCCCCGCGGGACCTCTACGCGTGATGAACGGCTATTTCGTCAACGGGCAGGAGCCCGGCAGCGAAAAGTTCGCCTACAAGATGCGCTGGCTGGACGGCCTGCAGGCTTATGTGCGCGCCGAAATGGCGGCCCACCCGCAACTGGTGCTGCTGGGCGATTTCAACATCACGCCGGAGGACCAGGACTCCTACGATCCTGAAGGCCTGCGCGACACCATCCACCACACCAAAGAAGAGCGCGAACATTTCCGCCAGTTGCTGGCGCTGGGGCTGACCGACAGCTTCCGCATGTTCGAGCAGTTGCCAAAAAGCTATTCATGGTGGGACTACCGCATGCTGGGCTACCAGAAGAACCGGGGCCTGCGCATAGACCACATCCTGGTCAGCGAGACCCTCAAGCCACAGGTCAAAGGCTGCGCCATAGACCGCGTGCCGCGCAAATGGGAAAAGCCCAGCGACCATGCGCCCGTGACAGTGGAAATCGGCTGACCCCCGTCCAGGCTCACTGCGTGTAGCCTGTTCCCCCTTCCAGGGGGCGTCGCCTGCGGTCTGGCAAAGCCAGTCCCGCGGCCCCTACTGGTTGGATACCGCCCCTCTTCAACCCAGCATGAGCCGCGGAACCGGCTTTGCCGGGCCGCAGGGCGGGCGGCCCCCTCGGGGGGCAGGGAGCTACACGAAGTGAGCGACCGTGGGGGCCACCTACTCCAGATGGAGTTCCTGGATTTTCCGCGTGATGGTGTTGCGGCCTATGCCCAGCTTCTGGGCCGCTTCGATGCGGCGGCCGCGGGTATTGGCCAGCGCGGTCTGGATCAGCTTGGACTCAAACCGCCGCGTGAGCACATCCCATACATCGCTGCGCCCGGTGGCCAGCAAGGCCAGGGCTTCGGCTTCAAGGCCGGTTTCCCAGCTTTGCTCAGCACCGCCTGCCGGCACGGGCAAAGCCGCTTCGGACACGTGGGCGGCTGGCGATTTGTCGGTGGCCGCGGCCCATTCCATACGCGGGGCTTCGGTCCTTTCAGCCGGAACCTGGACCTTGCCGGACTCCGGGATCATTCCCAGCACTTCGGGCGGAAGGTCTTTGGGTTCTATCACCTGGGCCGGTGCCATCACCGTGAGCCAGTGGCAGATGTTCTCGAGCTGGCGCACGTTGCCGGGAAAACTGAAATTGCTCAGCTGTTGCAGGGCGGTGTCGGAAATCCGTTTGGGCTCGACACCAAGCTGCTTGGCGCTTTGCTGCAGGAAGTGCCGCGTCAGCATGAAGACATCTTCACGCCGCTCGCGCAGCGCGGGCAGGCGCAGGCGGATGACGTTGAGGCGGTGGAACAAGTCCTCGCGGAAACCGCCTTCCTTGACGCGTTGCTCCAGGTCCTGGTGGGTGGCGGCGATGACGCGCACATTGGCCTTGACGGCGTTGTGCCCGCCGACGCGGTAGAAGTGGCCGTCGCTGAGCACGCGCAACAGGCGCGTCTGCAGGTCAAAGGGCATGTCGCCGATTTCATCGAGGAACAGCGTGCCGCCCTCGGCCTGCTCGAAGCGGCCGCGCCGCATGGTCTGCGCGCCGGTGAAGGCGCCGCGCTCATGGCCGAAGAGTTCGCTTTCGAGCAGGTCCTTGGGGATGGCGGCGGTGTTGATGGCGACAAAAGGCCCGTTGGCGCGCGGCGAATGTTTGTGCAGCGCGCGCGCCACCAGTTCCTTGCCGGAACCCGACTCACCGGTGATCATGACCGTCACCATGCTCTGACTCAAGCGCCCGATGGCGCGGAACACGTCCTGCATGGCCGGCGCCTGGCCCAGCATCTCGGGCGCGGAGGCCATACGCTCCTCAGCCACTTCTTCGCGCTGGCTTTCTTCCACCGCGCGGCGAATCAGCTCGACCGCCTTGGGCAGGTCGAAAGGCTTGGGCAGGTATTCGAAAGCCCCGCCCTGGAAGGCGGAGACCGCGCTGTCCAGGTCGGAAAACGCCGTCATGATGATGACCGGCAGGCCGGGCAGCTTTTCCTTGACTTTTTCGAGCAGGTCCAGGCCGGAGCCGCCGGGCATGCGGATGTCGCTCACCAGGATTTGCGGGCCGTCTTCTTCGGTCGCGTTCTCCAGCGCGGCAAGCACTTCGCGGGGGTTGGTGAAACTGCGCGTAGGAAGGTCCTCGCGAAGCAAGGCCTTTTCCAGAACAAACCGGATGGACTGGTCATCATCAACGATCCAGATCGGTTTCATGTATGCAGTCCCTTTTGTCGTGCTTTCAGCGCGGGGCCCTCTGTAAGCCCTCCGCGCCGATCGCGTTATGTATCAATCATGAAGGAGACACATTTCAAGGAAGCGGTATGAGCAGCTTGAAATCTGTACGGCCCGGCACACTGTCGCACTCGATCAAACCGTGGTGTTGCTGCACAAAGGTTTGCGCCAATGTCAGCCCCAGCCCCGAACCGCCCTCTCGCCCCGAGACCAGGGGATAGAAGATGCGGTCTTTGATGGAGTCCGGCACACCCGGTCCATTGTCGATAACATGCAATTCCAGTGCCAAGCGATAGCGCTGCTTGCCAAAAGTTACCTGCCTGGCGATTCTGGTCTTGAAAGTGATCTGCGCATTGCCCGCCGCGATGCGCTCAGCCAGCGCCTGGGCGGCGTTGTGGGCAATGTTCAGCACCGCCTGGATCAGCTGCTCGCGGTCGCCGCGGAAGTCGGGAATCGAGATGTCGTAATCCCGCGTGACCTTCAGCCCCTTGGGAAACTCCGCCAGGATCAAGGAGCGTACGCGCTCGCAAACCTCGTGGATATTCACATCGCCCACCAGGTGCGGGCGGCGGTGCGGCGCCAGCAAGCGGTCCACCAGCGTCTGTAGCCGGTCGGCCTCGTGGATGATGACCTGGGTGTATTCGGTCAGGTCCTTGCCGATTTCCATCTGCAGCAGCTGGGCAGCGCCGCGGATCCCGCCCAGCGGGTTCTTGATTTCATGGGCCAGGTTGCGGATCAGTTCCTTGTTGGCCTGCGCCTGGTCGATCAGGCGTTCTTCCCGCTCCTGCTTGGCCTGCTGCTCGAGCGGAAGCAGTTCCACGATGGCCTCACCCGGGGTGTCGGTCTGCGCCACCACCACATGGACCGGCAGGGGCTCATGGTTCAGCCGCCTGAGCCAGGCGTCATAACGCAGGGCGGCGAACTCATTGCTGCCCGCGCCTTCGAGCGCGTTTTGCAGGATCATGGGTTCGGTGAAACAGTCGGGAAGCTGGGACCCTTCAATGGTCCGCCGGGAGGTGCCCAGCGCGTCCTCCAGCGCGGCATTGGCGAACACCACGGTGCCGTCGGTGCGGACGACGGCGACCAGCGTGGCCAGCAGGTCGAAGGCCTGAAAGCGAGGAAGCCCCGAAATCAGGGCGGACGAGGATGCGGTACGGATGGATGGCTTGTTCAAGCCATCCATTTTCACCCAGAAGCCGGCGCTGCGCGCTTAATTGAGGGTAGGAGCGCCTGAAGGAAGCCGGGATATTTCGCGCTTGAGGCCGGCGATGTCGCTCTGGTTGCGGGTGATGCTGTCTTTGAGTTCGGCCACGCGGTCCAGGTAGCGCTGGTAATTGCGGCCTTCAATGCCCTGCTTCTCTGGCTCACCGTTGTTGTATTCCTTTTGCTGCTCGGCCAGTTTGGCTTCGGCTTTTTTCAGCTCGGCTTCCAGGATGGCGCGCGAATCGCTGTCGCGGGCTCGCTGCTCTGGGCTGCCGTCGGTGCGCGGGCCGCCTGAACCGGTCGCTGCCGCCACACGGACAGCGGGCTTGGGCGTGCTGCTCACCGGCGTGCTCTGCACCACCGTGACGTTGCCGCCCGAGACCAGCTTGCAGCTGCGGGTCTGCGCTTCTTTGGCGTTATTGATGTATTCAGGCGTGGAGCCGCCGACGCCGGCACAGCGGAAAACCTGCTGCGCCCATGCGGCATTCCCCGCGCCGGCCAGCAACAGGGACAAGGCAGAAAGCAATAAGGTGTTTTTCATAGGGGACTCCCGATGCCGGTAAGGGCTAGGACGGTCTATCAGTATGCGGCAAAGGAACAAAAATACAAAGCCAGCACACCCACAACCTGCCGGGACAATAAAAAAGGACGGCATTTGCCGTCCTTTTTTGGCCACAAACTGTGAAAATCCACAGTAAGCGGCTGGGCGCGAGCCCTCCTGTTTACAGGGAGTAGTACATGTCGAATTCGATGGGGTGGGTCGCCTGGCGCAGGCGGGTCACTTCACCCATCTTCAGTTCAATGTAGGCGTCGAGCATGCTGTCGGTGAACACACCGCCCTTGGTCAGGAAGCTGCGGCCCACGTCGAGCGCGTCCAGCGCCTGGTCCAGGCTGTGGCAGACGGTTGGCACTTTTGCATCTTCCTCGGGCGGCAGATGGTACAGGTCCTTGGTGGCGGCTTCGCCGGGATGGATCTTGTTTTCCACACCGTCCAGGCCGGCCATCATCAGGGCCGAGAAGCCCAGGTACGGGTTCATCAGCGGATCGGGGAAGCGCGCTTCGATGCGGCGGCCCTTGGGGTTCGCGACGTAAGGAATGCGGATCGAGGCCGAGCGGTTCTTGGCCGAGTAAGCCAGCTTGACCGGTGCTTCGTAGCCGGGAACCAGGCGCTTGTAGCTATTGGTGCCGGGGTTGGTGATGGCGTTCAGGGCACGTGCGTGCTTGATGATGCCGCCGATGTAGTACAGCGCGAAGTCGGACAGGCCTGCGTAGCCGTCGCCGGCGAACAGGTTTTTGCCGTCTTTCCAGATGGACTGGTGAACGTGCATGCCGGAGCCGTTATCGCCGACGATGGGCTTGGGCATGAAGGTGGCGGTCTTGCCGTAGGCATTGGCCACGTTCTGCACCACATACTTCAGGATCTGCGTCCAGTCGGCGCGCTGCACCAGAGTGCTGAAGCGGGTGCCGATTTCGTTCTGGCCGGCGCCGGCCACTTCGTGGTGGAACACTTCGACCGGAACGCCCAGCGATTCGAGGATCAGGGACATCTCGGCGCGCATGTCTTGCGTGCTGTCGACGGGAGGCACGGGGAAGTAGCCGCCCTTGACGGTCGGACGGTGGCCGCGATTGCCGCCTTCGAGCTTGGCGCCCGAATTCCAGGGCGCTTCGTACTCTTCGATCTTGAAGAAGGTGCCCGACATGTCGGTGTTCCAGCGCACGTCGTCAAAAATGAAGAATTCGGGTTCAGGACCGAAGTAAGCGGTGTCGCCCAGGCCGGAAGCCTTGAGGTAGGCTTCGGCGCGCTGCGCGATGGAACGCGGGTCGCGGTCATAGGCCTTGCCGTCGGCGGGCTCGAGCACGTCGCAGCTCATGAACAGCGTCGTTTCTTCAAAGAAAGGATCGATGTTGGCTGTTTTGGGGTCAGGCATCAGCTGCATGTCGGAGGCTTCAATGCCCTTCCAGCCGGCAACCGAAGAACCGTCGAAGGCGTGGCCCGACGTGAATTTGTCTTCGTCAAAGTGGGACACGGGCACGGTCACGTGCTGCTCTTTGCCCCGGGTGTCGGTGAAACGGAAGTCAACGAACTTGACTTCGTTTTCCTTGACCATTTTCATGACGTCTGCGACGGTCTTTGCCATCAAAATCTCCTGTGCTGGATGGGTGGTTGAAAATTATCTTCGGGCCTGTTGAATGCACTTTTTGTGCCAAAGCCGTTGGCTCTACGCTTTCCTGCCAAGCCTCGGATTGTGCCGTTATCTGGCCTCACTTCCAGCCTTGGCGAGGCAGAAAAGAGAAAAAACACCTTGCGCTAACGAGTGCACCATTTAAGTGCAATGCCTCGAATGCACCTTTTAAGTGCAAAAAATCATCGCACCAATTCAGGGCCGAACTTGAGGTCAAACTTGTGCAGGCCGGCGAGCATGGCGGGGTAAGCCAGGTTGACCGCCTCAGGCGCGCCTTTGACGCCCAGCTCGATATGGCGGCCATATTCCGGGTGGTCCACGCTGGGCAGGCTGAAGACCTTGACGCCGGCATGCGCCGCTTCAATGGCGAGCATCAGCGGCGTGAGCATGGCTTCCATGGACCCAAAAATGATCACTGACTTTTCGGTGTAAGGCGACTTTTGGTGCAGGTGGGCATAGTGCGTGTCGAGCGCCCATTCGATCATCGGCCAGGCCATGACGGGGAAACCGGGAACAAAGTGAACCGCCCCCTGCCCCGCCCGACAGGTGAAGCCGGGAATCTTGTTGTAGGGGTTCGGGATGATCTCCGCGCCCACCGGAAACACCCCCATGTTGAGGCGGTGGATGTTGTCGTCGCGGTCGGGCTCATAGGGTGTGCCCTGCTCCTTGGCCACGTCCGCCATGCGTTCGAGGATCAGGGTTTTGGCCGTGGGATGCAAGGCCAGTTCGACCCCCAGCGCCTTCGCCGCGCACTGCCGGGTGTGGTCGTCGGGTGTGGCACCTATGCCGCCACAGGAAAACACCACGTCGCCGTTGTCGCGCGCCGCCGAGAAGGCGCGCGCCAGCGTGGCGGTGATGCGCGCCGGGTCGTCGCCCACATAGTCGGCATACGCCAGCTGCAGGCCGCGAGCGCCCAGCAGTTCAATGGTTTTGGGCAGGTGCTTGTCGGCGCGTTTGCCCGAGAGGATTTCGTCGCCGACGATGATGAGGCCGAAGTGAGGAGTCATGTTTTCAGGGGAATTCAAGGCAGGTGTAAATCGGGCTTGCCGCCCATGGAGCCAAAGCTGGGCGCCGGTCCCGGCAGGGCCTCGGGGGCCAGTTCCGCCGCCATGGACGTGACCTCAGCCTGCGCGAGTGGGTCCGGGACGAGCGCATTGTTCTTCTTGCGAAGCTGCTCCAGTGCGGCCAGGGTGTAGTGGGCAAACCAGAGGGATGAAAAGGCAAACACCAGGGTGTAGATCCAGATGGCCACCGGCACAAGGATGGGCGCCATGGCCACGAACATTGCACCTGAAGCCCAGAGCACGCTAGGCGCCGCGCCGAGGTAGCCGCTGAGCACGCCTATGGCAAGCAAGGGCATGCGGTGCTCCTTGAAAATCTGCCGCCGCTCTTCACTGCTGGCGTGGTCCACCATCGCGTCATAAGACATCACGCGGTAAGTCAGCCAGCCCCAGATCAGCGGCGGCAGCACCAGGATCAGGGGCGGAATCAACCAAAGCGGAATCGAAATGACCAGCGCCAACAGGGCCAGCAAGGTCGAGCCCAGCGACCAAAACAGGCTGGTGAACAGGGAACCTCCCCGTTTGCGCTCCATTTGCGGAAAGCGCCGTTCAGCCACCAGGGCCACCATGGCAGGCGTCATGAGCAATGCCACAAAGAGCAGCGAGACAATGATGATGACGGGAATAATCAACAACAACAGCAGCACCTTGGGCAGTATGGTTTGCAGTTGACCCAAGCCCAATCCCTCGAGCCAGCGAATCATGATATCGACGAGCTCGAAACTCCCGAGTTGCACGCGGACGGCTTCGGCAGCACTGTCCCAGAAGAAGTAGGCCAAGGTCAGAGAAACCACGCCCATGATCACCAGCGGCAGGATCGACAGCACGATGACCCGCGGGTGCAGACAATACATCACGGCACGCCAGAAGGCGTCAAGAAGTTTGCTCATGGCCGACAGGATACCGCAGCCCCCACGCTCCCCACTTCGTGTGGTTCGCTGCCCCCCGAGGGGGCGCTGCGCCTGCGGCCCGGCAAAGCCGGTTCCGCGGCCCCTGCTGGGTTGAAGACCTCAGCCCTCAGGCGCGGCCGAAGAGGCGCTTCAAGCCAATCCACTGCTGCGACCAGAAGCCCTTGCCGTAGTCCCGTTTGACCTCCACCTGGTCGCGAACGCCGGTGGGGTCATAACGCTGCTCGAAATTGGCCGTGCCGAACAGCACGTCCCACCAGGGCAGCAACACACCGAAATTGTGTCCGCCCAAGACAGTCCGTTCAGCCTTCACCGTCTCATGTCCTATGCCTATGCTGTGGTGCAGCCGGTGAAAGCGCGGGCTCACCCAAAGGCGCTCGCCGATGCGGCCGAACCAGATGCGCACATTGGCGTGCTGGAAGCTTTCACTGAGCTGGGTGAAGGCCACGATGGCGACGAACTGGCCGGGCGGCACGCCTATGAGCTGGGCCACCAGCACGACGATGGAGTCGACCAGGACGTCGTCGATCAGGTGGTTGCGGTTGTCGCTCCACATGGTCATCTGCCGCTGCGCGTGGTGCAGCGAATGCAGGCGCCACCACCACTCGAGTTGGTGCTGGCCGCGATGCGTCCAGTAAGCCACGAAGTCGAAGACCACCAGGTAGATCAGCAGGCTGACCACCGCGTGGTCGCTCACGCCGGGCCAGAGCTGGTCGAGATGGAAGGTGCCGTAGCCGGCCGTGCGTAGCGCGCCGAAGGCTTCGTCGAACCACGGGTCCAACGTGAAGAACAGCGCAATGCGAAACAGGCCCAGCCGGTGGATCAAGGTGTACAGCACATCGGTGCGTATGGTGGCGCGGTCGGTCACCGGCTCCACCGGCCGCCAGCGCTGCAGCGGGCCGATCAGGGCCAGAAGGATCACGACCTGGATCACGCCCACCATGAACCAGGCGGTGGCGTCATAGCCGTCTTCCAGCAGGTTGCCCATGCCCAACGCGAACATCGCGGGTTGCACGGCCGCCTCGAACAGCCATTGCTGCGCCGCTGAAAAATAATTGCTGAACCAGTCCATGGCGCTTATTTTGCGGGCTTGGCCGGTGCCGGGCCCGACTGCGCGTCAATCCAGTCCTTGTACTGGGGGTGCTCGCGCAGTGTCTTGAAGCAAAAGCCGCGCGCTTGCAGGCCGGTGACCAGCGGCTCCAGCACCTTGGGTGCCCACGGATCCTTGCGCGACCAGATGCCCAGGTGCGCCAGCAGGATGTCGCCGGAGCGCACGTCGCGCAATGCTTTTTTCAGCAGGAAGTCGTTGGGGTATTTTTCGCTGGCCAGTTCGTCGCCCAGGAAGCCCGCGGGCGACCAGCCCACATGTTCATAGCCGCAGGCCTTGGCGGCGGCCAGCAGCGCGGGCGAGGTCTTGCCGCCCGGTGCCCTGAACAGCGGCAGCGTTTTTTTGCCGGTGATGGCTTCCAGGCGCTTGCTTGATTTGCTGATTTCTTCGCAATACTGCGCGGCCGTCCAGGTGAAGTCCTTGCCCTCCAGCGGCCCCGCCGAGGGGCGCATCCTGAACTGCGCCTGTGCCCCCGGCACAGCGGGCACGTCGCCGCGCCAGTAGACGTGGTCCCAGGTGTGCGAAGCAAACTCGTGGCCCTCGGCCGCACGTGCCTTCCACCAGGGCGCCCACTCCGCGCCCAGGCTGCCGTCGCCGGTTTGCGTGCGCTCATTGGCGGCGAAAAACGTGACCTTGACCTGGTGCTTGTTCAGCACCTCGGCCATCAAGGGCGCAACCGCCATGTGGCCGGTGTCCAGCGTCAGGTAGACGGGTTTGCAGGGCGCCGCAGCCGAGGCAGGCTGCAGGCAGGTAACCGCCACAAAAACGGCAAGCAGCGCAGCTGCCGGGACTTGCCTACCTTGGCGAATGATCAAGGGTCCAGACGCCATGCGGGCTCTTTCCAACGTTAACCTGGCGCACTACCTTGCGGGTCGCCACGTCGATCACGGTGAGCTTGCGCGCCCAGCGCGATGTCACCAGGATCTGCTTGCCGTCTCGGCTCACGTCGATGCAGTCGGGGCCGCCCGGCGCGGGAAACTGGTCGACCACCTCGAGGGTTTGCAGGTCTATCCGGCTGATGGTGTTGGCCACGCGGTTGCTGACCAGCACGTGGCGCTTGTCGCCGAAGGCGCGAAAGGCATGGGCGCCGGCGCCGGTCTTGATGACCTTGGTGCGCTGGGGCTGCGCGCCGCTCACGTCATAGACTTCGACCGCGTCGCCGCCCGTCAGGCCCACCAGCATGAATTTGTCGTCGGCCGTGCCGTAGACGTCGGCCGGGATGGAACCGGTCTTGGTGCGCCATTTGATGGACTGGCTGCCCAGGTCGATGGCGATCAGCTCGTCGCTGTCCTGCATGGTGGAGTAGATCGTGGTGCTTTTGCTGTCTATCCACAGATGGCTGGGCGTCTTGCCGGTGGCCACGCGTTTGGCCAGCGTGATGTCCTTGCCGTCCCATTTGTAGATGTCGATGTGGTTCAGGCGATTCGCGGCCGTGACAAACCATTTCATGTCCGGCGAAAAGCGCAGTTGGTAAGGATCCAGGATGCCGCGTATCGTGCGCTGCACCTCGGCGGTTTTCGGGTCTATGAAGGTCAGCGAGTCCGACAGGGCATTGGCCACGATCACCGATTTTTCGTCGGGCGTGAGGTAAAGATGGTGCGGCTGCTTGCCCGTGGCGATGCGCCGGGTCTCGGTCCAGGTGGCCGGGTTGATCACGCTGACGGTGTCGTCGAGCGAGTTGAGCACAAAGACGGGCGTGGTGATCCCGGAAGCGGCCGGAGCCGCCGCGGTCTGAGCAAGGGCGGGGAAACTTGTCAGGGCGGCAAAGGCGCACAGGCAGGCGGCTGCAAAACGGGCGGAAACATTCACAAAAACGGTCTTTCTAGGTGCAACCAGCTAGTGTAGCGGCGCGAAGTTGCCGCAAAACCACTCAAGCCGGCAAATAGCAGCTTGCAGGAGACCTAATGCGCTGGACGCCTTATCCGTTTACATCCCTTACGATGCGGTGATGAATTCGACGGAGATCTTGACGGAGACGGTGGAGATCAACGGTGTGCGCCTGGAAGTCAGGCGTATTGCCGGGCGGGCTGACCTAGCCCCGATTGTTTTCCTGCATGAAGGCCTGGGCTCGGTCGCCTTGTGGACGCAGCGAGGGCTGGACTGGCCGCAGGCCGTGTGTGCAGCGACAGGCCGGGCCGGCATCGTCTACTCGAGGCGCGGCTACGGCCGGTCCGCATCCATCCCCGACGTGCGCGGTAGCGGGCGGCTGCCGCCGGACTATATGCACCGCGAAGCATGGGAAGTGCTGCCCGCCCTGCTGCAAGCCTTGAACATCCATCAGCCGGTGCTGCTGGGCCATTCCGATGGGGCCAGCATCGCCCTGCTCCACGCCAGCCGGCATCCCGTGTCGGCCTGCATCGCGATGGCGCCGCATGTGCTGGTGGAAGACATCGCCGTGCAAGCGATTACCGAAGCCCGGGTGGCTTTTGAATCAGGAGGCTTGCGCGAGCGGCTGGCGCGCTACCACGCCGAAGTGGACGTGGCTTTCTGGCAATGGAACGACGTCTGGCTGTCCGAGGCTTTTCGCCGATTCGACATCCGCGAGGAATGCGGCCGCATCACGGCGCCGCTGCTGCTGGTCCAGGGCCTGGACGATGAATACGGCACCCTGCGGCAGCTGGACGAAATCGCTCAGGTCGCGCCCCACTCGCAGCAACTGCGGCTGGCGGCTTGCGGGCATTCGCCGCAGCGCGACCAGCCCGCCAAGACCGTGGAGGCGGTCACTGACCTTCTCAAGCCGATAGCTTGAGCTTCATTGAACTTCAGGCCTCTTTGACCTCAATGTGGTAAGTCGCCCAGGGGCACCAGGCAAAGCGCGCGGGCAAGGGTTTGGCTGCCATCTCAGGGAAGCGGTCCGCGTCATAGACGGCCCAGAGCGGGCCCAAGCCGCCCAGCGACAAAGGCTGGCCGTCCATGTGGGTGGCAACGATAAACCGGTACTTGGCGATTTCGGCGGCCGTCACCTGGGCCGCATAGCCGTCCACCGCGCGCAGGAACACCGTTGTCTTGTCATTGACCTTCACGCCACTGGCCTTCAGGACATCGGCCAGCAGCGGGCCTTTGAGCGTGTGCGGCTTGCTGTCGTATTCGAGCGTGGGCTTGATGGTGACGGCCGGCAGCGCAGCCAGGGCGGCGAAGTCAAAGGCCTGGGCCTTGTCGAATTTGATCTTTTGCTTGGCCATCATCTGGTCCAGCGCCGGGTCGAGTGCAGCGCGGTTGCCGGCGCCTATGAGGCCGCTGACGGTCAGCACGGTCGGGCCTTTTTGCGCCTTGGGCGCCAGCTGGGCCTGCGCCAGTTCGGGCAAGGCGACAGCGCCCAAGGCCGCTATCCCCATAAATTTGCGCTTGTCCATGTTTTCTCTCCCCTTGTAAGCAAATGCTGCCAGATGTGGATTTCGTCTAAAACTTCACACTAAATCAGTAATACAGCGCCAATTTCACGACACATCTCAAGTAAAAGTACGCAAATCGGCGCATATTGTAATTACCCGTAACAAACCAGGAGTTCGTCGTGTACAGAAACTCAGAATGGTCGCCGGCAGGGCAGCTTCACATGCCGCATCTCGCCGAATGGTACAGCTTGTGGGCACGCTGGGTAAACCGCGGAAAACGCCGCATTCCCAAACACTGGCCCCTGCATGCGCGGGTTTTGATGAACAGCGAGGAACTGCGAACCTGGCACTGGATGATCAGTACTTTCGACGATCACCATGTGCTGGTGAAGATGCCGGTGACCCGGTTCACCAGGCCCAATGCCAGTGAGAACAGCCTGTACTGGTATGAAATGCTGCAGAACACCACCTGCACCTTTTCAGTCTGCGCCGGCGACGGCCACGTGGTCGGCTGCGTGGACGTCCCCAAGTCCTTCGGCCTTTCCCATAAAGCCAGAAGCCTGAAGCGCAACTTGCTGGCGCAATGCGGCATTTCCTACGCCGTGCTCAACCCGTCCATGCTGCCGAACCCGGACGAACTTCGCAATGAATTCTTCGGTGAAGCGGCCACCAAAGCCCGGCATCTCAAGCGTGAAGAAGCAGTCCTCGAAGTTGCACGCATCAGCCTGAAAAACACGCTGGCGCAACAGCGGCAGATACGCACCCACATGGACCAGGAGCACAGCAGCAGCATGCCCGGCCACTGGCACGACTCGTTTCTCATACAGTCCAACACCCGGCCGGCCGAATTGCGATAAGGCGGCGCCTGCGGATGCGCGCGGCACTCAGGCCGCGATACGGGCCAGGTCTTGCGCCGTCAACCAGCGCCACTCACCGGCTTTCAGGTCGGCCGGCAGATCCAGAGAACCTATGCGCGAGCGGTGCAGGCCGCCGACCTCTTCCACCCGGTTGCCCACGGCGGCGATCATGCGCTTGACCTGGTGGTATTTGCCTTCGGTCAGCGTCAGGCTCAACTGGTTCTCGCCGGTTTTCTCACAGGCCGCGGCCCGCACCGGCTTGGGGTCGTCGTCCAGCACCACGCCGGCCAGCAGTTTGGCCACCTGTTTGTCGTCCACCGGGTGTTTGGCCCGCACCTCATACACCTTGGGCACGTGGTGCTTGGGTGAACTCATGCGGTGGATGAACTTGCCGTCGTCCGACAGCAGCAAGAGGCCCGTCGTATCCTGGTCCAGCCGGCCGACGGCCTGCACACCGGCGGCGGCCCCGCCGCCGCGCTGGCGTATCGGCGCCGGCAGCAGCGTGTAGATGCTCGGGTAGGTGCTGGGTTTTTGCGAGCACTCATAGCCCGCGGGCTTGTGCAGCATCAGATAGGCTTTTTCATGGTATTCCCAGGCCACGCCCTGCACCGTGAAGCGCAGGCCTTCGATGGCCTCGAATTCGGCCGTGGGGTCGTCGCAAGGCGCGTCGGCCACCGTCACGTGGCCCTGCTGGACCAGCCCCGCGCACACGCGCCGCGTACCAAAGCCCTGGGAGAAAAGAATTTCTTGAAGTTGCATGCTTGCCATGGGCGTATTGTCGCCCGCTGGCGGCCGGCTTCGGGCAGAGGTGGTGCGCTCCCCGAAAAAACCGGGGAAGGAATCACATCTTCGTTGTGCGGTTGTAGATGTCACACAGCATGACGTCGTATCCCGCATGCGGAAACATGGGATGGGAATTCAGTTCAAGCCACCACAACTGGCCCTGGTCGTCGAGCACGGCATCCACCGAGTAGGCCAAAGGCACAGGCGCCACCTCCCGTAAAGCGCCCCGCATCAGTGCTCCCATCTGCGCAACTTGTTCGCCGCTGCTTGCATTCAGCTCCGCCAGCGCGCTTGCGGTTTTGGCGCCGCTCTGCCGCTTCTCGAAGGTGCGGCCGTACCTGAAATCGATCCACAGTTCCCGTCCGGCAGGCAAGACGTCCGTGAGCGAGAAGCCCTGGTAGGCTACGCAGGACGCCAATATCGCCTTGTCCGCCAGGACATTGGCGCCTATGTCCTGGTTGATCTTTGCATCGGCCAAAGCACCGACCGTTGAGCGCCCGTCACCGGTGACGACGGCGTAATCCTGCGTTTCCGCAAAAAACGGCGTGTGCCCCCAGTACCAGATCTTCACGATTTTCCCGGCCACAAACTGCTCCTGGAATGCGGCCGCGTTCTGCTCGCCCGGCCCCGGCGGCAGGGCCGGCACCGATGCCTGGAAAGGCCCCTGGATGTCGTAGCCGAATGAGCCCCGGGACTTCTTGCGGATGTAGCCTTGCGTCGGCTGCTGGCCGGGCGGCCACAGTTGCGGCGTACGGACACCCGCTTCCGACAGGTGCTGCTTGAACAGCAGTTTTTCGGTCGACAGCCGCGTGGAATACGGTTTGTAAGGGCGCCATCCGCCGAACGCGATCGCCGAATCCGCCATATCTTCAATGTGGACCAGCCGGTCATTGAGGGATGCCGCGAAAATCGGGAAAAACGTGAAATACAGGTTTGCGCAGCGTATTTCCAGCTGCATGGACCTCACGTCCATCTCGACCTTCGCGTCGTGCTGGGCCGCCCATCGGCGCACGGCCCTGAAGTGGTCAAAAAAAGTAGAGAGAGCCATCAGTCGCCAGTCATTGTCGATTGCGGGGCGGTCGCCGCGCCGCTAGTTAAAAGGATGAGGGAACCTTCCCCCGGATGCGATTTTTTCACCCATGCCCAAGGGCAGGCCGTCATACCCGAATGCCATCGGGATGGCGCCCGGAACAAGCACCCGCACCGTGCGAATCACCTTGCCGTCAAATGCACGTGGCGCAGCCGGGTGGGTCAAATCCACCCACACCGCTTTGGAGGGCCCGGGCGCCGCCTTTAGCCTCTCGCCCAGGGAGGCCGGCCATTTTTCGCGCAGCTGTGCGAACCCGGTCACGTCCCCGCCTTCGGTGATCGCCGACATTTTTGAATAGTGGGCCGCCTGCCTGTAGAGAAGGCCATGGTCCGCCGGCGTCAGCACGGATTTGGGCGACAGCCGCCGGGGCGCCTTGAATTCCAGCGCGGCAAACGCGGCGATTTCCGCCTCACCGATTGCATGCGCCATAGCCTCTTCAGCAGAACCGGAGCACGATGCCGCGATCACGGAAAACCGGTGGGAGACGGAAACAACCGCGGCAAAAACGACCGGGCCCCACTCCCCCGTGAAGGCACCGACACGCAAGGCGCAACCGCGCCCTTCCCAGTCATGCGTTTTTTCCTGAACGCTCGCCGGAAGCGAATCGGGCGCCAGCGACAGGCCCGGCCGCTGCGCAAGCCAGTGCCTCACAAAGGCATCGCGTTCAATCACCTCGAGGCCCGCGCGTTCGATCGCCACCTCCAGCGACACGTCGCTGGCGCAACCCGACGAGGTTTGCCGCATCAACATGCCGAGCTCAGCCACCCGCGGCAAATACCGGCCGAAAAAAACACAGTCGGCGGGCACAAAGACTTTCTCGTCGCTGCCCAGGCAGGTCGCGGCCACCCAAAACCGTTCGGCATCGTCGAGGTAGGGCCGTATGCCCACTCCCGCCTTGTCGCGGTACTGCCTGTCCGAGAACCGGATCAGTTCGTGCGGGTTGAGCTTGCCGGCAAGCCGGCTGCCCCTTTCGAGCAGCAAGCCATCGGGCGGCTCGCAATAGGCATGGCGCTCCACCGCCTCCGACAGGGCCTTGGCGCAGGCCAGCCTGGCGTCGGTGGACCGCCCCCAGCCCATGCGGGTGGTGCCGCCGGCCTGCGTCACCCGGGCCGCCGCCAGGTAGTCCCGCTGGTCTTCGCCGTAGTCGACGATCCTGATCGTGGGCCGGGGCGGTGCGGGTTTGCCGCCATCGCCAGCAAGCGGGCCGCCTATGAATGCGGCGGCGATAAATATGTGTTTGTCCGGCGCGCACAGCGTACCCACGGCATGGGCATAGGACGCCCCGGCGTCCACGCAGGCAACGCCCTCCGCGGCTGCCGCTGAGGCCAGCCTTTGCAGGGCCGCGCCGCCGGCCATCAAGGCCATGTCCAGGGGGTAGTCCGGCAAGCCCTCCGGGGCAAAGAAGGCCAGCAAGGCCCGGCTGCGGAAAAAATCGTAGAGATCGGGAAAAGCCCGGTAAGGCACACCGGCGTGTTTTCCGAGCGGCCGAAGAAAAACACCGCTAACCGCCCGGTGCACCTCATAGGCACCGGCCTCGATGAAGTCCAGGGCTTCACGCAAAAAAAGCACTGGCCGCAATCCCTCTATTGACGGCCCGTCTAGGCTGCCGAGGCCGCCCGCCCCGTCCACCTGCTGCGCTGCAAACAGCATGGCGGCCAATGCCTCAAGAGACGGCGCTGCAGCCACGCCGGCCGGCTTGGCCGTCGAAGTGCGTGGCAACACCAGTTCGATGTCACCGGCTTGCAAGGACGAGGCCCCGGGCTTGCCACGGGTGGCCGGTCGGGAGGGCCGCCGCAGCCGCTGCTCCTGCAGCAGGCGATCCACCGCAAAGCGGTGGTCCACCAGCACGCCGGCTTTCAGCATGGCGTCCACAAAGCCGCCGAACCAGGAAGACGGCGAAGAAGGGGAAGACGGCCATCTGGCCTCGCCCATGTCCGCCAGCTCCGTCCGGGTTTTACTGCCGTCGCACCAATGAAAAAGCGCCCGCAAAAATTTTGCAGGCGCTTTGACGGTCAGCTCTTCACCTTTGGTGCGCAGCGTCAGCGCACCGGCCTGGATCAAGGCAGCGCCCGCCAGTACAGGGCGGACGCCGGTGTCGAACTGAAGTGGGTCGTCGTTACGGGTTTTGTCGCTCACGCGGCAATGGTACCCACCTGCTCGACAAAGCTGGCGGCGGCGGCGTCAACCGACAGGGCTTGCCATGGCGCATCCAGTTGCACCGCGCCGTTGCGGCAAGGGCTGAAGGCCAGGAAACCTTCCACAAAAATGCCGCAGCCGTTTTCGGTGATGAGGTTGTACAGCTGGGTTTCGGGCGCCATGTGGTGGAACACCGGGCGGGCATGCACCCAGCCGGAAACGTGCGCAAACTGCTCGGGCAGGTCGATCGCCAGCGCGACGGCCGACGGCAGCTGGGGGCTGGTCGCGTTCCGCATTTCATACAGGTAGTGGTTCATGTTGAAGGTTCCCCAGCCTTCCGACACCACATCGCCCTGCTTGCGGCTGACCCACAGCGGGTGCTCGTCCGACAGGATCAGGCACTGGTCGCCCAGGCCGCGCAGCTCGATGACCTTGCGCGACATGCCCAGGGTGGGCCGCTCAAGCGCGGCAATCCGGTTCGGGCCCAGGTTGGTCATCACCAGGTCGCCCACCACGATGTCTTCTACAGGCTTGCTCGAACCGTCGGCCATCAGGACACGGTTGCCGGCCACAAAGCACGAGCAGCTGCCGCAGGAAGCGTATGACTCCGAACTGGCTTCGTCCTGGACCGCCTGGCCCTGCGGCGCCGAACGGTAAGGCCGCCGGGTCACCGACCAGCCTTCGTTCAGGTCGTCCTGGGCATTCCTGCTCGGGACAAACGACTCGTCTTTTCCGACAAAAAGACCACCTTTGGTAATGTTTCCAGCCATGTTCAACTCCAGTTAATTGACGAATTCCGGATCCCTTCCCAAGAGCCCTCTTGGGTCGTTCCAGTGCCTGACAACCAATATATCCAGGGTTTTCGGGGAATGTTTAGGGCCGTGGCCGGGCCCAGTTGTTAAAAATTCACACCCGGATCACGCGCTCGTCCCGGGCGGAAAAAATAAGGCAACATTGCCGTGCGCGAGCACCCTCACATCCAGCCCGGCAAGCGCAAGATGCGCCCCGGACCAGAGGCAAGCGCCCCTTTCTTTCCCATGAAAACCGGTCGAGCCGAGATGCAAAAAGCCAACTGTTCCCGAGACGTTTTTGAAAACCTGCTGTGCCAAAGCCTTTTCGAGCCCGAGCTGTTAAGAAACGTGGCAAGCCTGCTGGACCAGGACCCTTATTTCATGCAAGGCCACCTGGAAATGCTGTGGAGCGCCGAAAAAAAAGGGCACGAAGACCTTCACGCCGAAATCCTTCAAGCTGCCCTGGCCTCGGCGGCGGCGCTGTACCGCGGCGGCGAACTCCAGCTGGCCACCCTTGCGCACTGGACGCCCTCGGACTTCGAAAGCCTGCGCGAACTCTTGTCGATCGCGCTCCGGAGAAAAGAGCTCTCCCTCTGGAAACGGGCGGGCATTTCCCGCCAGTTGAGGGGCTTGTCCCGCGCGACGCGCTTGATGTCGCCTGCGGATTCCGGCGAACAGAAATACCTGGTGTTCCAGAAAATGGTGGATGTCCGCGAGCTTGCCGCCGAGGTGGACGGCATTGCGCCCTACTGGTGGGGCGTCCACACCCGCAGGCAGCAGGCGCTTGACCACCACCGCCACACCCAGTCCATCCTGGTCAGGAACAGGAAGGCGCACGAACGCGCCTACCAGCCGGCCGACGGCGTCCACGAAAGCGAGGAGATGGCCTTCTCAAAGCAATACCCAAAAACCAATGCACTTGTGCTCTCGCTGGCGCAGGATCTCGGCCTGGCCCTGGGCCGCGTCGCGCTGGTCAGGCTGCCGGCCCACAGCCAGGTCTACCGGCACTTCGACGACGAGGAGTATTTAAAGGACAGAGACCGCTACCACCTGGTGCTGAGTTGCGGCGACCGCAATCTGCTCGAGTCCGGCAACAACCGCTTTAACGTGAAGCCGGGGGAGCTCTGGTTTTTTGACAACAAGGTGATGCACAGGGCGGCGAATCTATCCGATAGGCCGCGTGTGCATATTATTTTTGATGGGTATGCGCTTGGAAAACTGGGCCATTCGCCTGTGAAGCCCAAGGCTGATTCAAGCGCAGCTATTGAATAAGGAAATTCCGTTCGACGAATGCCGCAGCAGGCTCATCGGGATCTATCGTCGCGCCCTTGTTTTTCCAATTCGAGATTGCGGGCCCGCAAGAGTTGGATTTTTTCCGGCAACGAATCAGCAAATCCATTTTCTTTTTAATAATTTCATACGCTGAATGATGGCCATCAAGCTCGTCTCCTGATCGACATAGCCCTTCAGCCGGGCTGTCAGCCACGCTGGCGAACGGCGCCGGCAGCAGCGTGTAAATGCTCGGATAGGCACTGGGCTTTTGGGAGCACTCGTAGCCTGCCGGCTTGTGCAGCATCAAATAGGCTGTTTCATGGTATTCCCAGGCCGCGCCCTGCACCGTAAAGCACAGGCCTTCAACGGCTTCGCATTCGGCGGATGGATCGTCGCAAGGCGAGCTATTCACTGCCACATGGTCTTGTTGAACCAGCCTCGCGCACGCGCGGCGTGTGCCGAAGCCTTGGGGAAAAAGTATTTCTTGAAGCTGCATGCTTGCCATGGGGGTATTGTTGCCGGGCTGCGTAACCGGGCGGACGGGTAAAGCCTCAACCCCAAAACCACGCCCGCATCCACTCTATGGGCCGCTTAAAATCTTCGGAGACAAAACACACAAGCACGAAGATGGCAGATTTTGTGATTGACACCTGGTTTCCAAGCAGCATCTACAAACCCTATGACATTGTTTCGGCGCAAGAGAACCAACGTGTGCTCGCCAAGGTGCTGAAGTTGAAAAAATTGAACCGGGCGGGAAGGCATGGAAGTCCAACACCTTCAATTCGCACCATATCTACGACTTTCTGGCCGACGAAGACTTCAAGCCGGTCACCCAGGAAGTCACCCGCCGGGTCGCCGAATACGCCGAAGCATTCAATTCGACCTACCCCTACCAGAGCGCCTCAGCGTGGTTTAACGTCGCCCCTGAGCACGCGTACTAAGAGTTCCATGTCCACCCCCACAGCGTACTGCAGACCTATTCCACTTACATTTACATTTACATTTTGAGAGAAGAGAAGGAATGACCCACAAGCTACTCACCGAAACGAGCAAGTTCCTTAGCTTTGTGCTGCGTCATGAACCGCAGGCCATTGGCCTGACGCTGGACAGCGAGGGCTGGGCCGACATGGAAGCATTGATTGCAGCCGCTACCCAACACGGGCACATGCTGGATCGTGTCTTGATAGACCAGGTGGTAACCACCAGTGAGAAGAAGCGTTTTGCGATCTCGCCTGATGGCGCTTGCATTCGGGCCGTGCAGGGGCATTCGACCGACAGCGTGGTGATCCACTTCAAAGAGAAAGTTCCCCCTGAATTTCTTTATCACGGCACCGCAACGCGGTTTCTGGAGTCAATTCGCACGCAAGGTCTATTGCCAGGCTCCAGACAGTATGTGCATCTATCAGAAGATGTGCAGACAGCCCTTGCTGTCGGTCAGCGTTACGGCAAGCCAGCGGTGTTAACCATCGCAGCAAGGAGCATGCACGAACAAGGGGGCAAGTTCTATTTGACTGGGAATGAAGTTTGGCTTACCGCGACGGTGGCTTCCGGTTTCTTGCTGCCATCCATTGCCACGCCCGCCGGCTCATCACACTGACTCAATCTCGCTCTCCAAATAGCGCCTTGACGACTTCTTTCCATCGAAGGCCAATCCATAGACGTGTGTAGCATTCTTGTAATGCCACGCCACATAAAGAATCTTGGCCAGCTGATCTTTTGAGATGGCCTTGACACTTTGCCCAACTTCGAATTTGGGTGCTGTTACTGGGTTGAATGTTGTCGGATTTACGCGATAGACTTTTCCACCATAACGAAGCACTGCCCAACCTTGATTCTCACCAAGGTACTCAAATACTTTGTCTGCGGGCATAAGCTTTGTAAATGACTCCAAATCCTCCTCGGCTACGAGATGGCTGCCGTGCTGAGGAAACCATTTGGAAGCAACGAATTTCCGGATTGTCTTTTCCATTACTGCGAACCTCGGTTGTACGGAAAATATCCTTGGAAGTCTTTACTGAAAACCTTCGAAGGCAATTGTCCAAACGCTTTTTGCGCGGCATCCAGTGATCCTATACCAGGTTGAAAGTGTCCAGATGAATTATCGATAGAGTAAATACGCCCGGCACGAATATCAACCATACCCGCACCCAAGACCGTAGGATTATTGCCCCCGATCAACGTGGGGTGTGGCATTCTCAAAGTTTGCCCATCAGTATCCTTGCCACGAGTGCCAACCACGATGTTGTAGTCTTCATCAATGACGTACATGTACTTTCCATTGTGACGAGGACCGACGATCTTTCCTGCGTCATTTACTAAATCGGAAAGCGGCTGGGCTGTCGGGTTCTTAATGTAAGTTCCATCACTCATCAGTCGACCTGTTAGAGCATCATCGACGAACATTTGCGGTTGAACACGAAATTGATTCGGCACAACTATTCCAACCCCATCTATCGCGGCGGCGCCCTGCAGGTCTCTGGCAAGCCCAGAGCGGATTGTCGCGTTCAATTCAGTATCGAGCTCTGACCGAAATAGCGAAGCCACTTTATTAGCACCACCAGAGACTGCGACGTTCAACAAGACTTCGCCCCCATACCCAGCAGCGGCCGCATAGTTTCCCTGTAGGGCGTTGGTGGTCCCATTAAGGGAGGCAAAGAAAGTATTCACCGCCAAGCCTGGCGCAGAGAACTGTACTGCAGCAATCTGCGACACAGCCAAATTCTGCCCCATTTGAAAACCCGTGCTGTTAAGCCGCGCCTGTTCCCCAGCAGTCAGTGGTTGCACAGCGCTTCCCGTTGAGGCCGTCACAATCGGCCCTCTCGCGAGTCGATCATTGAAATCGACAAACGCTTGAGCGGCTCCCAATCCAAGCGACATCGTCGACTGGTAAACAAAACTCGCTCGTATGTCTCGGGCATCCCGCCCATCAGCAAATCCTGCGTTGGCATTTGTCGCAGCCTGTGCCGCAGCTTTCATCCGCTCGCCAAGTGCGATGTCTTTCCCGTACACGCCCAGTCCACCCGTGGCAGCAGGGGTGTCACCGTTTGGCAAAACAATGTCCCTATCGCTTCCTACGGCACGCGGATTCTTAATGCCATTGATCTCTATAAGTTGACCCACATAGTTGTTGATGTCGTGCTGGGTAGCACCTGAGCCAAGCTGTGCCCGCGCAATGCGCTCCATCGAACCACCATAGTCCCCCGCACTTACCGAGCGCGGCTGTGAAATCACGGGCGTTGCAGCCCAACTTGGCCTACCCGCTCTGCGTGCTGCCACATCTGCCGCCCAGTCCTGCCCGCCTGTCCAAGGTGCTTGATACGGTTCACTCCGATAGCTGCCACCGTCCAGGCGCGCGAAGTCTCCGGGTGTACGAAGAAGCTCATCTTGGGCGCGAGCAGCATCATTGGCGCGGTCCATGCGCGCAAAGTCGCCCGTTGTCGGTGTCTGCACGCCCATATCATTTAAGTCTGACTCCCAAGCCCTCCCCAACGCATTCCCAAACGCATCCGTCGCAACCTGCTGAATGGTCACTCTGCCGCCTTTGGCTATCGCGGCGGCTGCGCCGGACGCCAGGCCTTTAAAGGTCGCCTTGGCAATGAACTCTCCCGCGTCCATCCCGGCGGGGCGTGAGCCGTCACCGGGCAAGCCCAACTTGTCGCCGACCGCCTGACCCACGGCCGATCCCACCGCGGCAGCGGCCACGCCTCTCCAGTCAAAGTGGTCTTGCAGGCCGGTGATGACACCAATGCCCTGCGTCACGGCGTTGGCAACCGCCGCCTTGACGATGACCGTGCCTGTTTTGCCGACTGCATCAACCACTTCCTTGGGAATAAACTCGCCTATGCCTTCGCTGATACCGGCGCTCACGCCGGCCAGGGCAACAGCCTCCCAGCTGATGCCGTCCTGCACGCCCAGCGCATTTCCGGCGATCTGCCCCATGAGCGAGCCCAGCATGGCGCCGCCGATGCCGCCCGTAACAGCGGACACCACCACCGTGATGATGACCACGATGATCTGGCCGACGACCCCGCAGCCATCATCCTCTGCAGGCGGCGGAGGCGTCGGCAGGTTGGGCGTGGTGTCGCCCACCATCGCGCTCGGGTCGTAAGGCTTGAAGGTGTTGACGTTGTTGCTCAGCGTCCCGACGCGATTCGGGATGGTCAGGGTCTGGCCGATCTTGAGGTCGTTGTCGCCTGAAAGGCCGTTGGCCTCCGCGATGCGGTACCACAGGGCGCTGTCGCCGAAAGCGCCCTTGGCGATGCTTTGCAGCGTGTCGCCGGGCACCACGATGTAGATGCCGGGGCTGGACGACGGGTAGTTGCCGTTGATGGGCTGGTAGCCGAAGTTGAAGTCGGCCACGTTGGCGCCGCTGGCGGCGTAGCCGTAGCGGCCCAGCACTTCACCGCCGACGATCAGCTGGCGCTGGACCTGGCCGTTCTGGTTGGTGTACAAGGCCTTGCCGGCCGCGTCGCTGACGAAGCTGCGGTTGTTCGCCGGCGCGGTGCTGTCCGTGACGGCGGACAGGTTGCCGTTGACGTCGTAGCTGCTGGTAGTGCTGCCCGGCAGGAAGTAGCTGCTGCCGGCGTAGACGCTGGCTTCCTTGTAGCCCTCATAACGCGCCTGGCTGTAGGCGTAGGTGTTGGTATAGGCCATGCCCTGGTAGTTCTGCAGGGTGTAGCTTTGCAGGTTGCCGGCCGCGTCGTAGCTGCTGTAGTCGATCTCGTACTTGGCGCTGTCGTCGCTGTTGAACACACGCTGGTGCAGCAGGCGGCCGTTGGCGTCGAAGCGGTTGATGCGCGTTTCGGTGCCGCTGGCGCTGGACGCGCCGCCGTTGAGGGCGTTGATGTAACCCACCGGCAGGTGGCCGGCCGGGCCGGTCTGCATGTTGCGGTTGGCGCCGTCGTAAAAGCGGTAGTCCAGCTGCACACCGTCGCGCACCACGCCGGTGAGACGGTTCAGCCCGTCGTAGTTGTAGGCCTCGGTGGTCTGGCCCTGACCGGCGTAGTAGTCCGTGCGGTACACGGGTACCTGTTCGGTCTGGTAGATGATGTGGCCGTTCTGGTCCAACGCCGGGGTGGGGTTGCCCGACTCGTCGAGCACCGGGTTGCCGGACTCGTCGAGAACCCAGACGGGAACGCTGGTGTAGACGGTGTTGTAGTGGTCCACCACCTGCGTGGCGTAAACGCGGTTTCCGTAGTAGCTGTCGCTGGTGCGGTTGCCGCTGCCGTCATAGGTGATGCGGTGGCCCTGGGCGCCGAGGTTGCCGGCTGCGTCCACCGCGTCGACCACGGTCTGGCGGTTCATCGCGTCGTACTGGAAGTAGCGGTCGCTGTCATTGGCGGTGTCGCCGTTGATGACGTGGGTCTGGATGTGGGTGCGGTTCCCCATCTTGTCGTAGTCGATGTTGATGAAGGCATGGGTGTCGTTCACCCAGCGCAGGCGGCCCAGGGCGTCGTAGGCCATGCGGTTGTCCTGGTAGACAACGCCGCCCTGCGACATCTGCTCGCGCACCTGGTGGCCTGCCAGGTCCCAGGCATAGCTGGTGACCTTGCCGAGCGCGTAGTCGGTGATGCGGGTGAGCTGGCCGGCGGCGTCGAAGGTGTAGCCCAGGCTCTGGCCACGGGTGTTGGTCTGCGAAGTCAGCTGGCGCGCGTTGTCATAGCTGTAGCTGTACTTGGCGCCGCCCAGGTCGGTGTGGCTGTAGAGCCGGCCGAAGTAGTCGTAGCTCCAGGTGCTGGTGTAGCCATTGGCATCGGCCTCGCCGGACTTTCGGCCCTGCAGGTCGAAGGTGGCGCGCACCGTCTGGCCCATCGGCTGGCGGGTGGCGACCACGTTGCCGCGCAGGTCGTAGGTGTAGCTCAGGGTCTCGCCGTTGCCGTTGGTGTCGGTCAGCTTGTTGCCGGCCTGGTCCCAGGTGCTGGACTCCACGATGGCGCTGGTGCCGATGTAGTACGCCGAATTGGCGCTGTTGACGCTGTAGATGCCGACGGCCGGGCGCACGGTGCTGAGCAGGCGGTCCAGTTTGTCGTAGTTGAAGGTGGTGGCAAAGCCGCGCGCGTCGGTGGTCTTGACCCGGTTGCCGAAGGCGTCGTAGCGGTAGCTGGAGACGGCTGCGTCCGCATGGATGTCCTGTACCAGGTTGCCGGCCGCGTCGAAGACCTGGCCGTTGACGTTGCCGTTGGCGTCCTTCAGGGCGACCTGGCGGCCTATACGGTCGTAGTAGACGCGGGTCACCGGGCTGCCCGCACCCTGGTTGCCGTTGCTGTCGGGCTGGGCCTGCTCGACCAGCTCGTTGTTGGCGTTGTAGCGGTAGCTGGTTTTCCAGTTCAGGGAACGCGGGTCGTTGATCTCCAGCACATTGCCCCAGCGGTCGGTCTTCTGGTTGATGACCGGGCGCACCCACTGGCTGTCCCCGTTCTGCACGGCGGTCTGCCCGAGCTGGGCGCCCACGCCCTGGCTGATCGAGCTGCTGCCCGGGGCCGTCGTGTTGCTGGCGAAGTAGCCCGTCGGAATATAGGTGGAGACCGAATAGGGCACGGCGACCACCGTGTTGCCGCTCCACTGGTAGTGCTCGGCCAGCATGGTCACGTAAATATTGCCGCCGTTTTCGTCGACGCCGATGAGGAGCTGGGTCGCGATGGGCGGGCCGTAGATGGGCTTGCTCGGGGCCGTCATGTACTGGGCCGGGTCCGGCGGCAGATGCCACACGTTCGAGTACACCGGCGACTGGTAGCTATAGGTCGTCGGGACGTAGATGATCTGGTAAATGATGTTGCCGGCCTCGTCGGTCGCATACATCGGCTGCCCGTTTTCGTCGTAACCGATAAAGGTGGGCGGCCCTTGTGTCGGCACCTGGACGGTGTAGTACACCGTGGTGTAGCTGGTCAGCGTCCACACGGGGTAGGGAACGCCGACGACGACATGACCGCTCCACTGGTAATTGGCCCCCAGCGTCGTGCCGTAAATCGGTGCACCGCTTTCGTCATAGCCGGTCACCACCTGGTACATGACAGGCGCGGTGTACTGGGCGTTGGTATACCCGGTGATGTAGTTGGCCGGGTTGGCCGGGGTGATCCACTGGGTCTGGACGTAAGGCGCAACGACCTCGATGTTGCCGGTGGCATGCGCAAAAGGCGCGCCCTCGCCGGAATACGACCAGAGCAGTTCGTACTGGTAAACGCCCGCGCCCACGTCGCTCACGTCGGCGCCGTCATAGCCGCCGCCGCGCGGTGCTACCGCCCGGACCTGCCAGGGCCCGGTGCTGCCTAGCGGCCTGAAGCGCAAAACCTGGTCGATGCCCGTGCCCGGGCTTGCCCAGCCGTAGACGCCGGTCTGGATAAAGCCCAGGGGGGCGCTGATGGTCGAGAGGGCAGGCATGGCCAAGGACACGGTACCCGTGGCGGTGGTGCGCGTCGCGGCGCCGGTCGGCGTGGTCAGCACCCGGTATTCATAGTTCCCGAGGCTGAGCGCGGAGGCGTCAAAGCGCAGCGCATCACCGAAGTTGGTCAAGCCCACATTGCTCCAGCCGCCGCTTCCCGGTGTTCCCGCGGGACGCAGCTGCAGCTGGATGTCGGTGCCGGGATCAGTGGGCACGGCCACTTCAATGGTATTGCCAGCGTAGCCCAGCTTGGGCTGGGCGCTGATCAGCTGCCAGTTGCCCTGCAAGTCCTTCTTGTAGAGGGTCAACCGCATGACGCGGCCCAGGCCGCCGTTGATGGTTCCGGCGGGGTCCTGCCAGCTCATGGTGACGCCGCTGGCGCCCTGCTCGGCGGTCAGGATCTGGCTGCGGCTACCGGCGACGCCACCGGCCTGCACAACGGTTCCGATGATGTTGCCGGCTTCGTCCGTGGCGTAGATGGGCTGGCCGGCCTCGTCGGTGCCGATGACGGTGGCGCCGACAAAATTGGTGTAGGCGGCCGTCTCGTAGTCCATCACCACCTTGACGTCGCCGCTGCCCAGGCTTGCCAGGCTGGTCCAGCTCAGGGCCACGCTGTTGGTGCCGGTCCAGCCCATGACGTTGCCGGATTCATCGCGTCCGATGATGTTCGCAGAGGTGTAGACAGCGGCGTGGGTGGCGTTCTGGCGCACCAGCACCCCGCCCTGCGTCTGCAGGCGCTCGGGCTGCAGTTGCTGCGTCAAGTGCCCGATCGCGTCGTAGCGCATGTCGGTGCGCCGCACGTCGGTCAGTGCCGCGACCTGGTCCGCGCTGGTGAAGGCCAGCAGGTTGGTATTGGCACGGCCCGAACCGGCGCTGCGGATGTCCGCCGTCTGGTGTCCCTGCAGGTCGTAGAGCGCAACCTTGTCGACGCCGTCACCGCCGTTGGTCCGCCAGATGTGGCCGGCGTTGTCGTAGTCGAAGTATTCCTGGCGCCCGCCGTTGATGCCCTTGCGCGTTATCTCGCCGAAGGCGTTGTACTCGACCGCGGTGTCCACCACGCCGGCCTGTGCCTGGCTGACGGTGGTCACGCCGGAACCGGTGGCCTGCGCCGCGCTGCCTTCCCATTTCGCGACCCAGTTGCCGCCCGCATCCTGTTGCCAGATGCGGATGTAGCTGAGCTGTGAAATGCCGCCGTCCGTCGCGCTGGCATTCTCCCAGCCGACGGTGACGCCGCCGCTGGCGGCGCCGGCGCCGTAATCCCGCACCTGGCTGGCTGCGTGGCTGAGCACGCCGCCGTAGAGGATGCCGGACTCGTTGGCGCCGGCAGGGCTGTAGGTGGACAGCGTCTGGTAGTCGACCTGCACCCGCACCAGGCCACCGGCCGCATTGATCAGGCTGGACCAGGTCAGGGACACGCTGTTGCTTCCCGACAGCGTCAACGAGCCCGCTTCATCCGCCGTGGCGAGGGCTGAGCCGACCTGCACCGTGTTGAGGCCGCCCTGCAGCACCGTGGTGGACGCCGGGTCGATGACGTGGGTCTGGCGGCCGAGCTTGTCGTACTGGTAGGCGCGGAATTGGGTTCTGGTGGCGCCGTCGTTGCCGGTGACGGCCTGCCATTCCTTGGCGATGTTGCCGCGCGCGTCGTAAGAGCTGTAGTGGTTGTAGCCCTGCGCGTCGGCGCGCTGGGTCGCGTGCCCCGAGCGGTCGAAGTAGGCCATGGTCGTGCGGTCCGCGGCATCCGCCGCAGCCGCCGTGTACGCGCCCTCGTTCGCGGCGCTGGCTCCCTTGGCCAGGTCGGTCTTGACGACGACGTTGCCGTAGGCGTCGCGGCGGAACAAGGTCAAGGGCGTCAGCACGCTGGCGTCGGCCGCACCGGCACGCGTGGGTGCCGCGATCGCGGTGACGCGGCCCATGGCGTCGTAGTAGCTGTAGGTCGAGGCGCCGGCGGCGTCGGTCGTGCGGGTCAGGTTGCCGACGCTGTCGTAGCCGTAGCTCGTGCTCAAGTTGCCGCGGACACTGGTCGCATTGCTGCTGTCGCTGTATTCGACGTTGACCCTGACTTCCGAGGTTTTGCGGTTGCCGCGGTCGAAGCTATACAGCGTGGTGCGGTCGTCGGCGTTGCTTGTAGCTGCCGGCGCCGTGGCGGCGGGGGAGGCACCGTTCCAGCCCGTGATCGCCGTAGCGGATTCGGTGCGCGCGCTGACGTTTCCGGCGGCGTCGAAAGCCTGCGTCGTCAGGTAGCCCAGGGCGTCCACGCTGGCGGTTTGCTGGCCGCGCTTGTCGAAATAGTTGGCGGTGGAGGTCCAGGTGTCGGTTGCGGGATTTTTCAGCAGCGCGACGCGGGTCAGGTTGCCGAAGGCGTCAAAGGTGTTGCGGGTGGTTTTGCCCGCGATGAAATACTGGCCGCCGCTGGCGGCATCCGGATCGTAGACATAGGTCTGCGGCTCGGTGACCCTGACGGCGCGCCCCGCACGGTCGTACTGGGTCAGCAGGTTGCGGTCCGCGCCGTGGTTCACGCCGGCGGCATTGACCGCGGCATCGACCTGGGCCGCCGACAGGCTTGCAGGGTTGCCGTTCGGCAAGGTGGTCGCGGTGCCGAAACGCACCAGGCGCGTGACCTCGCCCATGGCGTTGCGTGTGTAGCCGGTGACAAAACCCAGGCTGTCGACCTCGTAGGCGACATTGCCGAGCTTGTCATAGGCCTTGTAGCTGTAGTTGCCGGCAACGTCGCGGTTGGCGACGGCATTGCCCAGCGCGTCATAGCTGACCTGGCTGAACAGGGCTTGCTGCGTTTCGGTGCGCGTGGCCAGGCCGGCCGCGCCGTTGGCGGTCAGGTTGTCGGTGGCGGGGTTGTACACGCCCACCGCCGGGTAGGTCGTTTTGACCTGCCGGCCCAGCGCGTCGTATTCGTAGCTTGTCAGCCGCTGCTCAGCGCGCCCGAAAGCTTCGGTGCGGGACACCAGGTTGCCGAGCGCGTCGTAGGCCAGGCGCGTAACGATGCCCGCCGCGCCTGAGGCCGCTTCATTGACTTCCAGGTTGCCGCCCGCATTGACGATGACGGACGTCAATGCAACTTGCGGCGAGGTTTCCTGAATGAGGCGGCCACCCGCGTCGTAGTCGTAAGTCCAGGTGGCGGACTTCTTATTCGTGAAGCTGATTTTTTCACCGAGCCCGTTGTAGGTGTTGGATTCGGTGAAGCCCAGCGCATCGGTGCTGCCGGTCAGGCGGCCGGCGGCGTCGTAGACAAAGCTGTTGCTGCGGTCGGACGCCGCGCTGGCGACCAGGGCGGCCGCGATGGCGCTTGCCGTGTTGGCCGTTGCGGCGGGAATGGCGAGCGCGTACTCCACAACGTTGCTGATCGCGCCCGTGCCGTCGTAGCCGGTCTTGCGCACATAACCCAGCGTATCGACGCCGTAGGTCTGGCGGTTGGCGGCGTCGAACACGCGCCGTTCGGTCCTGTCGTTCGCGGCATCGGCCACAAGCAAGGCGCGAACCGCGGCCTCCGTGGGAACGGCGGCCAGGGTGGCAACATTAAGCAGCGTGGCATAGCGCTTGACCTGCACGGCATTGCCGGCGGCGTCAAAGCTGGTCTCGGTGGCGGCGCCGGTGCCGTCGATGCCAAAGACTTTGCGGTCGGCCAGGTCATAGGCGAAACGCTCAATGCGGTCGTTGACGGCGTCGGGAATCACCGCCGACTGGATGGTCTGGGCGCTCGGTGCGCCGGCCGCGGTCGGCGGCGTCATGGCCGTGGCATAGCTCAGGCGCTGCGCCACGTTGCCGTTCTTGTCATAGACGAACTGCGTGATGCCGCCCAGCGCGTTCACGGAGAAAGTCTGGCGGCCGGCCTTGTCATAGGCGAACACAGTGATGCGGTCAGCGGCGTTGGTGCTGACGCTGCCTGGCGCGGCGGAGCCGGCAATGGCCACGGCGTGCTGGATGCGTTGCACCACCTGACCGCTCTTGTCGTACACGAACTGGGTGACGGCGCCCGTGCCGTCGGCGCTGTAGACCAGGCGGTTGGCCTTGTCGTAAACGCTGCGCACGCGGTTGTCGGCGCTGCTTGCCACCACCGCGGCATTGATCGCTGTTTCCGTCGCGGCGGTTGCCGGCGAAATAGTGGCGGCATAAGCCAGCCGGTCGACCACATTGCCGTTGGCGTCGTAGACCTGCCTGACGACGGCGCCCGTACCGTCGATGGAGAGCACGGCGCGGCCGAGCTGGTCGTACACGGTGCGCACGCGCTGATCATGGGCGGCGTCGGCCACCGGCGCTGGAACCGTGCCGGCCACCCAGGCGCCGCCGCCCGACATGGCCACGCGGTTGGCATAGGCCACGCGTTCGATGACGTTGCCGGCCGCGTCGTGGACGTACTTGGTCACTTCGCCCAGGGCGTTGACCGTGGCGGCCAGCCGGCCGTCGCGGTCGTAGACACGGTTCTCCACCAGGTCCGAACCCGCAGCGGCAAATACTTTGGCCTGGATTTGCGCCACGGTGGCGGCCGCCGGCAGGGTGGCAAGGTTCGCAGGCGTGATGGCGGTCGCGTAGACCGTGGTCTTGACGACACGGCCTTCGGCGTCAAAGTCGTTCTGCCTGGCGTTGCCGGCCGCATCGACGGTGAAGACCAGCCGGTCTCCCGCGTCATAGGCGTAACGCGTGAGATTGCCGTTCGCGTCGGTGGAACTGGTAACGTTGCCGGCCTTGTCGTAGGCATAGCTGCGCGTGAGGTTCAGGCCCGTCGGGTCGACCTGCTCCAGCGTGCGGCGGCCCAGCTTGTCGTAGGTGTAGCGCGTCACCGAGCCGCGAGGGTCGGTCACCGTCAGCGTCTTGCCGCGCCCGTCGTAGCTGTAGGCCGTCACGAGGTTCAGCCCCAGGGGATCGACCGCCTGTTGCGTCAGCTGACCCTTGAGGTCGTAGCTGAACTGGGTCACATTGCCGAGCGGGTCGGTCACCGTGGCCTGCCGGCCTTTGGCGTCGTAGCTGTAGCTGGTCGTCAGGTTCAGCCCCAGCGGGTCGACGGTTCGCGCCAGCACCCGGTTGGCCGCGTCATAGCCGAGCACCACCAGGTTGCCGTTGGCGTCGGTCGTGCTGGCCAGCCGGTTGCTGCGGTCGTAGCTGTTGCTGGCGGTGGTGAGCGCGGTCGCCGTCGTGACCAGGTTGCCGTTCAGGTCATAAGTAAAACTGGTGGTGTTGCCGAGCCCATCGGTCACGCTCTGGGTCTGGCCGAAGCGGGTCTGCACCGTCGTGACCTGCACGCCCTCCGGCGTGGTGACAGTGACGGAGCGTGCCGCCTTGTCGTAGCTGTAGCTCGTGACCTGGCCCAGGCCGTCGGTGTGCGTGAGCACGCGGTCGAATGCGTCGTAGCTGCTGGTGCGCGTGACATTGAGCGGGTCGACGCTGGTGACGGCGCGGCCCAGCCTGTCGAAGGTCCGGGTGCTGACGCGGCCGTTGGCATCGGTGCTGCCGGTCAACCGGCCGAATGCGTCGTAGACCGCGGCGGTGATGGCGTTGATGCCGCCGGCGTCCAGCACGGTCCCGGTCTGCAGGCCGCGGCGGTCCACCGTGGTGGTCTGCGTCAGGGTCTGCGAGGCGCCCAGGTCCTGGACGCGGAAAACTTCATCGCCGAAGGCGTTGTAGCCCAGGACAGTGGCATTGCCCAGCGCATCGGCGCTGCCGGCCAGGCCGCCGAAGCTGTTGTAGGTGTAGGTGGTTTTGCTGTCGAGCGCGGCGTTGGCCACGACGGCCGCGGTGAGCGCGGCATTCACCAGCCCGCCGGCATTGGCGCCGACCAGCCCCGCCAGGTTGATGCGTGTGCCGTAGCTCACGGTGGCGGACAGCTGCCCGAGGGCGTTGTACTGGTTCTCGCTCACCTCGCCGAGCGCGTTGACCGTGTGCGTGAGATGCCCGTCGACGTCGTAGAAGAACAGTGTCTTGTTGCCGTAACCGTCGGTCGTGCTGGTGCGCCGGCCCGCGGCGTCGTAAGCGTGGGTCAATCCGTACTGGGCCCAGACGGCGTCGACCTGCGCCTGCGTCAGGCCGCCCGTGAGCAGCGCGCTGCCGACGCCGGCCAGCTCGCCGACCAGCCGGCCCTGGAGGTCGTATTTCACCGTCAGCGTACGCGCCTGCGCCGTGCCCGCCGCCGCGATTTTTTGTGTCAGGTTTCCTGCGATGTCGTAGCTGAACTGCGTGACGGTGCCGGCCGGGTCGGTGGACTGTGTGGCGCGGTTGAGCAGGTCGTAGCTGTAGCTGCTGCCGCGGTCTTGCGCGTTGGCGGCCGGACGGATGTCGGCCACCGTGGTGCCGGCGGTGATGGAGGACAGGACGCCCGCAGCCAGCGCCGTCGCGTAGCGCACGCTCTGGGTCAGGTTGCCGTTGGCGTCGTAGACCTTCTCGGTCAGGTAGCCCTCGGCATCGATCTCGCCGGCGACCTGTCCGCGCGCGTTCAGGATCAAGGTGCTCGTGATGTCGCCGGCGCTTGCCGCCGGCAACAGTTGCGCCAGCGTGCCCGCCGCACGCAACGCGGGGGTGGTCGCCGCCGCATAGGCGGTGCGGCCGGCCAGGCGCCCGGCGCCGTCATAGCGCAGGACCGTCAGGTAGCCTTCCGCGTCGAGCTGGGCGAGCAGCAAGCCGTCCTCGTCGTAGAAGTTTCTCTCGATGCGGTCGGCGGCGGCGTTGGCCGTGGGCACGACGCTGCCGGAAGCCGGCGCGGCGCCCAGGCCCGCCGTTGAGATGAGGTTGGCGTAATGGGTGACCGAGAGGACGCGAGACGCGCCGTCATAGAGCATCTCGGTGACGGCGCCCTGGCCGTCCACCGTCTTCAGCAAGCGGCCGGCGCTGTCGTACACGCGCCAGGACTTGAGGTCCGCGGCCACGCCCGCGGGCCTCAGGGCCGCCAGCGCCGGGTTCAGCGGCTGGCCCGGCCCGGTGGCCAGGGTCGCCACACTCACTGCGGTCGCATAGGCGATGGCCTGTGTGACCTGGTTGTTCTTGTTGTAGACGTATTCCGTCAGGCTGCCGTTACCGTCGATGTCGGCGGTCTTGCGGCCGGCCTCGTCGTAGAGCATCCATGCCCGCACGCCGGTCGGGTCCTGGGTCATCGTCAGCCGGTTGTCGGCATCGTAGAAATAAAGCGTGGTGCCCAGGTTGGCTGTCTGCGCGCTGCTTTGCGTCACGCTGATGAGGCGGCCGGCCGCGTCGTAGCTGCTGCTGGTCGAGAGACCGTTGGCAAAACTCACCGTCGTCCGGTTGCCGGCATCGTCATAGCTGGTCAGCGTCGTCTGCAGCAGCGCATTCTGGACCGACAGCACGCGGCCCAGGCCGTCGTAGGTGTAAAGGTTGACACCCGCGGTCCCCGAGATGGTCTTCAGGAGCAGGCCGGCCTGGTCGTAGATGTATTGCGTGGTCGACTGGCTACCGTCGGAAACGCCGTTGCCCGAGGCGTCCACCTTGGCATAGCTCGTCAGCGACTGCAGCTGCCCGCGCGCGTCCAGCACGCGGTCCGAACGGCTCGTCAGCGCAAGGTTTTGCGAAGCGGCCCAGGCGGCCATGGCTGCTTCGCCCGGCACCGCGGTCGCGCCCAGGGACGCCACGTCATACGCTCCGGCGTTGTACTGGATGCTGGCGACTTGCTCGCCCCAGGCGTTATAGCGGAATTCGCTCACGCGCCCCGCGGGGCTCAGCACGAAGCGCAGGAGATTTTTGTTGGCGGCGTCGTACACATAGCGTGTGGTCAGCGGCGCTGCCGGCAGGCCGGCGCCCGCGCCGTCCGGGTCGGCCACGGTGTAGCTCGACTCCGTCAGCAGCTGGTTGCGGGCATCGTAAGTCCGCGTGATGGTGTTTCCGGCCGCGTCGCGCTGCAGCACCTGGTTGCCGTTGGCGTCGTATTGCATCACCAGCGCCTGGCCCAGCGCGTCGGTGACCTGGACCAGGTCGCCCGTGGCGTTGTAGGCGAAGTTGCTGACCTGCGAAACGCCGCCCACCGCGGGTGCCGTGATCTTCGTGAGCTGGCCCGCGGCGTCGTATTCGTAGCTGGTGACGAGGCTCAGCGGATCGGTCACCGTTGTGCGCTTGTTGGCGGTGTCGTAGCTGTAACTCGTCGTGTGGTTCAGCCCATCCTTGACGGTGGCGACCCGGTAGTCGGCGCCCACTTGCACATAGGTGAACGTCAGGCTGGTGCCGTCGCTCTGCGTGACGGATGCCACGCGTTTGCTGGTTCCGTCGTAGGTGTAGGTGCTGCGGTAAAACTTGTTGTCGGCCGTGCTGCTGTCGTCCGGGCTCAAGTCCACCGTGACGGTGGAAAGGCGGTTGCTGCCGTCGTAGGTATAGGCCACGCGCGTGAGCGTCGTGCCGTCGGCCCTGACGGTGCGCACCCTGGAGACGTTGCTGCCGATGTAGTCGAGGTAAGTCACGTCGCCGCTGGCGCTCGTCATGCTCGACAGGAAACCCGAGGCGTTATAGGCGTAGCTGGCCGTCGTGCCGCTGGCGTCGGTGGTGCTGGCCAGTCGCCCGGTGGCGGCCTCATAAGTCTCGGTCAGGCCGGTATCGCCATCGGTCCAGACATAGTCGCTGCCGATCGCCTTGATGGTGTCGTAGGCGCCCGCGCCGTCGGTGCTCACATAGGCCAGCCTGGCGGCGTCCCAGCTGTAGACCGATTCGCTGCCGTCCCGGGCCGTGCGCGTGATGGTGCTACCGGCGGCATTCAGCGTGCCGGCCAGCTTCGCCTGCTGGGCGTAGGCCCCCATGGACCAGTTGTCGGCGTTCTCGTCGTTGAGTTTGCCCTGGCTGTTGTAGGTGCGCAGCGCCGTGAGGTTGACGCCATGCGCGACCAGGTAGTCGTCGCGGTCCTGCAGCACCAGGTTGCCGTTGGCGACATTCACGAACGCCTGCTCGCCGCCGCGTCCCTGGGCCGCTGTTCCCAGAAGGCCGTTTCGCCCCAGGGTGGACAAAGACGTTGAACCCAAGCCCAGGCTGTTGCCGCTGACAATCGCAACCATGTGGTGTACCTAATGGTGAGCCGCTGAGTTGGGGCTAGCCCCGGGAATTCCTCCAACCCTTTGGAGAAGTGCTCAACGGTATTTCCCAGTACATCCATCCATTTCCGCTTTTGTTTAGGGGAAACTTCAGGCCACACCCGGGCGGGTCCTGTATTTCCGGCCCGGGATTGGTTTATCCGGATGGTCAAGAGCTCGGGAAGATGGTTCCGCAGGAGCCGGCTTGAACCCGCAAGAGGCCCCGGCTGCAAAAAACCAAACAAATTCCGGAACGTGTGGATATATTAGTGAGCATCGCACCGGCTGGCCCGGCGGTTCACCGTCCGGTCCGCGCAACCCCATGCATTGCGCAGGGCCCTTCCCGCCCCTTACCTTCCCTGGAAAAGACCACGTGCCCATCACCACACGCATGACCCGATTTCACGCCGAAAAGCCCCGCCATGGCGCCTATGAACGGGCCGGCATACCCCCGCGATGACCCGCACGGCTCCGCGCAACAGCATCCTGAATTCCCGCGTGCCGGCGGCCGTAGAGGCATGCCTCACCGACTGGACCCACCTGGCGCCCATGCTCGCGGGCGCAAGCCGCATACGCAGCAAAGGCCGCAAGGCCGTGCTGGTGGTCCGTCATGCCGGTGAGATTGTCGAGATAGCGGCGCCAACGGCCTTGCTGGACCATGTCTTTAACTTGTGCGACGGCACCCGCACGGCCCAGCAGGCCGTGGACGCCATCGCCGATGAAGAGGTCCGCGCGAAATTTGCCGATTTCCTGGCCTTTCTGCTCGGTGAAGGTGTTTTGATCGATGCCAGCCTGGCGAGCGCGCACGCGGCACGTGATGCGTTTCAGCGCAGCCCTTTTGGCGCCACAGCCCCGTCCGCGCTCATCCAGGAAATCGCGGGCCGCTTCCTGTGGAATACCGAAGAGGCGGCAACCGCGATGCCCGAAGCCGCCGCCAAAGTGGAGAGCGCGCCGCTTGACAGGTTTTTATCTTCCCGTATCACGACCAAAACCTTTGCCGACCAGTCGATGCCCGCCTCCGCGCTGCATCAGTTGCTGTGGTCGCTTGCCGGCGTCGTGAGCGTCAGGCATCCGCGCAAGGGTGATTTTTTTCCCCAGCGCACGCTCGCCTCGGCCGGGGGAATGTACCTGCTGGAAATCTACCTGGCATTGCAGCGCCCGGTCGGCGGCTATGCGCCGGGGGTGTACCGGATCCACTATCCGCACGAGCGCATGGTCTTTCTCCAGAAGATCGGCGAAACCGCGGCGCAACTGGCCCGCGCCTTCGTCAGGCCCTGGGAACTGACTTACGCCACCGGCGCGATTTTCCTGGCGGCGGATCCCGCCGTCGGCGCCATGCGCTATCCAAGCCGTTCGCTTCAATTCCTCTTCATGGAAGCGGGCGCCGCCTTGCACAACGGCGCCTTGAGCGCCGACGCCCTGGAGCTGGGCTACGCAACCATCGGCGGCTACCATGAGCAGCCCGCCGCCCAGCTGTGCGGCCTGGACCGGCAGTTGCTTCTGGGTGCGGCCATGTTCGGCGCGAAACCCTCCCCCGAACAGATTGAAACCGCATCCGGCGCCGCAAAAATTGATTTCGCCTGGGCCGACGATGACGGCTCAGGCCACGGCAGGAGTTTTCACCGCGCCCGTGCAAGGGTCGACACCGGCGCGGACGGCGGAGCCTACGCCCACGGCAACGGCACCGATCCCATGCGGGCGGCCCGCCAGGCCATCGAGAACGCCATCGCGCAGGCAGGCCATGAACAGGCCGGCCGGCTTGTCGAAGGCTGCTTCGGTGAGGTCGGGGAGGCCCTGGACCCGAGGCAGTTCGTGCGGTATACGGACGCGCAATACCGGCTTCCTGGTTTCCCCTATCTGCCGTTTTCGCCGTCGCGGGCCTATCCCTGGGTTGAAGGGACGGACCTCGCCACCGGAAAAAAAGTTCGCATCCTGGGCGAGCTGGTTTTTTCCCGTGCCGGCCTGGCGGCCCTTGGCCAAAGCCCCCCAAAACCTTACACGCAGGCCGCCGTGTCCGGGTGTTGCACAGGCACGTCGCCGGAAGACGCGACGGTACGGGCTTTGCGCACCGCCGTCGAACATGATGCCGTCATGAGGCACTGGCTGGCCCAAAAACCGGGCACCGTCTACCCGCCGGCCCAATGGCCGGGCGAAGTGGCTCGTCGCCTTGCGGCGCTCACAGGCGCCGGTTGCACGATCACGATTCAGCAACTCCCCGCGGCCTGCACCCACGTCGCACTGGTTTCCGCCCAGCACGGGCAAAGGCATTTCACGGCCACGGCAAGCGCGGAAGCCGCCAGCTTTACCCACGCCGTCAACAACGCGATCGACCAACTGGAATCCAGGGTTCATGCCTGGACGCAAGGTCGGCTGCCACGCATCAAATTTGCCAAGGAGGCCGGGACGGCTGAACACCATACGGAGCTGTATGGACAGCGACGCCATTTCAAGCGTGCCGACAAAGTACTCTTCCCGTCCGGGGCCGTTACCGGTGCCGACTGGCCGCTTGACCTCGCCGACCTCTCGCTCAACGCCCTGGTCGGGCACTTTTGCGCACGGGGCTTGCACCCCGTGGCCGTCGATATCACCCCGCCGCAATCTCATGTCGACCAAGGCCGCACCCGAATCACGGTCGTGAAAGCCCTGGTGCCCGGCCTGCTGCCTGTTTCAGTCGGTCACCAGCGGGAACCCCTGGGAATGATCCATCGCGGCCACCCCGGCGCAAAATTCCCCCATCCATTCGGCGATTTCCGAATCTAACCAGACAATGACCACCATGACACCAGCACCTTCGGCGCGCGTACAGGCGCAAATCCTGCTCCAGCAGGGAATTGAAGCCGGCCGGGCCCAAGCCCATGCGCAGGCCCTCGCCCTCTATCAGCAGAGCGCGGCGGCTGACCCGACCTGGGGCATTCCCTTCTTCCTGATCGGATCCCACCATGCATCCCAAGGCGGGATGGAGCAGGCCGAAGTCGCTTTCGCCAATGCCGTCCTGCTGTCGCCGGAGTTCACCATGGCCAGGTACCAGCTCGGGACATTGCAGTTCAGCGCAGGCAGGGCGGCGACTGCGTTGGTAAGCTGGCAGCCCTTGCTCAGCCTTCCCGAAAGCGACCCGCTCCCTCATTTCGTCCGCGCCTATGCGGCGCTTGCCCAGGACGACTTTGAAAATGCCGTCAAGCACTACGAAGATGGTTTGATGAGGAATACCGGGAACGAAGCCCTTTCCGGCGACATACGTAAAATCATCGCGCGGATCGCCGAATTGCAGGGAGCGGCCTCAGGTGCCACGTCGCCGCAGGCGGCGGACGTCGCCGAAGAAAACCATGTGCTGCTGTCAAACTACCAGCGCCATAACCACTCAAATTGAGACGCCCGGCCACATCTGGATTTCATTCACGCCATGCCCGTCATCGATCCTTCTTCCCGCCTCGGCGCGTTTCTTCGCCCGAACGCCACCGACCTGAAAAGGCCGGCTCCCTCCGATGCGCCCTCGCAGGAAAAAACCTCCGGGCTCCAGCGGGAACAAGTCGGAAACCCCAACCAGTTTCTTGAATCGCTGGCACTGCTCGAGCCCAAAATCAAACAACAGCTGTTGCAGCGGGTTCGTGCGCTTTCAAAAGAAGATGCGCGGCAGGCACGCAAGGTGTTCCAGCTGTTCATGGAATTCGTTTTGATGCAGGAATTCGCCGGCGACGCCGGCCAGGACATGGACTGGAAGCGGCTGGCGGATCCCGTGGTGGACCAGATGGAGTCCGACCCGGGGCTGGCCTCGGCGATCAAGGAGGCAGCCCGCCATCTCGTCGACGCCGCGGCCGCCATGCCGCAAGCCTGAAGGGTGGCGCCGGCAATCCCTGCCGGCTAGCGGAGCTAATCCTGCGGTGAGTTCCCCGTGAAATCAGGAACGCTCACACCGGGCATGTTCTTCCGGCCTGCAAGCAGCCGCTGCGCGAGTTTACGGATGGCGACTTCGTCCTTCACTTCCCCATTGAGCAAAGCCTCGGCATAGCGCCCCGACATATTGTTTTTGTCCAGGCCTATCGCACGCTCCGCGTGCTGCCTCGCTTCCTGGATCCGTTGTTTGAGCGCCAGCACGACAGCCATGCCGCCATGGCTTTCAGCAAAGTTCCGGTCCATCTCAAGGGCCGTGGAAAAACTGGCCTGTGCGGCGTCCAGGTCGTGATCGAGCAACTCCGCCCAGCCTTGGCCGTGCCAGGTCCCGATGTGGCTGGGCATGCCCTGCAACGCGCGCGCGAAATCCTGCCGGGCCCGCTTCAGGTCGCCTTTCAACAAAGAGGCAAACGCCCGCCCCGACCATGCCCGGCCGTCCGAATGATTGAGCTGCAAAGCCTGGTCCGCCCAGGCGATGGCGTCGTCCGCTTTTCGCGCGCCGAGGGCCAGGGTCAATTGCGTGACGAAGACTTCGGTGGGAAGCAGGCCCGGCGGTTTTTGCGATTGCGAATGCCGCAGCGCCATATCCGCCCAGCGCTGCGCACTGGCCATGTCCCCCGCGTCAATGGCGATCAAACTGGCGATCGCAGCCGCGCCGGCTTCCAGGCCTTGTGCCTTTTCGGCCTCCCGGGCCCAGTTGCAGGCGCGGTCCAGTTCGGCCGTGCGATGAAGGGATCGCAGCCACAGCTGCTGCAGCAACTGCCACGGCAGCGCGGCGCCCACAGCGCGCTCGGTGCCCTCCGGGGGAAGGGGCGGCGCCGCTCCGGTGAAGCTCTCCATGTATTCGGCCAACTCGGAAACGCATTCTGTGTATCGGCCCTGCCTGAACTCGATATAGGCGAGATTGTGCAAAACCACGGCCTTGAACTCCGGGGGAGCCTGGTCGACATGCTGCAACACCTCGAGCGCAGCCCTGGCTTCCGGGTAGAGCTCCTGCGCAAGCAACAGATCGCCCTCTTTCAGGCGCCACGACAGGACATCGGCCTGAAGCGCCTGGCCGTGACGCAGATGGAAAGCGGCCCGGTCCCACTGCCTGCATCGCAAGGACAGGTCAAAAGCCTCCGCGAGCAACTGTGGATTGCCGGGATCGGTTTTCAGATAACCCTCGAGGCGGTCAAGGCGGGCCAGCGCGGCGGAAATCATGGCCGCAGCTTCAGGGGAGAGGTCGTTGTTCATCAATAAATGTCCATGTAGCCATCGAAAAGGCCGGCCTAGGCCAGCACGTCGCAACTTTGCCGCGTCAAACCGTCCCGCAAACTCCGTAGCGCCTGGTGGTGAATCTGCGATATACGGCTTCGCTTGACGCCCAGCATTTTTCCAATGTCTTCAAACGAAGTTTCCTGAAGGTAGTGATACCGGATGACAGTCCGTTCCTGTTCCGTCAGTCCCTTGAGGAGATTGGCAAGCGTTTGCTGCAAGCGCTGCAGTTCGGTTTTTTTGAAATAGCTCACCTCGGCGGAAACTTCGCTGGCCTCCGAATTGAACGACTCGGCGTCTATCATGCCGGTGCCTTCGAGCATGACACCCAGGGCCAGGCTCATGCCGACCTCAGCGAGAAAGGAGAACAGGAACTTCGGGTCGGTCATTTTTTCCGGAAGTTCAGCGCCTTCACTCGCCGCCGAGGCCGGATCCAGCTTCTGCAGTGCCGCCGCTTTGGCTGCGTTGAGGCGTTCGCGCCGCAACTCCCCCTGAATGGCGATCTGCTGGTTCTTCTCCGTCAACCGGGCAAGCCCGTTAAGGATTGAGCCCTGCATTCTGCGAGCGGCAAAAGTCCTGAACTGCGCCCCCAACGACGGCTCATAACGATCGAAGGACTCCAGCAGCCCCACACTGGCAAGTTGAAGATAGTCGTCGAACTCCACCTCGTCATGCGTGCGGCGCGCGTAAAAAGTTGCGGCGACGATGCGCGCGTAAGGCAAGTGCATGGAAAGAAGTTTCTCGCGGGCCGCGGGATCACGCTGGTCTATCCATCCCCGCCACAACACCAGTTCGTCATTTCCCGGGCCCACGGGAAGCGTGGACTGGGTGGGCTGGTTGTTTGCGGTCTTCGACATGTGGGACAAGGTTCAGTGGAAACTGCCGACCAGCGCCTTGAGCAGCAGGCTCCAGCCATCCACCAGGATGAACATCAGTATCTTGATCGGCAGGGCGATGGTGGTGGGCGGCATCATCATCATCCCCAAAGCCATCAGGATGCTCGAGACAATGAGGTCGATCAGCAAGAAGGGCAGGAAGATCACAAAACCGATCTGGAACGCCGCGCGCAGCTCGGACAGCATGAAGGCGGGAATCAGCTGGATGTTGCCGATGTCTTCCATGGACTGCGGAACCGGCGCCTTCGACAATTCCACCATCAGGGCCAGATCGGCCTCGCGCGTTTGCCGCACCATGAATTCACGCAGCGGACCGACACCTTTTCCGTAGCCCTGTTCCATGCTGATCCTTCCTGCCATGAAGGGCTCGAAGGCATCCGCGTTGATTTTCTGCAGCACCGGCGACATGGTGAACATCGTCAGGAACAAGGCCAGCCCGATCAAGGCGGTGTTGGGCGGCGTCTCGGGCATGCCGATGGCGTGGCGCAGCATGGACAGCACGATGATGATGCGCAGGAAACTCGTCAGGCACACCAGCATCGCCGGAAGTATCGCCAGCACCGTCAAGCCCAGCACGACACGCAGGGCTTGAGAGGTTTCCGTGGCGGGTGTTTTGCCTGCGGCGGGGGCCGCGGGCGCGGGCGCACGCGAGCGGGTGGCCGCAGCGGGCGCCTGCGTGGCGGACAGCTCCTGGCTGGCTTTGAGCTGGACGGCGGATTCTCCGGCGGGGCTCCGGGCGTCCGGCGCTTCGGTGCTCTGGGCGCTTTCCACCGCCGGATCGGTCGTTTGCGCGTTCACCCCCGCCCAGCATGCGGCGCCCATCACAAGGCCCGCGATCCACCGCCGCAGCAAAATGCCGGCAGGCGGGCGCGTCATGGCTTTTCCTCCACCGCCGCATGCGGATGGTCCGGCGCGGCTCCCTCGGGTGGTTCGGCCAGCACGCGCTCGGACAGCAAGGTCATGGTCTGGTCCGCGCATCCGATCAACAAACGGCGGCCCCGCCATTCGACCTCGTGGACACTGTGCCTGGGCGACAGGCGCGTCGTGCCATGGAGCAGAAGGTTTTTTTTGGCCGGTGTAAGGCCCCACAAGCTCAAACCCTTCCCGGCGCTTCCCGCGCCGTAGGCCTGCGCGCGCTTGCGCCATGCCCAAAACGCGAAGCCCGCAAGGCCGGACAACAAGGCCAGGGCGATGACCGCCGAAGAGGGACTCTGATCCCCGGAAGCGGGCGTCGAGTCCTGCTTGAACGGAATCGTCCTTGGCAAAACGACGGGGGCGCCGGCGGAGGAAGCGGAAGAACTTGGCGCGGATGCCGCCACGCCCTGGCTGTACGCAGCGGCATGGCTGAACAGCAGGCATGCCGCCACTGATTGCAGGATGCGAAAAAAGCGGGGGGGCCGATCCGGCGCAGCCGACCCGCCGCGTTGAGCCCCCCACAACACGCCGGAAAATCTCATGGCTTGGCGCCGGCCGGTGAGCCGCCTTGAAGGTCCAGCGGCAGAGGCAACTCGGTGATGCGAACCGCAAAACGGTCATCGAGCGCGACCAGCTGTCCGCGCGCCACCACCTGGCCTTCAAGCAGCAGGTCCACGGGCTGGCCAACCGTCCGATCGAGCACCAGCAACTGGTTTTTCGCGGCGGACATCAGCTCGCCTACGGTGAGCGTTGCCGATCCCAGATAGACCTGGAGTGTGGCCTTCACCTGGTGGAGGGGATGGGACGCATTGCCTTCGGGCCGCCAGCCGTTTTTCCCGGGAGAGGCCTCCTCAGCCTGCTGGTGCCTGTCATTCGCCGGCGCATGGGGAAATGTGATGGGGCGGACGGTGAGCGCCGACACGTCGGGCTTGTCGGGGTCAGCGCCTGGATGGGCGGGAGTTTGGGGAGGGAGATTCATCATTTTTCCGACGACTGTATTCACGTTGGGTCTCAGTTAGGGTTGCGTGCCGGCGAGTTCCAGCGATTTAAAACCGTTTGTCTGCGCCAGCCAGGCATGGGCCACTTTCTCGCGGTTTTCCGAGAAGAGCTGCGAAGGCTGGTCCAGGGGGTGCTCAAGCGCAATGACGTCGCCGACCCGCAGGTTCTGGAGCGCGCCAAGCGAGAGGGTGCATGGGCGCAAATATGCGTCAAGCGCAAGCATGCGTTGGCCCAGCGCGGCGTCCATGCGGACGAGGCCGGCCTGCCCGGAGGTTTTCGGCGAGGCCGGCTTTTCTTCGCCGGACTTCAAAAGAATGGCATCCACGCTGTCGGCGTCCAATGCCACGGTCCATTGGAGGCCGGCGGCACAGAACTCAAGCAGCAAAACTCCGGAAAACTCACCAGGCCCGGGCTGGTCGTCAGGGCGCACCGCCATCTCCATCGGCGCCGCAGCGTCTTCGTGGCGCGGCGCGCATGCATCGGCCCAGCACCGCCAGAAATCCCGCCACATGGACAAGGCCGTCTCCGCGGCCATGGATCCCGGCGCCGGAGCAGGTTCAGGCAACTGCCGCTCGTCCGATGCGCCCCAGAGGTAGGCGGCAAAGCGCTCGACGGGAAATCCGGGCGCCATCCCGCCATCGCCCGCACGCCAGCGCAGGCTCGGCAAGCCGGCGCCGTGGTCGCCGAACTCGCACACCATCCATGGCTTGTTCCAGGTCCCGGCATGCGCCGGATCAGCGGCATCAGAAACCTGAACTTGAAGACTTCCGGTTTCCGTGCGCGCGCCGCGCCAGTCCCATGCGCTTTGCCACTGAGAAAGCGCCGCCGAGATGGCAGCACTCACGCGCTCGCGCTGGGCGGCCGAAAACGCCCTGAGCACCCGGAACCTTGAAGCGGCGTCCGCCTCGGAAACCAGGACGGGACCTGCAGCACTGGCATTCAGCATCATTTACCCTTCAGCGCGAAAAGTTCCTGCAGCATTTCATTGGCGGTCGAGATCACCTGAGAGCTGGCCTGAAAGCCTCGCTGCATCACCACCAGGTCGCTGAACTCCTGGGAAAGGTCCACATTGGCGATCTCCACGGATGCGGAACGGATCGAACCAAACCCGCCCTCCTCCGCGCTGCCTGTGGTCCAGTGTTGCGGGTCCAGCGCGCTGAACTGGTTGTCGCCCACGGTGCCCACCGCATCCAGCGAGTCGAAGCGGCCCAGGGCCAGCCGCGTGCTTTTGATGTTTTGGCCGTTCGAATAGCCCAGCACCAACGTCCCCGTGGAATCAAAGCTGGCCTCGGTCAAAGCGCCTGGCGTGATGCCGTCCTGCGAGGACATGGCCAGTGTTGACAGGTTGCCCGAGGCAAAAGAGGTCACGTCGGTGCTGAAGTCCAGCACCAGCGGAATCGCTTTGCTCCCGGCGGGCGTGTACGTCATGCTGAGTTTGGCGGTTGCGGCGGTGGGCTTGCCGTCAAAAAAAATGATCTGGCGGGTCGCGACCACCGCGGCGCCCTCGAGCAGGTCAACCTTCCAGCTTCCCGGGGTCGTTGCATCCGTGTTGGTGAATTTGACGTTAAGGGTATGCGCGCCGCCCAGCGCGTCGATGACGCGCACGCCGCCCACGGTCTGGTCGGTGGCGGTGCTTGAAAGATTGCCGTTGAACTTGACGGTCGCGGTGGCTTTTCCCGGATTGGTGGCCAGCCCGGAGAGGCTGATTTCAGTCAGCCCACCTTCGGGGGAGCGGCCCATGACCTTGGCATCGTCTGCCTGGTTCACGAGCACGCCCGCGCCGTTGAACTTGAACTGGCCGGCGCGCGTATAGGTGATGTGTCCTTCAGCGTCCCGAAGGATGAACAATCCCTGGCCGTCGACCGCCATGTCCAGCGGATTGTCGGTTTTGCGGATTTCCCCCTGCTTGAAGGACAGCACGGTTGATCCCGCGTTCAGGCCGTAACCCAGGCCGCCGTAACTGCCCGAGCCGCTGCCGCTGGCCAGGTTGCTGTTGGAATAAAAAAGATCGGAAAACTGCAGGCTGGAGCCCTTGAAGCCCGGCGTATTGAGGTTGGCCGTGTTGTTCGCGATCACCCGCAAACCCTTGGAATATCCCAGCAGGCCGGTCATTCCGACATAGATCGAATCAAGCATTGTGGTCTCCGGTTGTACCGTTCATATCCCGCGCTATCGCACTGCGACGATCTGGCTGATGCTGACGCCGTCGACAACCGCCCCCGAAGCGGTCTTGACGCTGAGGGAGGGTGAGCTTCCCTGCAGGGACAGCGCCGTGACGGTACCCGTCAGCGTGCCCGATGCCGTCGTGGCGTCGACGACGCGCCCGATCAGCCCCACCGACTGCAAGGCGGCCTGATTGTTGATCAGGGTTTCGATTTTGGTGTTGAGTTGCTGGGTCTGCTCGACACTGGTGAACTGGGCAATCTGGGCCATGAACTCCTGGTTGTCCATGGGTTTGAGCGGGTCCTGGTACGAGAGCTGGGTCAACAGCACTTTGAGGAAGTCCTGAAGCCCGAGGCTGCTGGCCTGCAAATTGGGCGAGGAACTGCTTTGCGGGGCGCTGATTGCGGAGATGGTCATGAAAGCTCCTTGGGCGGGGTGAAATAGGACAAGGTTGAAACGGAGAAGGAAGGAATCTCAAAAACGGTCTTGCCATTGCAGACCAGCCTGGAGAGCCTGCTTCGCTGCTCCTGAAGGCAGGCCCTGATCTGGGTCAGAAGTTGCGCCACCTGCGCTTCTCCGGCTTCGGCCCGGGCGTCGATGCCCAGCCACACGACGACATCCGGCCCGTGCCATTCGGCATGCAGGCGTATCGCCTGCGGATCCGGATTGTCTCCCTCGCTTTGCGGGGTCGGGCCCATCGGCGCAGGAAGCGCATCCGCCGTCAGTTCATCGGCGTCCACGGAAGGTCTCAGGCCCGTCACTTTCAGGCGCGAAACACCCGCCAGCGCAAGCGCCAGGCTGGCCAACCGTATATCCGTGGCAGGCAGGCGGCCCGCTTCGGGCCGGGGCGCACGGGCAGGTGCCGGTATTCCAGGTGAGCGATTCGACATCGGACGGGGAGCCGGGGGCCCCGACTCAGCCACGCGCCTGTCCGCCCTCACCGCACGGTTTGACAGGGCCGGGTGCGGCCGGACCGGATCCAGGCGGAATGGGCCGGCCACGCCTTCGGGCCGCCCTTCAGCCCGCGCCGCGGCTTGCCCCGGCTTGAACCAGGTGTCCCGTTGCGCTTGCTCCATTTCCCGCTTCCAGGCGCCGGCGGATTGCAGCTGGTCGCCGGAAGGGGCAAGCCGAGGGCCGGTCCCGGCCTTGGCCGCCGGGTACAGCCCGCCCGGGTCTTCGCGAAGCGGAAACAAGGGGGAGCTCACGCGCCGGCTCCCGGTTCAGCCGGTGGAGTCGCCAGGGCCTTGTTGAACGTCTCGCGCATGGCCCAGTCCCGGTCGGCTTCAGCCGCGTGAAGGTGCGACTGCTCGCGCACGTAGATGGCAATGACACCCGATTCGTGAGACCGCAGGCCTTCAAGCCGGACCTCGGCGGCGCGGCACAGCTGCAGCAAGTCGGTGCGTGCCTTGTCCAGCGCCGCTACATGCGCTTGAAGCTTCTTCATCGATGTCTGCAGCTGGGCCAGATAAAGCAGCCCGGCCTGGTGCCTGGAGGAATCCAGGCGCACCTGGAGTTGCCGTCCGAGTTTCTCGCAGGCCTGCTGGTGCAAACCTTCGATGGCGCCCAGTTCGGCGCGCGCGGAGGCCAGCTGATGCTGCACCTTGACGAGTTTTCCGTTCAGCGCATCGAGTTGCCATTGGGCCCGCCTGGCCAGGGGCTCCAACGGATATTTGAATCCGCGGAGATCGCCTTTGCCGGCATTGCCGTTGCCCGGCGGGTTCAACGCGAGCCTCCTGCTTTGGCGCCCAGCGCCGCGGCCGGAAGTGCCGCATCCTCGGCCATGCAGGCCCGCAGTTGGTCCAGCGCGCGAGGCCGGTCAAAGCCGCCGTCGCGCTGCGTCATCCATTCCCGAAGCACCGTGTCGCGCCGCAGTGCCTGGTCCAGCAGCGGGTTGGTTCCGGCTTCATAGGCACCGATCTCCACCATCTGCCGATTGCGCTCCACCAGCGACACATGCCGGGTCACGCGGTTGACCAGTTCGCGTTCGGCCGCATCCGTCAGGTCCGCGCGAAGGCGGCTGGTGCTTTGCAGGACATCGATGGCGGGATACTGGCCGGTGTGGGCCAGCGCGCGCGACAGCACGATATGGCCGTCCAGGATGGCGCGCAGGTTGTCCGAAATGGGTTCGTTGAAATCGTCGCCTTCCACCAGAACCGTGAGGAGGGCCGTGATGGCCCCGCCGCTGTCGGAAGTGCCGAAGCGTTCGCACAGCTGCGGCAGCTCGGAAAATACCGAGGGCGTATAGCCGCGGGCCGTGGGAGGCTCACCCGCCGAGAGCCCGACTTCACGGCGGGCCATCGCAAGCCTTGTGACCGAGTCCATGGTGAGCAAGACCTGCTGCCCCTGTTCCCTGAAGTGTTCGGCGATGGCGACCGCCGCGTGGGCGGCGCGAATGCGGGCCAGCGCGGGCTGGTCCGCGGTGGCCACCACGACGATGGACCGGCGCAGGCCCTCGGGGCCCAGCTGCTTGTCGATAAAGTCCCGGACTTCCCGCCCTCGCTCGCCGATCAGCGCGATAACGTTGATATCGGCTTTGACATGGCGCGCGATCATGCCGAGCAAGGTGCTTTTGCCGACACCGCTTCCCGCGAAGATTCCCACCCGCTGGCCTTGGCCGAGCGTCAACAGGCCGTCGATCGCCCGGATGCCGGTCTCGAGGATACGGGCCACCGGGGGGCGTTTCATGGGATTGACCGGCGCGCCGTGCAAAGGGACGCCGCGGACCGTGGCCGGCCGCGCGCCGCCATCCAGGGCTTCGCCGAAACCGTCTATCACGCGGCCGATCTGGGCGGGCCCCACGCCGAACGTCGATGTCCGGCCAAGCGCGACCACCTCGGCGCCGGCGCTGACACCCTGAAGCGAGCCGTAGGGAAGCAGTGTGACGTGGCCGGCATGCAAGCCCACCACCTCGGCCAGGACACCGGCATCTTCCGCAGGCAGGCCGCTGGCGGAGCCCCGTGCCGGCGGGCTGTGCGCCGCCAGGCGGGGGCGGATCCGGCACAACTCGCCGACCGTGGCGTCAGGTCCCTGCGCCTGGATGGCCAGACCCTGGACCTGGCGCACCCAGCCTATCCGCCTCATCAACTCCCGCTCCTGGAGCGCCTGCGAATAGGCGCCCAGCCCCGGACCGGGTATCGGGGCGGCGCCCGGATTGGCCCTCATGCCGGGTCCTCCGTGCGGCGCGCCGCCCGGGTCTGAAGCAGCATGGTTTTGAAGGCCTCGACCTGCACGTCGAGCCGGGCATCGAGCGCGCCCTCAGTCGAGCGCAACATGCAGCCCCCTACGGCAAGCTCCGCATTGGCCATCCACCGGATCGTGTGGTGCGCATGCGCAGCGACTCGAGTCGACCAATCCTTGTCGCCTTCCAGCCACTTCAGGTCTTCCGGGTGGACATGAATTTCGAGCGCCGCCTTGCCCCGCCAATGGGCCAGTGCATTCACGACGCCCGACCTCACCATGTCCCGGCTTGCCGCCGTTTCGCCCAGTACCCGGCAAAACGCCTCAAAAACCAGCGCCACCATGTCGTCCTCGGCGCCTTCCAGAAAGCCGGCTTTCTGCCGGGCCACCGATTCCGCCATCTGCTGCATTTTTTCCAGGGCGTCGGCCAGCTTCTGCTGGCCGGCCCGGTTGCTTTCCAGGGCGGCGCGGTGTTCCAGCGCGGAGCGCTCCAGGGCCTGTTTGAGGCCCGCCTCATAGCCGTCTTTTTCCCCCTGGGCCCTGCCGGCTTCATAGCCGTCGGCATGCGCCTCCTGCCGCGCCTGTTCGCGGTTCGCATCAGGATCGGGAAGTCCCCGGCCGGCTGCGGCGGGCACCGGTTTCTCGGAACCCGATCGCTGCAATGGCGAGGCCGCGCCAACGCGTGGCGCCCCGCGCAACTCCAGCGGCGCGCCTTCCGCGACGCCTCTGATGACAAAACTGTCGGCGTTCACTTGTGGACCTTCATGGGCGCCACGATGCTGGACCAGAACCGCCGCCGCTCCCGCCACCAGCGCTCAAGACCGCCGGGGTGGGCGCCGGCCTCGTTTCGCGAGGGTGCGCAAGCTTCGGCGTTCTGATAGCGCTCAAGCAGGCGCCGCAACAGCGCAAGCTGCAAGCGGGCGGCCTGGGCGTTGTCGGCCCCGGTGCGGGAGCCCAAGCTGTCGAGCTGCAATCGAAGCGACAGGCGCCTGTGCGTCTCAAGCGCCGCCAGCAAGGCATCGGCCCACAACCAGGATTTCAGGGAAAGCAGGAAAGCCAACAGTGCGACCGGCTCCGGTTTCAGGATGGGAAGCAGCAGCTCCACACGCGCGCCGTCGAGCTCGTGCTTGATGGCTTCAAGGGACAGGTCACCGGTGCCGGCCCTGCCCGCGAACGCTGCCTCCCGAGGCGCCTCATGGCTTTGTCGCAAGGCGTCCAGAAGACCGGGATCGGAAGGTATGCCCAGAGTGCGCAGTTCCTCAAGCAAGGATTGCAGCTCGGCGGCTTCGGGGGCCGGGAGTTGCCGCAGCAGCCAGTCGGCATCCTGCGGCGGCATCGCATGCAATGTCAGCGCAGCCTGCCGCGCGGCAGAGGATATTTCCAGATTCACAATTTCAGTCCGGCGGGCGGTGACTCTTGCTGCATCCAGGCGCGGACCTGGCGCAAAGCCGATTGCCTCTGCTCCTCGCTCATCGCGGGAGGCCGGGCTCTTTTCCTATGCAGCAGGAACCAGGCCAAACCGCCGAACACAAGCAGCAGCAAACCCGCTATGGCCATCACGGGCGCAGGCATGTCGCCCTGCACCGCGACCGACGGGCCTGCGGGCGCATCGCCGGCTTCCACCCCGGGTGCCGCCGGCAGGGGAATGGCGCCGCTCTTCAGGCTCTGGACAACGACGGTGTCACCGCGTTCGAGCGAAGCACCCACCGCCGCGGCAATGACTTTTCGCGTCAGCTCCTCGTCGCCCGCATCCAGGGCCTTGCGGACAACTGCGACCACCTGGATGCGGCGGATCGAGCCGGGCTGGCTGACCACCTGTTCGACCCTGCGCCCGACCTGGTATTCCACCTCCCGCTGCATGCTGCCGTTCGCACCGGTGCCGGGACGCGCATCCAGCGGCGCAACCCCGGCATCGCGCGCGGACTCGCGTTCGCGCACCATCACGCCGGCGGGTGGTTTGTTCTCCCGCCCGCTCGCGGGGATGACTTCTTCGGTGGTGATGCGTATCTGGTCCATGTTCAGGAGAACGTCGACGCTGGCAAGTGCCTGCCCTGCGCCAAAGCTTTGGTCCAGCACCAGCGCCGCCTTGCGGGCCAGGTAGTCTTCGGTTTCCTTCTTGAGATCGAGCCGGGCCGAACTGCTGCCGGGCGCCGCGCCGGTTTCGGCATTGGCGGCCACGCGGCTCAGTGCAACCCCCTGGTGATTGACGACGGCGACGTCGGCCATGGTCATTCCAGGCGTGGCGGAGGCGACCAGGTGCTGGATGCCGAAGACCTGTTCGGGGCGCAGGTTCTGGCCCTGCTTGAGCGTCAGGGTGATGGCGGCCTTGGGCTTGCTGCTGGCCTGCTTGAACAGGCCTTGCTCCGGAAGCGCCAGGTGGACACGCACCTCGCTGACTTCAGCCAGGGACAGGATGGTCCGCGTCAACTCGCCCTGGAGCGCCCGCTGGTAGTTGATCTTCTGGGCGAACTCGGTCATGCCGAAATCGGTATTGTTGAACAGCTCGAACCCGACCACGCCCTGCAAAGGGATTTCCTTGCCCATCAGCTTGATCCGTGTCGCATGCACCTGCGTTTTGTCGACGAGGATTGTCGAGCCTCCGTCACCGAGGCGATAGGGCACTTTTTGCTTGTCGAGCTCCGCCGTCATCGCGAGCGCGTCCTGGGGTTTCAGGTCGGAGAACAGCACCTGGTATTCCACCCTGAAAGCCCACCAGGCAAAAAAGACCACGGCAGCCAGGAACAAGACCAGCCCGCCCACCAGGAGCGCGCGAGCCGGCCGGGCGAGCCCTTTCCAGAAATCGATCATTGCTTTCAGCTTTCTTCTATAAAACGGATTTGCGCGGGGGCGCGGGCTATATCTGCATCTTCATGACGTCCTGGTACGCTTCGAGCAAGCGGTTGCGGACCTGCATCATCAGCTGAAAGGCAATCCGGCTTTCTTCCATGCGGATCATCACCTGGTGCAGGTTCTGCACATCGCCCACGGCCAGCGCCTGGAGATCGCCCTGCGTCGCGAGCAGTTGTTCGTTGACCTGTTGCAGGCCTTGCGTCACCAGGGCGCCAAAGGAGCCCGCCCCTTGCGGGACTTGGTCCAGTGGGTGGAGCTGCGGAACGCTGGAGCTTGTTGCCGCAAGGACCGGCGCGATCATGTCGGTACTCATCACGCGCCCCCGATTTCAAGCGCCTTCAAGGCCATGGTGCGCGCCGCGTTCATCGCCGCCACGTTGGCCTCATAGGAACGCATGGCGCTCATCAGCGTCACCATCTCGGTCGCGTTGTCCACACCCGTATAAGCCACAAAGCCTTTGTCATTGGCCAGCGGATGGCCGGGCTCGTAGACCATGCGCGGCGGCAGGTCGGTCGGTTCGACCGACACCACGGCCGGCGCGCCAACCGGGCCCGCGCCGCCCACACCACTGCTGAAAAGATCGGCGAATGCCGGCGAGCCGGACGCCGCCATCGCGGCGGCCCGGGCCACCACGCGAAGCGGCCTGTACTGGGGCCCGTCCGCGCTCTGAATTGTGTTGGCGTTGGCAAGGTTGAGCGAAGCCACATCGGCGCGCGTGCGCTCCAGGCTCATGCCCGCGGCGCTGATGGCAAAGGAATCGGAGTAATCCATGGGTGCTGGTTCCTGCGTGGAGGATCGGTCGAATTATTTTTTGCCTTCCGTCGCGGCCGACGAAAGCATGGCGAGGTGGCGCGAAAGGCCTTTCACGAGCGCCTGGTACTGGACTGCGTTCCGGGCCATGTTCCCGACCTCCACGTCCAATTCCACGCGCGCCGGCTGGCCGTCGGTGCGAAGCACGGGGTGCTGGCGAAATTTCATATCGCCCAGCGCCGCCGCGTCCAGCCGCCCGTGCTCGCGCAAGGTCCGGCGCGCCTGTTCGAGCTGGCCTTCAAAATCCAGGGCCTGCGGCACATAGGCTTCCGTGTTGGCGTTGGCGATGTTGCCGGCAATGACTTTTTGCCTGGCTGCGGCCGCGTCCAGCGCAAGTGACAGCGCGGCCGTCGTGATGGATTCGATGCTGTTTGACATGAGTGTGACCTTTGACTGATCCTGGCTGGTATGGCTGAAAGGCGAAGCTATTGGACGACGAGTTCCGCGTGGAGGGCGCCGGCGGACTTGATGGCGCGCAGGATGGAGATGATGTCGCGGGTATTGGTTTTGAGCTTGGCGAGCGACTGGACCAGGTCGGCCACCGTCGTCTGGCCGGCCACAAAACCCGGGCTGTTGCGCTCATCGACGTCAATCCGGGTGTTGCTGACCAGGGCGGTGCGCACGCCGGGCCCGGCTTCCCCGATGAAGAAAGGCTGCGAAACGCTGTTTTGCTCGGTAATGGCGATCTTCAGGTCGCCGTGGGTGATGGCCACTTTGGCAATGCGCACATCCCCACCCGCGACGACGGTGCCCGTGCGTTCATTGATTACCACCTTGGCGCGCCTGTCGGGTTCGACCGTGACGGACTCCAGGCGCGACAGGAAAGCCACAAGGCTGCCGCGCTGGTTTTGCGGCACGTCGATGTCGATGCCCGAGGCATCGCGCGCCTGCGCCAGGTTGGCGCCCAGCTGCGTGTTGATGGCCATGGCGATCCGGTTCGCTGTGGTGTAGTCCGGCTCTGCCAGCAGAAAGGTGACGTTGGGAACAGCGGCGCCAGCGGAGCCGGGCTCCACCGGGGCTTTGGCCGTGCCGACCTCGACGGTCGCGCCGTTGGGCACGGCGCCTACCGTGGGGTGGTTTTTTTGCAGCACGTTGCCGTTGGAGTCATAGCGATAGCCGCCCACCGACAGCGGCCCCTGCGCCAGCGCGTAGATGCGGCCGTTCGCCGCTTTCAACGGCACCTGCAACAAGCTGCCGCCGACCAGGCTGCGCGCATCGCCCGTGGAAGACACCGTGATATCCAGGGTGTCGCCCGGGCGGGCAAAGCTCGGCAGCGAGGCGCTGACCATGACCACGGCCACGTTCCGGCTCTGGATCTGTTCGGGCGGCACGCTGAGGTTGAACTGCGACATCGCATTGGACAAGGCTTGCCGGGTGGCGCGGTTCGTCGGCGAGTCGCCCGTGCCGGCGAGGCCGGTCACGATACCGGTTCCCGTCAGTGCGTTGTCCCGCCATCCCTGCAGCTTGCCCAGGTCCTTGATGCGGATGAGGCCGGTCTGGCCATGCGACTGCGGCGCGGCGAAGCAGAGCGCGCCGCACAGCAGCAGCGCAAAGGCATGAAGCCCGGGGGCGCGCCGGTTTCTAGGCTGCAGAAAAGAAGTGAGCTTGAGCGTGAGCGCCATGTTCAGAATCCCGTCCAGTCGAGCAATTTTCGCCACCAGGGCCGCTGGTTGCGTTCGGCAATGTCGCCCTCGCCCACATAGGTGATCTTCGCGTCGGCCAGCCGGGTGGAAAGAACGATGTTGCCGTCGGACACGTCCACGGGCCGCACACGCCCTTCCAGCGTGACGCGTTGCGGCTCCTGGTTGACCGTCAGCATCTGCTCGCCCGTCACCGCGAGATCGCCGTTGGGCAGCACCTCACGCACCGTCACCGACAACGTGACCAGCAGCCGGTTGGCGCGCTGCGTGCGGCCACCGCCGTCAAAGTCGCCGGCCGTGTTGACGCTGGTCTGGGCTTTGGTATCGCCGCGGTGGCTCAGATCCGCCGATAGGCTGTTTTTCCTGCGGGTGTCGGTGTCCGCGCTGCTGCTGGCGCTGGAGTTTTCAAAGACCTGGACGGTCAAGACATCGCCCACACGAAAGGCCTTGTTGTCGGCCGTGTAGGGTCGATAGGTTTTTTCGTCGTAGAGGCTCACGCCTTGCGCGTGCGACAGGCCCGCCCACGAGCACAGCATCAGCGCCAGCATCACCCCACGCGCAAACGCGGGGCTGACCCGCAAGTTGTCGCCAGTTTTTGAATTCCGGAAAATCATGGGTACATCTCCACACGGCCCGGGCCTGCGACACGGGCCAGCAAACTGGCGGTGGCATTGACGGGCTTGACTTGAACCATCTGGCCTGCGCGGCCGTCCTGCAACACTTCGGCGCGACTCTGCACATTCAGGCCCGCTTGGCGCGTCTCGAGTACAGCCCAACTCCCGCGAACCACGTCGGGAACAGCTTCGGTATGAGCCGCTGTCAAAGTTTCGCCGGCCCGGATTGGGCGGCGTAGGCGCTGGCCGTCCGAAAATTGACGGGCAGGATTTTTCTGGGAGGGCGCGGCCGCCGCCATGTTTTGTTCGCGTACCTCCACGTCGCCGGGCAAGAGAGACGCGCCGGTCGGGATATCGCGTGCTGCGACCGCCACCGGCCCATAGACCGCGACTTCAAAAACGACAGCCACCGATCTTTGTACCTTGCCGGCGCTGCCGACATCAATCCAGACCGTCATCCGGGGCGCCAGCGACGTACCACTCATGGGGCGGGGGTTGAGTTCCAGCTGTTCATCCGCCACCGCGAGGTCCCGCGGCAAAGTCACCGGCTGCAATTCAATGCGGGTGCCGGCCGGCAGCTGGCCGGCCAGTTGGCGCCGCAAGGCCTTGTCAGCGAGGGTAAGGATGTCGTCGCCCGGTATGTCGCGGCTGCGCAGGCTGATGTCGGTGAATGCCGCGCCCTGCCAGGTGATCTGGTCGCCCTGAAGGCCCGCATGGCTGCGTACCCACCGTGCAAGCACGTCGCGCTCCAGCACAAAGGACTGGCCGGCACGCGGCGCGCGGCCCAGCGGCAAGTCCATCAGGCGGCGCAAGGTCACCGGGTCCGGGCTGGCTAGGCTGGCAACGTCGCCCAGGCGCACATCGCTCTGACTGACCTGCACATGGTCCGGCAGGCTGATGCGCGCCAGGCTCGCAGGCATCTGCGCATGCAGCGGCCGAGCAAGGGTGGCCAGCACCAACAGGCACAGGCCTGCCGTGCCGGCGCCGGAAGGCAAAAAACGGGAACGGAAAACAGGCATGGGCGCGTTCTACCGGCGCAGTGAATTGACCATGCCGAGCATTTCGTCGGAGGCCTGCACCACCTTGACGCTGGCTTCGTAAGCACGCTGCGCGATCATGAGGTTCACCATCTCGTCGACCAGCTTGACGTTGGATCCCTCCAGGAATCCCTGGGCCAGCCGGCCCAGGCCCTCTTCCCCGGGCTTGCCGACAACAGGATCGCCCGCGGCTTCGGTGGGCCGGTAGAGGTTGTCGCCTTGCGCCAGCAGGGCTTGCGGATTTGAAAACCGCACCAGGTCAATTTTTCCGATGTCCACGGGCGTGGCCTGGTTGGCCAGGCGCACGCGCACGGTGCCGTCCGGGTCGACCAGCAAAGCCTGGGCGTTGTCGGGAATGTTCAGCCCGGGCTTGAGCGCGTAGCCCGCCTGGGTGGCCAGCATGCCTTCCTTGTTGACCCTCAGCGTGCCACCGCGCGCATACGCCTGCGACCCGTCGGGCATGGTCACTTCCATGAAACCGTCGCCTTCAATCGCGACGTCGAACGCGGACTCGGTTTTCTTGAGGTCGCCCATGTCGAACAGTTTGGCCATGCCGCCTATGCCGACCCCTGCGCCGACCCGGTTCACCGCGTCCAGCAGGCCGGCCGGCGCGCCGGCATTGGCCGACGGCAGCGGCGTGGCTGAACGCGTGACCAGGTCGGAGAACGTCAACCGGCCTTTTTTAAAACCCGTGGTGTTGACGTTTGCCAGGTTGTTGGCGATCGTGTCCACATTCATCTGCTGGGCCTGCATTCCGGTGGCACCGATATAAAGCGCGTCGAACATAGAACTCCTCTGGTTTGTGTACTAAAAAAACGGCTCAGGCGAGATCGCCGAGTTTTCGGATCGCGGTCCCCATCATTTCGTCGTAACCCGTCGCGACTTTTTGCATGGACTCAAAATGCCGCATGGTTTGCATCAGCTGCACCATTTCCTGCATCGACGAAACATTGGAGTTTTCGAGAAAGCCCTGGCGTACCTGGACATCCACGTCATTCACCATGCCGGCCGGGCTCTCAGAGGCGACCATGCCCTCCCCGATATGCTGAAGCGCCAGCGGCGCTTCGAACTGCATCACCTTGAGCTGGGCAACCGGCTCCTGGCCCGCCGCGCGATTGGCGGCAAAACCGGCCGTGCCGGGCGCGAGGCTCTCAAAAACATAGCCGCGTGAATCAATCGATGGATTGGGCGTCTTCAAGAAGATGGCGCCGGCCTTGCCCATCACCGGATAGCCCTGGGCATTCACCAGCCGCCCCTGGCCGTCCAGGTGAAAGGATCCCTGCCGCGTGTACGCCGGTCCCGATACGGTGGCGACTTCGAAAAAACCATCGCCGGCCAGCGCGAGGTCCAGGTTCTGCCCCGTGGATTTGAGCGTGCCGGGGCGAAAATCCGTTTGTGCCTGCAGCGTGCCGCCGGTCGCGTCCGCCTGCAGGGCCAGCGCATTGACCTGCGCGGTGAAGGACGCGCCCAGCTGTGAATAGGGGGTGGGCTGGACGGAGACCACTTCGCGCTTGTAGCCGGTGGTCAATGCGTTGGCCAGGTTCATGCCGACCTTTTCAAGGCGGACGCTGTCCTGGTGCATGCTTTGCAAGGCGATGGCGAGGATGTTGGTCATGCTGTATCGGTCTGGGTTGGATTGTGGGCGGGAAAGGCTGGATTGTTTAGAAGCTCACCACGCCATACGACTTGAGTTCGATGTTGTGCGGAATCTCGGCCATGGACAGCACACGCAGGTGCGGCATCACCCGCTCGGACAGGGCACGCACATGCCGGCGCAGCTCGGGTGAGCAGAGCAGCACCGGCAGCAGGTTGCTTTTCATCATCTTTTCCGCCTGCTGCACCAGCTTGCCGATGAATTTTTCAGCCATTTGCGGCTCCAGGACAAACTGGCCCGCGGCTTGCCCCGAACCTTCCGCGCGCGAGTTTTGCACGCCCTGGAGGAACCGGCTTTCAATGGCCGGATCGAGTGTGAGAACGTGCAGCGCATTGGCTTCGCCCAGCAAACCCTGGCATATCGCGGATCCCAGCCTGTGGCGCACGATCTCCGTCAGGTAGCCGGTTTCCTTGGACTGCCGCCCGGCGTCCGTGAGGGTCTCCAGGATCGCCTCCATGTGCCGTATCGAAACCTTCTCCCTGAGCAGGTTCTGCAGCACTTTCTGGATGTCGCTGATGGAAAGAACCGTGGGCACAAGCTCTTCAACCAGGCCAGGCTGGTTTTGCCGAACCCGCGCCAGCAGGCGGTCGGTTTCAGCCCGGGTCAGCAGCGTGGAGGATTCACGCCGCAAAACCTCCGTCAGGTGCGTCATGAAAACGCTGGGGGCATCCACCAGCGTGAAGCGCGCGCGGACGGCGGCATCCCGCTGCGACTCCTCTATCCAGATGGCGGGCAGGCCGTACGTGGGATCTTTGGTGACCTCCCCGGCAATGGCCGTCACGTCACCCTGGGGGTGAATCGCAAGCAGCCGGTCCGCGCGCGCCTCGCCCTTGGCGTTGAGGGCACCGTCAAGGTAGATTTCGTAGCGGTCCGGCCCGAGGCGCGGCGCGTCTTTGAAGCGTATGCGCGGCAAGACAAGGCCCAGTTCCTGGGCATGCTGGTGGCGGAAGGCGGCGATTCTTTCGAGAAACGAGCCGCCCTTGTCGTTCACCAGCGGAACCCATCGGGAACCCACCTGGACTTCTATGGGTTCGACCGTCAGGTGCGCGTATGGATCGTCTTTGCCGCCCGCATCAGTCGCCTCCGCCGGCTTGCCTTCCGGTCCCGCCGCCTGCGCAGCGGCGCCGGCCTGCGCACGCGACCCGCGATACACCATCCAGGCGGCCAGCCCCGAGAGGCAAAGCAGTATGAGCGTGGGGATCGCCGGAATGCCGGGCAGCACCAACAGGCCGGCCAGGGCCGCGGCCACCAGCAAAAGCGTTTTGGGGAATGAAGTAATCTGCCGCAAAGCCTCTTTGCTCAGGTGGGCGTCCGAGGCCGACCGGGTGACGATAATCCCGGTCCCCAACGCAATGACCAGCGCGGGCACCTGGGTCACGATTCCATCGCCGATGGTCAGCAAGGTGTAGGTCTTGAGCGCCTCGCTCCACGGCAACCCGCGCTGCATGATGCCGATCAGCAAGCCGCCCACGATGTTGATGAGCAGTATCAGAATGCCCGCAATCGCATCGCCCTTGACGAATTTGCTTGCGCCGTCCATCGCGCCGTAGAAGGCCGCTTCTTTCTCGATGTTCTTGCGGCGGCGCTGTGCTTCAGCCTGGTCGATGAAGCCCATGTTCAGGTCCGCATCCACACTCATCTGGGCGCCGGGCATGCTGTCCAGCGTGAACCGGGCGGCCACTTCAGAGACGCGCTGCGCGCCGCTCGTGATCACCACATACTGGACGACGATCAGGATCAGGAAAATGATCAGGCCGATGACGTAGTTTCCCCCGACGACATAAGAACCCACGGCGGCGATCACCCGGCCGGCGTCGCCGTCCGAAAGGATCAGGCGGGTCGCGGCGACGTTCAGCGACAACCGGAACAGGGTGGCGATCAGCAGCAGCGAAGGGAAGGTCGAAAATTCCACGGGCCGCGCCATATAGAACGTCAGCATCAATATCAAAAATGCGAAGCTGAAGTTCAACAGGATCAGGAAATCCAGCAGCGGACTCGGTATCGGCGCAAACAATACCACCAGGACGCCCAGCACCAGCAGCACCATCACGATGTCGCTGTGTTTGGCCAGGAAACCCTGCAGGGCCTTCACGCGGCGGCCATCCCTTGCCGCCGTTCGCGCATGGCGAAGACCCAGACAATGATCCGGGCCACTTCGGCATACATGGCTTGGGGCACATGCTGTTCCACGGCAAGCTCGCGAAACAGCCTGCGGGCCAGCGCGGGGTTTTGCACAATGGGGATGTTGTTCTCGCTTGCTATTTTTCTCATGGCGCCCGCGGCCTTGCCCGCGCCCTTGGCCACCATTTGCGGAGACGACATTTCCCCATGCCTGTAGCGCAGGGCCACCGCCACATGCGTAGGATTGGTCAGCAGCACATCGGCATTTTTGGTGTTGCGCACCGTCAACGTCCGCTTCAGGGCCTCCCGGCGCAACTCCCTGAGCCGCGCACGAATTCGGGGGTCCCCCTCCCGGCTTTTTGATTCATCCTTGAGCTCCCGGCGGCTCATTTTCATTTTTTTGGAAAATTCGCGCCGCGTGTACATCCAGTCCACGGCGGCGATCATCACCAGAAGCAAGGCCATCTTGATGCTCAGTGACGCCGCATCCTGCAGCAAGGTGCGAAGGTAGGCCAGCGGGGAGAGGCTGGCGACCCCGAAAAAGTGCGGCGCCAGGCTCTTGAGCGAAAAGTAGGAAACCGCGGCAAGAAGAACCAGCTTGACGCAAGCCCTGGCCGCGTCGAACAGGGTTCTCATCGAAAACACCTTCTTGAAGCCATTGACCGGGTTGAGCCTGTCGAAATCCGCCTTGATCGGTTCCGTCGTGAACATCGGGCCCGTTTGCACCACATTGGCGAGAACCGCCGCAAGCATGATGACGGTGAAAAAAGGCAGCAATTGGCTCATCGCTTCCATGGCCATCCGGGATGCGAGCGGCCAAAGCGCCCCGCCATCGGGGTCCAGCCCCGCCATGCGAAGCAACAGGCTCTGGTCGAAGATGAATTGTTCCCTGACGCTGTCCCAGCCCTTCCAGGTCAGATAAACGGCGGCCGCCGTCCATACCAGCGCCGAGATGACTTCCGCGCTTTTGGCGACCTGCCCCTTTTCTTGCGCTTTGAGAAGTTTGAAAGGAGTTGCGGCCTCATTGCGATCGAGATCTTGCTCATCGGCCATGGACAGCCTCCGGCGTCACCGCGCTTCGGGGAACATCCATGGACAGCATGGAATTCCAGGTCGTGTAGATCTCCCGGTAAACCCGGGTCATGACGCCGCCTACGCCGGTAAACCACAGAGACAGCGTGACCAGCCCGACAACGATTTTCACGGGAATGCCGATGGCGAACATATTCATCTGCGGCAGGTTTCTCGCAACGACGCCAAGTGCCATTTCCACCATAAAAAGGCAAAACACAACAGGTGCCACCAGAGCGAATCCCAGCGTGAACAAGGCTCCCACCTGCTTGAGCATGGCGGATAAGCCGTAGGCCGCGGACCATTGGACCGCTACCGGGAAACGTTCAATGCTGAATGCGATGCCCCGTAGCAAGGCATGGTGGCCGGCCAGCAGGAAAAACAGCAGGACGGCGAAAGTGTTGAATGCAGAGGTCAGGATAGGCACCTGGCGCCGGGTAACGGGGTCAAACACCTGTGCGATGCCGAACCCGATCTGGATGTCAAGAAACCGCCCGGCGATGTCAAAAGCCGCAAACGCCAGCAGCACGCCAAGACCCAGAGTTGCACCCAACGCAAGCTCCGCCAGGGCGGACGTCAACATCGAAGCGCTATCAACGGCCTGGCCGCCTGCCGCTGGCGCAAAGCCCAGCGCAATGACGAATGACAGCGACAGGAGCATGAGAACCCGCACCGTCGTCGGGATTGGCATGGCGTAGAAAATCGGCGTCAGGACAAAGACCCCCGCAACCCGTATTGAAAGCAGAATGACTGCCTCCAGGGGCGGCAACGCCCATGCCCGGGAAGCCCAGGACCAGCCAGCTTCAAGTTCGGCAATCACGCTTGTCGGCCCGGCTAGAACATGGCAGGAATGCCAGCCCACAGCTGAGTAAAGTAGGTGCTGAGCTTACGCAGCATCCAGGGACCAAATACGACAAGCGCGATGCCGGCGGTCATCAGCTTGGGGACAAACGTCAGGGACATCTCCTGCACCTGCGTCACCACCTGAACGATGCTGATCAGCAAGCCAATCAGCATGGTCAATCCAAGAACGGGCAGGCACACCAGAAAGCCCATCCAGAAAAGATCGGCCATCATTTTCAAAGCCAGGTCAGCGTGCATTGTTGTTGCGTGCTCTCGCACTCCCCATCGCCATCGTTATTGATATCCCTCGCATCGGCGCGCCCTGATTTTGTGGCGTCTTATTCGCAAATGCGACGAAATGTTAATTGAAATATCCTGCCTGCACCGATGCCTGAAAAAATATCGCGATGCAAGTGCGCTTCCTCCTGCATTTGCAGGAGAAGGCGATCTTCAGCTTGTAGGTCGGAAGTTACAAACACGGCGACAAAGCCGTCATCCATCAAGAATGTCACCGAGGCGACTTCGGCAGTCCGGTTTTCCTCAAGGGTCCGGTGCCGTGGCCGAGGTCCTGCGTGTGGAATCTGATTCGCCAAAAAAAAAAGCCGCTACTGAATTTCAGTAGCGGCTTTCTCGTCGTGATGGTGGTGGAGCTGGGGGGATTTGAACCCCCGTCCGCAAGCCTTGTTCGGGCAGATCTACATGTTTAGCGGTCTGATTTGAGTCTCGCCACCTGTGTCGCGCAGTCGCACGCTACACAGGACGCCAGCACCCTATTTTCTCGCCCCGGGTTAAGGTACCCAGCCCGGAGCCAGCCGATGAAATTATCTTTACAGCCGGGAGCGTTTAACTTGCGTTAAACACCCCTTGCCCAGCCCATCGGCCTGCTGTTGTAAAGCTCACCGGCAATTAAGCAGCGAGTGCGAAACGTTCGTCGTTTGCAGTTAGTTTGTTTGAATCTGTTTTACGAGCACACTCAGCTCGACATGCACCACACCGCGTCCGAACCCACGTCGAAACCAATGCAGCCCCAGGAGGCCTAGTTTACGCCATTCGCAGCAAATTCAAGAGCGCGCCGGGCACGGCGATGGTCGCGTCGGCTTTCCAGCCTCCGGTGTCAGCAGTTTTACCCAGGTAACCGTAAGCGGCTGCCACTGTGGGCATGCCGGCAGCCCGGCCGGCCACGATGTCGCGCTCGTCGTCACCGACGTAAATACAGCGTTCGGGGGCGACATCAAGCTGGCGGGCCGCCTCCAGCAAGGGCGCCGGATGCGGCTTGGCATGCGGCGTGGTGTCGCCGCTGACGATGGTCCGGGCTGTATTGAAGAGCGGCATCGCCTTGGTCAGCGGGACGGTAAAACGGGCTGATTTGTTGGTCACCACGCCCCAGTGGAAGCCAGCCCGGTCGATGTCGGCGATCAATTCGGCCACGCCGTCAAATACCGTGGTGTGCTCGGTCATGCGGGATTCGTAATTGCGGAAGAACTCTTCTCTGAGATCGGCAAAACGGGCATCGTCCGGCGTCAGGCCGAAGGCCACGCCAATCATGCCGCGCGCACCCGCGCCCGCCATGGGTCGGTAAAGCGCCAGGGGTAGCGACTCGAGCCCCCTGTCGGTGCGCATCTTGTCGGCCGCGGCGCCGAGGTCGGGCGCGCTATCTATCAGGGTGCCGTCCAGGTCGAACAGCACGGCAGCGATGTCTTTGAACATGTCGGGATAGTGAATTTTGAGGGGGACAACCGGGATTTCAGCTTTTCCGGGTGGCCAACAGGTAATTGACGCTGGTGTCGGCGCTGAGCCAGTAGTGGCGCGTCAATGGGTTGTACTCCATGCCGCGGGTCTGCTGCAGTGACAGCCCTGAGGCACGGCAGTAGCCGGCCAGTTCGCTGGGTTTGACCAACTTGGCGTACTCGTGGGTGCCGCGCGGCAGCATGTTCAGCACGTATTCCGCGCCTACGATCGCAAACAGAAAGGCTTTGGCATTGCGGTTGATGGTGGAGAAAAACACATATCCGCCAGGTTTGACCAATGCCGCGCAGGCTTTGACGATAGACGAGGGGTCAGGCACGTGCTCCAGCATTTCCATGCAGGTGACAACATCAAAGCTGCCCGGCTGCTCGGCCGCCAGCGCCTCGGCGCTGATTTCCCGGTATTGCACGCCCTCGGTTTGGGCTTCCAGCGCGTGAAGCTGGGCGACCTTCAGCGCTTTGGTTGCTAGGTCTATGCCCAGAACTTCCGCGCCTTTGCGGGCCATGGAGTCCGCCAGAATGCCGCCGCCACAGCCCACGTCCAGCACGCGCAGGCCCTTGAGTGGGACTTGGCTGTCAATCCAGCCGAGGCGTAGCGGATTGATTTGATGCAGGGGGCGAAACTCGCTTTCGGTGTCCCACCAGCGATGGGCGAGATCGGAGAATTTGGCCAGTTCGGCGGGGTCAAAGTTATCGCTTGTAGACATGAGGCATTATCGTTGAGGCATAAAAAAACCGCGCCTGAGCGCGGTTTTTGAAGCGATCCCGAAGGATTACTTGTTGGCGCGAGTACCAACCACTTCGATTTCGACGCGGCGGTTCTTGGCGCGGCCTTCGGCGGTCTTGTTGTCAGCAACTGGCTGTTTCTCGCCCTTGCCTTCAGTGTAGACGCGGTTTTTCTCGATGCCCTTGGACACGAGGTATGCCTTGACGGCTTCCGAACGGCGAACCGACAGCTTCTGGTTGTAAGCATCGCTACCGACGGAGTCGGTGTGACCCACGGCGATGATGACTTCCAGGTTGATGTCCTTGATCTTGCCGACCAGGTCATCCAGCTTGGCTTTGCCTTCTGGCTTGATCACAGACTTGTTGAAGTCAAAGAAAGCGTCAGCAGCGTAGGTAACCTTCGTTGCGGCAGGAGGAGGAGGGGTAGGAGTAGCAGCGGGCTGCGCAGGCTGGCCAGCAACCGGAGGAGCAGCAGGAGCCATCGCAGGGGCAATTGCGCCGTCGCAACCAGGCGCTGCGGTAGCAGGCGTCCAGTTGGCATCACGCCAGCACAGTTCGTTGGTACCGTTTTTCCAGACCAGCTCACGATTGCCGTTCATCCAGTTGTCGATAGTTTGTGCACCAGCGGCGGTAACAAGCGCTGCGGAAGCAAACAACATTGCCACTTTGTTGAGTTTCTTCATGGTTCTCCTCTAGAGAAAAGCCGCAGACTTGCTGCGATTAGTAATTTACACGCCGTGAGTGACCATCACTCAAAGCGTTACATCGATTGTGCCACACCTGTCTCAACCTTCAAGCACGCTATCGGCTTCGTCTGACACGGACATAAGATTCTTGAGCATTTGTTGCTGCCCCGCCACAGGTAGGCGCTTTAAACTCAAGCCTTAAAATCGCTGGCTTTCCTCAAGAATCTCGAAATCCCAACCAGGCCGCTCATGACCCAGTTCGCTAAAGAAACCCTGCCCATCAGTCTTGAAGAGGAAATGCGGCGCAGCTATCTCGATTACGCCATGAGCGTGATCGTGGGCCGGGCCCTCCCCGATGCCAGAGACGGCCTCAAGCCCGTGCACAGGCGCGTGCTGTACGCGATGCACGAGTTGAACAACGACTGGAATCGGCCTTACAAGAAGTCGGCCCGTATCGTCGGCGACGTGATCGGCAAATACCACCCGCACGGGGACCAGTCGGTCTACGACACCATCGTGCGCATGGCCCAGGACTTTTCCCTGCGCCACCTGCTGGTTGACGGCCAGGGTAATTTCGGCTCCGTGGATGGTGACAACGCGGCCGCCATGCGGTATACGGAAATCCGCCTGTCGAAAATCGCCCATGAACTGCTGGCCGACCTGGACAAGGAAACCGTCGACTTCGGCCCCAACTATGACGGCAGCGAGCAAGAGCCGCTGGTCATGCCGACCCGGCTGCCCAACCTGCTGGTCAACGGATCCGGCGGGATCGCGGTGGGCATGGCAACCAACATCCCGCCCCACAACCTCAACGAAGTGGTCGACGCCTGCCTGCACATGCTGAAGAACCCAGAGGCCACCATCGATGAATTGATGGAAATCGTGCCGGCGCCGGACTTCCCCACCGGCGGCATTATTTACGGCATCAACGGCGTCAAGGACGGCTACCGCACCGGCCGCGGCAAGGTGGTGATGCGCGCCAAGTGCCACTTCGAGGACATCGACAAGGGCCAGCGCCAGTCCATCATCGTCGACGAGCTGCCCTACCAGGTCAACAAGAAGACGCTGCAGGAGCGCATGGCCGAGCTGGTGCACGAGAAAAAAATCGAGGGCATCAGCCACATCCAGGACGAGAGCGACAAGTCCGGCATGCGCCTGGTCATCGAGCTCAAGCGCGGCGAAGTGCCCGAGGTGGTGCTGAACAACCTGTACAAGCAGACCCAGCTGCAGGACACCTTCGGCATCAACATGGTGGCGCTGGTCAACGGCCAGCCCAAGCTGTGCAACCTGAAAGACCTGGTCCAGGTCTTCCTCTCGCATCGCCGCGAAGTGGTGACGCGCCGCACGGTGTTCACGCTGCGCAAGGCCCGCGAACGCGGCCACGTGCTCGAAGGCCTGGCAGTCGCCCTGGCCAACATCGACGACTTCATCGCCATCATCCGTAACGCGCCCACGCCGCCCGTGGCCAAGGCCGAACTGATGCTGCGCCCCTGGGACAGCAGCCTGGTGCGCGAAATGCTCACCCGCACGCGGGCCGACGGCGGCATCGTCAACGCCGACGACTACCGCCCCGACGGCCTCGAGAAGGAGTTCGGCATGGGCAACGATGGCCTGTACCGGCTGTCGGAAACCCAGGCCCAGGAAATCCTGCAGATGCGGCTGCAGCGCCTGACCGGCCTGGAGCAGGACAAGATCGTGGCCGAGTACAAGGAAGTGATGGCCGAGATCGACGACCTGCTCGACATCCTTGCCAAGCCCGAGCGCGTGTCCATCATCATCGGCGAGGAGCTCTCCGCGATCAAGCTGGAGTTCGGCCAGACCAAGCTGGGTGCGCGGCGCAGCCATATCGAGCACAGCTCCTTCGACCTCAGCACCGAAGACCTGATCACCCCCACCGACATGGTGGTGACGCTCTCGCACACCGGCTACATCAAGAGCCAGCCGCTGTCGGAATACCGGGCGCAAAAACGCGGCGGCCGCGGCAAGCAGGCCACCGCCACCAAGGACGACGACTGGGTCGACCAGCTCTTCATCGCCAACACGCACGACTACATTCTGTGCTTCTCCAATCGCGGCCGGCTCTACTGGCTCAAGGTCTGGGAAGTTCCCGCAGGGTCGCGTGGCTCCCGTGGCCGGCCGATAGTGAACATGTTCCCGCTGCAGGAAGGCGAAAAAATCACCGTGGTCCTGCCGCTGACAGGTGAAAAGCGCAGCTTCCCGGCCGACCAGTACGTCTTCATGGCCACCTCCATGGGCACCGTGAAAAAGACCGCCCTCAACGAGTTCAGCAACCCGCGCAAGGCCGGCATCATCGCCGTGGACCTGGATCCGGGCGACTACCTGATAGGCGCGTCGCTGACCGACGGCAAGCACGACGTGATGCTGTTCAGCGACGGCGGCAAGGCCGTGCGTTTCGATGAGAACGATGTGCGCCCCATGGGCCGCAACGCGCGCGGCGTGCGCGGCATGATGCTCGAAGACGGCCAGGGCGTGATCGCCATGCTGGTGGCCGAGGACGAGCAGCAAAGCGTGCTGACGGCCACCCAGAACGGCTTCGGCAAACGCACCTCCATCACAGAGTACACGCGCCACGGCCGCGGCACCAAGGGCATGATCGCTATCCAGCAGAGCGAGCGCAACGGCAAGGTCGTGGCCGCCACGCTGGTCCACGTCGACGACGAGATCATGCTGATCACCGACAAGGGGGTGCTGGTGCGCACGCGCGTCAGTGAAATCCGTGAGATGGGCAGGGCTACACAGGGTGTTACTCTGATCGGCCTGGATGAGGGCTCACAATTAAGCGGCCTGCAGCGCATCGTCGAAAACGATGCCACGCTGGACGATATCGACACCGAAAACGACACCGGCACAGACGCCTCCAACACGGAAAGCAATTGATGAAAAAACTGATCACCACCCTCGCGATCGCCGGCCTGGCTTGCAGCGCCGCAGTCCACGCCCAGACCGACCCCAAAACCGAACTGGCCAAAAAAGTGGTCGCCCTGCAGCAAGGCCCCGAGCTCGACCGCCTGGTCGGCCAGTTGGCCGGCAGCACGGCCCAGGAGTTGATCATGAAATGGGGCCCTCAGCTGGAGGCCAACGTCCCAAAGGCCAAGCAGAAAAAAGCCTCGGAAGACCTCAACGCCGAGCTCAAGAAGTACGCCGACGACGCCAGCCAGCTGATCGGCAAGCAGGTCGGCAAGGTCAGCACCGAATCGCTGGTGCCCGCCTATGCGGAGCGTTTCACCCTGGAAGAACTGCAGCAGATCGCCGCCTTCTTTGAATCTCCCGCCATCAAAAAATACCAGGCCACGGCGCCTGAACTCGGCAATGTTTTCGTGCAAAAACTGGTCGAGGCCTCGCGCACCGACGTGGTGGCGCGTATCAAGCAGTTCGACGAAACCGCGGTGAAGATCGTCGGTACCGGCCCTGCCCCCGGAGCAGCCAAGCCACCCGCGAAGAAATGACCCGTCCCTTCAATTTTTCCGCCGGCCCTGCCAACCTCCCCGAGGAGGTCTTGCAGCAGGCGGCGGGCGAAATGCTGGACTGGCGAGGCAGCGGCATGAGCGTGATGGAGATGAGCCATCGCGGCAAGGAATTCATCTCCATCTATGAAGCCGCTGAAGCCGATTTCCGCGAACTCATGGCCATTCCGGCCCACTTCAAGATCCTGTTCATGCAGGGTGGCGGCCTGGCCGAAAACGCCATCGTCCCCCTGAACCTTTCGCGCGGGCGTTCCGCCGATTTTGTGGTGACCGGCAGCTGGAGCGACAAGTCGCAAAAAGAAGCACGCAAGTACTGTGACGTGCAGGTCGCCGCCAGCAATGCGGACAACGGGCACACGCTGCTGCCTTCGCCGTCGGGCTGGAAGCTGCGGCCGGATGCGGCCTACGTGCACCTGTGCACCAACGAAACCATCAACGGCGTGGAATTCCAGAGCCTGCCCGACCTCAAGTCGCTGGGAAGCGACGCACCCCTGGTGATTGACTTCTCGTCCCACGTGGCATCCCGGCCCGTCGACTGGTCCCGCGTCGGCCTGGCGTTCGGCGGGGCACAAAAAAACCTCGGCCCCGCCGGCGTGACGCTGGTGGTCATCCGTGAGGACCTGCTCGGCCACGCCTTGCCGGCCTGCCCCAGCGCCTTCGACTACAAGACGGTCGCGGACAACCAGTCGATGTACAACACGCCGCCTACCTACGCCATCTATATCGCGGGCCTGACCTTTCAGTGGCTCAAGCGCCAGAAAGAGGGCTCGGCCACCGGCATCGCGGCCATGGAAAAACGCAACCTTGCCAAGGCGCAACTGCTTTACGACGCGATCGACGGTTCGCAGTTCTATGTGAACAAGGTCGGCAAGGATTGCCGTTCGCGCATGAACGTGCCTTTTTTCCTGCGCGACGAGTCGCGCAACGACGTTTTCCTGGCCGGCGCCAAGGCCGGCGGCCTGTTGCAGCTCAAAGGCCACAAGTCGGTAGGCGGCATGCGCGCCAGCATCTACAACGCCATGCCGCTCGCCGGTGTGGAGGCGTTGGTGGCGTACATGCGAGAATTCGAACAAAAACACGCCTAGGATGAAATACCCCCATGCCCGCCGCGTTCACTGCCCCTGAGGGGCGTTCAGTGCACCTGGCGCGGCCGGACGGCCCCTGATATGACTGCCAACCTCGCTGATTTACGCGTCCAGATCGACGCCCTGGACAGGGAATTGCTTGCCCTGCTGAACCGCCGTGCCCAGGTCGCCGAACAGGTGGGCGAGGTCAAGAAACGCGAAGGCACACCCTTCTTCCGCCCCGACCGGGTCGCCCAGGTGATCGAGCAGATCCAGAAGGCCAACCAGGGCCCCCTCAAGAACGAGCACGTCGCCGCCGTCTGGCGCGAAATCATGTCGGCGTGCCTGGCCCTGGAGTCCCCGGTGCGCGTCGCCTACCTGGGCCCCGCCGGCACCTTCAGCGAGCAGGCGGCGCTGCAATTTTTCGGCGCCAGCATCGAGCACGTGCCTTGCGTCAGCATCGACGAGGTTTTTCGCGCCACCGCGGCCGGTAGCGCCAGCTATGGTGTCGTGCCGGTGGAAAACTCCACCGAAGGCGTGGTGTCTCGCTCGCTCGACCTGTTCCTGAACTCTCCCCTGCACATCGTCGGCGAAATCAGCCTGATGGTGCGCCACAATTTACTGCGGCTTTCGGAATCCCTGGACGGCATAGAAGCCGTGTATGCCCACCCCCAGGCGCTGGCCCAATGCCAGGGCTGGCTGACGACCCACCTGCCCAATGTGGATCGCCGCACAGCCTCCAGCAACGCCGAAGGCGCGCGGCTGGCCACCACCAACCCGGCCTGGGCCGGCATCGCCGGCGAGCGCGCCGCCACCCAGTTCGGCCTTTACACGGCAGCCCACGCCATCCAGGACGATGCCTTCAACCGCACGCGTTTTGCCGTGGTGTGCCTGCCCCAGACATTGCCCTCCCCGCCCGCTTCTGGCAAGGATTGCGTCAGCCTGGTGGTGTCCGTGCCCAATCGCCCCGGCGCCGTCCACGACATCCTGATGCCGCTGAAGGCCCACGGCGTCTCCATGACCCGTTTTGAATCGCGCCCGGCGCGGTCCGGCCAGTGGGAATACTACTTTTATATTGACCTGCAAGGTCACCCGTCCCAGGACCATGTCAAAGCCGCGCTGGCCGATCTGCAGCAGCTGTGCGCCTTTTACAAGGTCCTCGGAACCTATCCCATCGGCGATTAATGCAACGACTCACAAACCTCCTGGTGCCACGACATGTTTGAACAATTAGGTCTCATTGGATGCGGCCTGATGGGTGGCTCTTTCGCGCTGGCGCTCAAACGCGCCGGCCTGGTCAAGCGCGTCGTCGGCTACAGCAAATCCCCTTCCACCACGGAGCGGGCGCGCCAGATGGGCGTGATCGACGTCGAGGCGCCCTCGGCGCTTCTGGCGGTCTCGGGCGCCGACATCGTGCTGCTGGCCGTGCCGGTTTCGGCGACCGAGGCCACCTTCAAGGCGATCCGCCACCTGGTCGGCCCCAACACGCTGATCATGGACGTCGGCTCGACCAAACGCGACGTGGTGGATGCGGCACGGCGCGTCCTGGGCAGCAACGTTGGCTCTTTTGTGCCCTGCCACCCGATCACCGGCAAGGAGGTTTCCGGCGTCGAGCATGCCGACGTCGACCTCTACGCCGGCAAGCAGGTCATCCTGACGCCCATAGAGCGTACTTTCACGGTCCAGCTCCAGAAAGCCACCGACGTCTGGACCGCCCTGGGTTGCCACGTCCTCAAGATGTCGCCCCAGGCGCATGACGCGGCCTATGCCGCCGTCAGCCACCTGCCGCATCTGATCGCTTTCGCCCTGATCAACGGTATCACCGGGCAGGAGCACGGCAAGGACTACATGTCGCTGGCCGGCCCGGGCTTCCGGGACTTCACGCGCATCGCCGCCAGCGACCCGAAAATGTGGCGCGACATCCTGATCGCCAACCGCGAAGAACTGCTGGCCCAATCCAAAATTTTCCAGGAGACCCTGCAGTCGCTCGAGCAGCTGATTTCCAGCAGCAGCGGCGACGCCCTGGAAGCCATGATCGAGCAGGCCAGCGAGACCCGGGCCAACTGGCGCATCTCTTCGCAAAAATCGCACAAATAATCCGCGGTCCATGTTCGATACCGAGTTCCTGGACATTCCGCCTCTGGGCAGCGCGGGCGGCACCGTCCGCCTGCCCGGCTCCAAAAGCATTTCCAACCGCGTGCTGCTGCTGGCCGCCTTGAGCCACGGCGACACCACGGTCCACGACCTGCTCGCGTCCGACGACACCGCCGTGATGCTGGCCGCGCTGAGGCAGCTCGGCTGCAGCGTCAAGCAAGACGGCAACACCGCCATCATCAGCGGCCTGGGCGGCAAACCCGTCCAGACCCCGGCCAAACTGTTCATGGGCAACGCCGGCACGGCCATGCGTCCCCTGACGGCGGCCCTGGCCCTGCTGGGCGGGGAGTTCGAATTGTCCGGCGTGCCGCGCATGCACGAGAGGCCCATAGGCGACCTGGTCGACGCGCTCAGGCAACTGGGCTGCGCCATCGACTACCTCGGCAACGAAGGTTTTCCGCCGCTGCGCCTGCGCCCCGGGCAACTCCAACTGCAAGAACCGATACGGGTGCGCGGCGACGTGTCCAGCCAGTTCCTGACGGCCCTGCTGATGGCCCTGCCGCTGGTCGCCAAACAGGACATTCGCATTGAAGTCGTCGGCGAGCTGATTTCCCGGCCCTATATTGAAATCACGCTCAAGCTGCTCCAGCGCTTCGGCATCGACGTCCGCCGCGAAGGCTGGGAACGCTTCACCATCCCCGCCGGCAGCCGCTACCAGTCTCCGGGCGAGATCCATGTCGAGGGCGATGCCTCGTCGGCCAGCTATTTCATCGCGCTGGGCGCCATCGCGGCCGCGTCTCCGGGCCACGCCGGCATCGAAATCCTGGGCGTGGGCGCGGCCTCCATCCAGGGCGACATCCGCTTCGTCGAAGCCGCAGAAATGATGGGCGCGCGGGTCGCCAGCACGCCCAACTCCCTGCGCATCTCGCGCGGTGCCTGGCCGCTCAAGGCCATAGACCTGGACTGCAACCACATCCCCGACGCCGCCATGACGCTGGCCGTGATGGCCTTGTACGCCGACGGCACCACCACCTTGCGCAATATCGCCAGCTGGCGCGTCAAGGAAACCGACCGAATCGCCGCCATGGCCTGCGAGCTGCAAAAGTTCGGCGCGATGGTCGAGGAAGGCGCCGACTACCTCAAGATCACCCCGCCCGCCCGGTGGACGACAGGCGCGATCCATACCTACGACGACCACCGCGTGGCCATGTGCTTTTCGCTCGCGGCCTTCAATCCGGGGCAGTTGCCGGTGCGTATCCTGGATCCCAAGTGCGTCGCCAAGACCTTTCCCGACTACTTCGAAGCCCTGTTCGATGTGGCCCAAGCCGGCGCCGCGCACATTCCCGTCATCTGCATTGACGGCCCGACCGCATCCGGCAAAGGCACGCTGGCGGCCCTGGCGGCTCATCGGCTGGGCTACCACTACCTGGATTCCGGCGCGCTCTATCGCCTGAGCGCCCATGCCGCGGCGCTGGCCGGTGTATCCCTGGACGACGGACCCGGCGTGGCCCGCGTGGCGCGCACCATGCCGGTGCACTTCCAGGGCGACCGCATTTTCCTCGGGCCACAGGACGTGTCCGACGCCATCCGCACCGAAGCCGCCGGCATGGCCGCCTCCCGCGTGTCAGCCCATCCCGAGGTCCGCACCGCCCTGCTGGAGCTCCAGCACAGCTTTCGCAAGCTGCCCGGCCTGGTCGCCGACGGCCGGGACATGGGAACCGTCATCTTCCCCGACGCCCCGCTCAAGGTTTTCCTGACGGCCAGCGCCCTGCACAGGGCCGAACGTCGGCATAAGCAGTTGATTTCAAAGGGAAATTCGGTTACAATCGCCGAGATTCAGCAGGATTTGGAGGCACGCGATGCGCGCGATTCGTCGCGAAAAGCCGCTCCTTTGAAACCCGCTGATGACGCCAAACCGCTGGACAATTCCTATCTGTCGATTGAAAAATCGGTGGACCAGGTGATTGAATGGTGGCAAGGCACCCGGCCCTTCTGACCCCCGACGCGCAGCCTGCGCTTGGGTCAGCAGGTTCATCAACGTAACCCGCGGCCTTACCAGACGTCTGGCCGCAAAACACCGCCGCAAGCAGCTATAAAAACAATGGCAATCCCGCTATTGGAACCCTGTTGTGTGGACTAGGAAAATCATGTCTGAATCTTTTGCCGACCTATTTAACGAATCGCTCCAACGCTCTGAAATGCGTACCGGTGAAGTCATCACCGCTGAAGTCGTTCGCATCGACCACAACCACGTCGTCGTCAACGCCGGACTGAAGTCCGAGGCCTATGTGCCGCTCGAAGAATTCAAGAACGACCAGGGCGAACTCGAAGTCCAGGTCGGCGATTTCGTCTCCGTGGCCATCGACTCCGTCGAAAACGGCTATGGCGACACCCTGCTGTCCCGCGACAAGGCCAAGCGCCTGGCTTCGTGGATGAGCCTGGAAAAAGCCCTGGAATCCGGCGAATTCGTCACCGGCCAGACCAGCGGCAAAGTCAAGGGCGGCCTCACCGTCCTCGTCAACGGCATCCGCGCCTTCCTGCCCGGCTCGCTCATCGACACCCGCCCCATCAAGGACTTGTCTCCGTACGAGAACAAGACCATGGAATTCAAGGTCATCAAGCTCGATCGCAAGCGCAACAACGTGGTGCTGAGCCGCCGCGCCGTGGTCGAAGCCAGCATGGGCGAAGAACGCGCCAAGCTGATGGAAACCCTGAAAGAAGGCACTGCCGTCAAGGGCGTCGTCAAGAACATCACCGAATACGGTGCCTTCGTTGACCTCGGCGGCATCGACGGCCTGCTGCACATCACCGACATGGCATGGCGCCGCGTGCGTCACCCAAGCGAAGTGGTGACGGCTGGCCAAGAGATTGTTGCCAAGATCCTGAAGTTCGACACCGAAAAGAACCGTGTCTCGCTGGGCCTCAAGCAAATGGGCGACGACCCATGGATGGGCGTGAACCGCCGCTACCCGCAAGGCACGCGCCTGTTCGGCAAGATCACCAACATCGCCGACTACGGCGCGTTCGTTGAACTCGAACCCGGCATCGAAGGCCTGGTCCACGTGTCCGAAATGGACTGGACCAACAAGAACGTGGCCCCGAGCAAGCTCGTGGCCCTGGGCGACGAAGTCGAAGTCATGGTCCTCGAGATCGACGAAGACAAGCGCCGCATCAGCCTGGGCATGAAGCAGTGCAAGGCCAACCCATGGCAAGAGTTCGCGCAGGAAACCAAGCGCGGCGACCGCGTCAAGGGCCCGATCAAGTCGATCACCGACTTCGGCGTCTTCGTGGGCCTGGCTGCCGGCATCGACGGCCTGGTGCACCTGTCCGACCTCTCGTGGAACGAACCCGGCGAAGCCGCCGTTCGCAACTACAAAAAGGGCCAGGAAGTGGAAGCCATCGTGCTGGCAGTCGACGTCGACCGCGAGCGCATCTCCCTGGGCATCAAGCAGCTGGATTCCGATCCGTTCACCACGTTCGTGTCGATCAACGACAAGGGCGCGATCGTGACCGGCAAGGTCAAGACGGTTGACGCCAAGGGCGCTGAAATCGACCTCGGCGAAGACATCATCGGCTATCTGCGCGCCAGCGAAATCAGCCGTGACCGCGTTGAAGACGCGCGCAACGTGCTGAAGGAAGGCGACGAAGTCTCCGCAGTCGTGGTGAACGTGGATCGCAAGACCCGCAACATCCAGCTGTCGGTCAAGGCCAAGGACAACGCCGACCAGCAGGAAGCCATGGCCAACCTGAGCCAGCAGTCTTCCCGCGAAAACGCCGGCACGACCAGCCTGGGCGCCCTGCTGCGCGCCAAGCTGGACAACAACGAAAAGTAAGGCAACCGTGCAGCGGTGTGATGCGCCCCCGGGCGGGTCGCATCGCTGTGCAGCTACTTGATCCATGACCCGAAGCGACCTTGTCGAAGAACTGGCGGCCCGATTCAGCCAGCTGACGCACCGCGACGCCGAATATGCCGTCAAGACGATTCTTGATGCCATGAGCGACGCGCTGGTGCGCGGCCACCGCATTGAAATCCGGGGTTTCGGCAGCTTCTCCATCAACCGGCGCCCGCCCCGCATGGGGCGCAACCCGCGCTCCGGCGAGAGCGTGGCCATCCCGGAAAAACGGGTGCCGCACTTCAAACCCGGGAAGGCATTGCGCGAAGCCGTCGATGCCCGCACCCAGGAATTGCTGGCGGTCACGGAACCCAAGTAAGGTCTTGCTGGTTTCCCTCGGTGGTCTGGCTACAATCGTCAGACCACCCGGGGGATTACCAAGTGAAATACCTCATGTGGCTGCTTAAAGCAGCCATTTTTTTTACGCTCTTCGCTTTCGCACTGAATAACCAGCAGACGGTTTCGGTGTATTTCTTTTTTGGCACCATATGGCAAGCACCCCTGGTGCTGGTTGTGCTGACTGCCTTCGCCTGCGGGCTGGCGCTCGGCATTTTTGTCATGATGCCGCGCTGGTGGAAAAAACGCCGGTCGGGCAGATACGCCTCCTCTACTGTCGGCCCCCACACCGTAAGCGAAGACCCGTCCACGATGCACCATGGAATTTGACTTCACCTGGGTCTTGCTCGGGTTCCCTATTGCCTTCACGCTCGGCTGGCTGGCCTCACGGCTGGACTTGCGGCAACTGCGCATCGAAAACCGCCAGGCCCCCAAGGCCTATTTCAAGGGCCTGAACTTCCTGCTCAACGAGCAGCAGGACCAGGCCATCGACGCCTTCATCGAGGCGGTGCAGAACGACCCGGACACCTCCGAGCTCCACTTCGCCCTGGGCAACCTGTTCCGCCGCCGCGGCGAATACGAGCGCGCCGTGCGCGTGCACGAACACCTGATGTCGCGCGGCGACCTCACGCAGCCCGAGCGCGACCGCGCCCAGCACGCCCTGGCGCTGGACTTCCTCAAGGCCGGCCTGCTGGACCGCGCCGAAGCCGCCTTGCGCAGGCTTGAGGGCACGCCCTTTGAAGAAGAAGCCCGCCTGGCCTTGCTGTCGATCTACGAGCGATCACGCGACTGGGGCAATGCCACTGAAATCGCCGCCCGCCTCGGCAGCTCCAGCCACGGCAGCTTCAGCGCCCGCCAGGCGCACTACCTGTGCGAGCAGGCCGGCGCCTCCGTGGCCGCCGGCGACACCACCCAGGCGCTCAGCGCCCTGCAGCAAGCCATCGCCATGGCGCCGGCCCTGGCCCGCCCCCTGATCGATCTGGCGAAACTGCAAAACCAGCTGGGCCGCACGCAAGACGCCCTGCAAACCCTGCTCAAGCTCGAAAAAACCGCGCCGCAAGGCTTGCCGCTCGCCGCCGGCCTGCTGGCCAACATCGCGCAGGCCGGCGGCCAGGAAGCCACCGCGCTGGAGCTGCTCAAGGCCAGCTATGCCAACATGCCGTCCATCGACGTGATCGAGGCCATCGTCAAGCTCGAGAAAGACCCGGCCACGGCGCGGCAATGGTATGTGAAGCACCTGGAGCGCCAGGCCTCCCTGGTCGCGGCAGGCAAGTGGATTGCAGGCGAAAAACTGCAGGACGAACAGCACCACACCCTGGTCCAGCGTGCCCTCGACCAGGCCACCAAGCCCCTGATGCGCTATCGCTGCGCCGCCTGCGGTTTTGAGGCCACCCAGCACTTCTGGCACTGCCCCGGTTGCCAGGCCTGGGACAGCTACCCGACGCGCCGCATCGAAGAACTATGAACACCCCCGTGGCTACGCTTCGCTCCGCCTCCCCCCTTGCAGGGGGCGGCACTGGCGGCCCGGCAAAGCCGGTTCCGCGGTGCCCGCTTGGCAAGAAAAGCGCTCACTGAGCGTTGAGCCGTTTTAGAGCAGACATACATGACAGTTCCAAATCTATCTCCTGAAAAGATTTCCAAAGCCCGCGTTCTCGTGGTCGGCGACGCCATGCTGGACCGCTACTGGTACGGCGCGGTGGACCGCATCTCACCGGAAGCGCCGGTTCCCGTGGTGCGCGTCACGCGCACCGAAGAGCGCATAGGCGCCGCGGCCAACGTGGCCTACAACATCGTCACGCTGGGCGCACAGGCTTCGCTGCTGAGCGTGGTGGGCGACGACGAAGCCAGCCACCAGCTCGAGGCGCTGGTTGCCAAGACCGGTATCACGCCCTATTTCGGCCGCGACGCCCAGCTCAAGACCACCGTCAAGCTGCGTGTCATCGGCCGCCAGCAGCAGCTCATACGCCTGGATTTCGAGAACACGCCGGAAAACGAAGTACTGGCCTCGCAGTCCGCCACCTTTGAAAAACTGCACACCGAACATGACGCCGTGCTCTTCTCCGACTACGGCAAGGGCGGCCTCGCGCACATCGTGCTGATGATCGCCCAGGCCCGCGCCGCCGGCAAGGTGGTACTGGTCGACCCCAAGGGCTCCGACTACGCGCGCTACAAAAACGCCAGCGTCATCACGCCCAACCGCGCCGAACTCGAACATGTGATCGGCGCCTGGAGCAGCGAAGCCGACCTGCGCGCCAAGGCCCACAACCTGCGCGCCGCGCTCAATCTCGAAGCCCTGCTGCTCACGCGCAGCGAAGAGGGCATGACCCTGTTCGATGCCGAGGGCGAGCTCAACGTTCCCGCCGTGGCGCGCGAGGTGTTCGACGTCACCGGCGCCGGCGACACCGTGATCGCCACGCTGGCCGCCATGACCGCCACCGGCATGCGCCTGCGCGACGCCGTGCCGATCGCCAACCGCGCGGGCGGCATCGTGGTCGGCAAGTTCGGCACCGCCACCGTCAACTATGGCGAGCTGTTCGCCAAGGATTCGTCATGAAAATCGCAGTCACCGGCGCCGCCGGCTTCATCGGCAGCAACATCATCAAGGGCCTCAATGCCCGCGGCGTCGACGAAATCATCGCCGTCGACGACCTGACTCACGGCGACAAGTTCCGCAACCTGGCCGACCTGAAGATCGCCGACTATGTCGACGCCGACGATTTTTACGACCTGTTTTCCGAAGGCGCCTACGGTCAGGTCGAGGCCGTGTTCCATGAAGGCGCCTGCAGCGACACCATGGAAGCCGACGGCAAGTACATGATGGACAACAACTACACGCTGTCCTGCGAGTTGTTCCATGCCTGCCAGGACCAGGGCACGCGCCTGCTCTACGCTTCCTCGGCCGCCACCTACGGCGGCTCCGCCACTTTCACCGAGTCGCCCGAGTTCGAGCGCCCGCTCAACGTTTACGGCTACTCCAAGCTGCTGTTCGACCAGCGCATGCGGCGCGAGCTCGGCGCCCGCTTTGAGAACGCCGCCACCCAGGTCGCGGGCTTTCGCTACTTCAACGTCTACGGCCCGCGCGAGCAGCACAAGGGCCGCATGGCCAGCGTCGCCTTCCACCAGTTCAACCAGTTCCAGGCCGAGGGCAAGGTCAAACTCTTCGGCGAGTACGGCGGCTACGGCGCCGGTGGCCAGATGCGCGACTTCATCTTCATCGACGACGTGGTGGCCGTGAACCTCTGGTTCTTCGACAACCCAGGCAAGTCCGGCATCTTCAATCTCGGCACCGGCCGGGCCCAGCCTTTCAACGACGTGGCCCTGGCCGTCGTGAACACCCTGCGCAAAGGGCAGAACGCCGCGGCGCTAAGCCTCGAAGAAGCCGTGCGCGGCGGCCTGATCGACTACATCGCCTTCCCGCCCGCGCTGGTCGGCAAATACCAGAGCTACACCCAGGCCGACCCGCGCGCCCTGCGCGCGGCCGGTTGCGACCATGTCTTCGCCGATGTGCAAACCGGTGTGACGGCTTACATGCAGGCCCTGAGCGCCGCCGCGGGCTGAGGCCAAACCCCCTGGTGCCTCACTAGGGTTTTCCTGGCCTGAAAGGCTGCAGCGGCCGTCAACGCCGCCTCCCACAGGCCGTTATGAAGAAGACATCCTTCTTCACAAGGATGGATCACGTGCTTTCACATCAATCCAATCTTTGAGGAGTTTTCTCATGTTCAAAAAAATACTGGCCTTCGTCGCCGCCATGTACATGGCCGTGTCGTTCGCCGCCGTTGACGTCAACAAGGCCACCGCGGCCGAACTCGACGGCATCAAAGGCATAGGCCCCGGCATCTCGGGCAAGATCCTGGACGAGCGCAAAAAAGGCAGCTTCAAGGACTGGAGCGATTTCATCGAACGCGTCAAGGGCGTGGGCGAAGGCAATGCCGCCAAGTTTTCCGCCGAAGGCCTGACAGTGGGCGGCTCCAGCTTCAAGGGCGTGGCTGCAACCCCGGCCGCCAAGAAAGACGAAAAACCCGCAGCCGCCGCGAAGAAGGATGACAAGCCCGCCGCCAAGGCTGAAGAAAAGAAAGCCGAAGCCAAGCCGGCCGCGCCTGTCGCCGCCGCGCCGGCTCCCGTAGCAGCCGCCGAGAAGAAAGACCCCAAGGCCGAGGCCAAAGCCAAGGCCGACGAAGCCAAGGCCAAGAAGGAAGCCGACAAGAAGGCCAAGGCTGACGAGAAGAAAAAGAAGGCTGATGAAGCCAAGGCCAAGGCCGACGCTGAAAAAACCGCCAAAGCCGATGCCAAAAAAGCCAAGGACACCAAGCCTGCAGCCAAGGATGAGAAGAAAGACGCCAAGGCCGACGCCGCCAAGCCAGCCGCCAGCGCCGCAAAAAAATAAAGGCCCAAGCTCCGAGCCTCGCAAAACCCGCCATCCGGCGGGTTTTTTTATGCCTTCGCGTGTTCCATCAATGCGCAGCAGCCTGCGCCCGGCCCGCTCACACCAGCGCGATCAGGTCGGTCACTCCCACCGTGCCGCCGGCCTGCGTGACCAGCGTGCTGGCCTGGCCCCTGTGGTGCGTCTGGTGGTTGAAGAAATGCGTGATCCCCATCCAGGCCGCATGCTCGCGCGGCACGCCTTTTGAATTGGCGTAACGCATGGTGAGTTGCGGATAGGCGTCCGGCATGTCGGCGGCCCACTGCTCGATCGCGGCATCCAGTTGCACACGTTTCGCCTTCAGCTCCGCCCAGCCCTCAAACAGCACCATGTCCAGCGTGTAGGCCTCGGGCATGTCCAGCACGTCCGGGCCCAGCGACGTGAAAGCCATACCGTTGTCGGCCCCGCATTGCACGAAGCGCCTGAGCCAGACCTGGTCGGCCAGCACCACGTGGCCCAGCGTGTGGTGGATGGAGCCGAAAAAGGCGCCGCGCTGCTGCTTGCGCGCTTCGTCCGTCAACGCCGCACAGGCTTCGTACAGGCGCTCGTTGATCCAGCGGTTGTAACGGGCCAGGAGGCGGTAGTTGTTGCAAAATTCATGGGTCATCGAAGGCGCTCCAGGGAGAAGTGGCGGCCGGCATGCGTCACCGGGCTCCCGGTATTTTGCATCTGCTTTCAGCAAGGGCGTGGCAGCGCCAATCCCGGCGGGTAGGATGGTGGCGCCATGAAAGAACGCCTGTTCCTGCGCCTGGCCGACGACACCATCTGCGGCCCGGAGACCACAGTACCCGCCGCCACGCTGCGGGCCTTCCCCGTGAGCCCGCCGCTGCGCGGCCACGTCTCCCAGGTCCTCGCCTACCGCGAGACGCTGCCCGTGGGCGAAACCGTGACGGAGCGCGTACTGCCGGACGGCGCGGTGCGCCTGATGTTCGACTTTGCCGATCCCCCGTCGAACGGGCCTTCGGTGCGCGTAGCCGGGGCCTCGACGTCGCCCACCGTCCTGCGGCTCAGCGGGCGCGTGGAAGGCCTGTCCGTGGCCTTGCACCCCGGCGCGGCGGCCGCGGTGCTGGGCCTGCCGGCCGGCGAGCTCCAGGGCCATGCCTTGCCCCTGCAGGCGCTCTGGGGCGCGCAGGCCGTCACACTGGCGGCGCAAATGGCCGAAACTGCGGACGACGCGGCGCGGGCCGCGCTGCTCATGGCGGCGCTGCAGCGCCGCTTTGCGACGGGTGCATCTCTACACCAGCAAAGAGCCCGCCATGCCGCGCGCCTGCTGGCCGGCGCACAGGGGCGGCTGTCTCTGCGGCAGACGGCTGCCGCCGTCAATGTCGGCGAGCGCCGACTGCAGCAGTTGTTCTTCGAGCATGTGGGCCTTTCCTTCCGTGCCTGGGCCCGGCTGTCGCGGCTGCACGCCTGCCTGCGCCTGATCCGGCAGCAAGCCGCGCCCGCCTGGGCCGAGGTCGCGGTGGACGCCGGTTTTTACGACCAGGCGCACCTGGCCAATGAATTCCGCGCGCTGTGCGGGCTGTCACCGACCTTGTTCCTGCAGCGCGGCATTGCGCAATCTTCCAAGACAGGCGATTGACGCACGGCTATCTTCTGGCCTGAGTGCAACAGACAAGCAAAGGCAAGCCATGGAACAAGACAGCAAGTACAGCCCGCCCCAGCTCAAAGACTGCGTGGCGGTGGTGACCGGCGCCAGCCGGGGCGCGGGCCGCGCCATCGCGGTGGAACTCGGCGCCGCGGGCGCAACGGTCTACGTCACGGGGCGCAGCACACGCGGCCACCCAGCCCGGTCCTATGGCAAGCTGCTGGCGCTGTCCAGCCTGCCGGCCGTGCCCGGCACCATAGACGACACGGCCGACGAGGTAAACCGCATGGGCGGCAAAGGCATCGCGGTGCCCTGCGACCATACGGATGAGAAAGACGTCGCGAGCCTCTTCGCGCGCATCCAGGGCGAGCGGGGGCGGCTGGACCTGCTGGTCAACAACGCCTGGGGCGGCCATGAAACATTCGACGCCGTGTTCGACGCCCCCTTCTGGGAACGCGGCATGGAGCACTGGGACAGCATGATGGACCGCGGCCTGCGCAACCACCTGCTGTCCAGCCGCCTGGCCGCTCCCCTGATGCTGCGGCAAGGCAAAGGCCTGCTGGTCACGACGACGTTCTGGGACCGCGGCCATTACCTCAAAGGCAACCTGTTCTATGACATGGCCAAGGCCGCCATGACACGCCTGGCCTTCGGCATGGCCGAAGAGCTGCGCCCGCACGGCATCGCCTCGCTTGCCGTGTCACCGGGCTGGATGCGCACCGAATTCGTCCTGACCGGGCACCAGACCGACGAAACGCACTGGCACGAACGGTCCGAGCTGGCGCGCACAGAGTCGCCGCGCTACCTGGGCCGGGCCGTGGCAGCTCTTGCGGCCGACCCGGCCGTGATGGCGAAAAGCGGCGGCGTCCACCTGGTGGCCGACCTGGCGCGCGAATACGGTTTCACCGACATAGACGGCCGGCAGCCAGCAGCTTTCGAGATGTAGCTCCGAGCGACCACAACCAGTAGGGGCCGCGGAACTGGCTTTGCCAGGCCGCAGGCGCCGCCCCCTGCAAGGGGGGAGGAGGCTACACGAAGTGAGCCTCAACGGGGGTGTTCTATATCTTCCCGAATCCGCCGCCGCCCGGGGTATGAATCTCAAACACGTCACCGGGTTGCATGTCTGCCTGACCTATGTGGTCCAGCGCCTCGACCTGCCCCTGGGCACGCACTACCAGGTTGCGCCCGACCTGGCCCGGCTCGCCGCCGGCCATGCCGAAGGCCCCGTGCTTGCGGCCGTTGGACAAAATGCTGGCCGTCATGGCCTCCAGGAAGCGCACGCGCCGCACGCCGCCGTTGCCGCCGTGCCAGCGGCCCGCGCCGCCGGAATTCTCGCGAATCTCATAACTCTCCAGCCGCACCGGGAAGCGGAACTCCAGCACCTCGGGGTCGGTCAGCCGTGAGTTGGTCATATGGGTCTGGACCACGCTGGTGCCGTCAAAACCCGACACCAGCTTGCCCGCCTCGTCGAGCTTGCCGCCCGCGCCTGAGCCGCCCGAGATGGTTTCGTAATACTGGTGGCGCGCATTGCCGAAAGTGAAGTTGTTCATGGTGCACTGGCTGGCCGCCATCACGCCCAGCGCGCCATAGAGCGCATTGGTGATGCAGGTGGAGGTCTCCACATTGCCCGCCACCACCGAGGCCGGCGGGTTCGGGTTGAGCATGGATCCCGCCGGGATGATGACCTTGAGCGGCTTCAGGCAGCCCGCATTCAACGGGATGTCGTCATCCACCAGCGTACGGAAGACATACAGCACCGCCGCCATGCACACCGCCGTCGGCGCGTTGAAGTTGTTGCTCTGCTGCGCCGAGGTGCCGGTGAAATCGATCTCGGCGCTGCGGCCTTTGGCGTTGACGCGAATCGCCACCTTGATCTGCGCACCGTTGTCCAGCGGCAGCGTGAATTCACCATCCTTGAGGCGCGTGATCACGCGGCGCACCGACTCTTCCGCGTTGTCCTGCACGTGGCGCATATAGGCCAGCACCACCTCCAGGTTGAAGGTGTCGACCATCTTGCGCAGTTCCTGCACGCCTTTTTCATTCGCGGCAATCTGCGCTTTCAGGTCGGCCATATTCTGCTGCGGGTTGCGGCTCGGGTATTTGCCGCTCTTGAGCAGCGCGATCATCTCGGCCTCGCGCAGCACGCCGCGCTCGACGAGTTTGACGTTGTTGATCTGCACGCCCTCCTCCTCGATGAGCGTCGAGAACGGCGGCATGGAGCCCGGCGTGGTGCCGCCAATATCCGCATGGTGACCGCGCGAGCCCACATAAAACGTCGGTTGCGTGGCCGTACCCAGGTAGACCGGCGTGATGACGGTGATGTCGGGCAAATGCGTGCCGCCGTGGTAGGGGTCGTTCAGCACGTAAACGTCGCCCGGCTGCATGCTGCCGGCATTCTCGCGGATCACCGTCTTGATGCTCTCGCCCATGGAGCCCAGGTGCACCGGCATGTGTGGCGCGTTGGCGATCAGGTTGCCTTCGGTGTCGAAGAGCGCGCAGCTGAAGTCCAGGCGCTCCTTGATGTTGACCGAGTAGGCGGTGTTCTGTAGCTGAAGGCCCATCTGCTCGGCGATGTTCATGAAGAGGTTGTTGAACACCTCCAGCAGCACCGGGTCCACCGTGGTGCCGGCCGCGAAGGTCACGGCGCGCTCGGCCCGGCGGTCCAGCACCAGGTGGTCCAGCGCCGTCAGCGCTGCTTCCCAGCCCGGCTCAACCACCGTGGTGGCATTTTTTTCGGCAATGATGGCCGGGCCTGAAATGATGTCACCCGGCCGCAGGTCCTCGCGCACCACCAGGGCCGCGTCGTGCCACTGGCCGCCCGAATACATGCGCACGGTTTCGCGGCGCGGCACTTCGCGCGGCTCGTGCGTGGCATGGCGCGGCTCGGCCGGTGCATCGCCGGCCACCACGGCCTCGACGGACACCGCTTCCACCACCAGGCCCTTGCCCTGCATCAGGAAGGCGAAGCGCTGGCGGTAGGCGGCCTCAAAGCCGGCCGCTATCTGGTCCAGCGTGCCGAAAGGAACAATCAGCGCGGAATCGCTGCCCTCGTAGCGCACGTGCACGCGCCGGTGCGTGGTGATGCTTCCGGTGCTGACCTGCTGGCGCTGCAGCTCGGCCTGGGCATGGGCTGCCAACTCCTCGAGCTTGCCGGCGATCTCGGGCAGCGCAGCGGCGGAGAGTTTCAATTCCACCGCCTGCTCGCGGATCACGTTCTGGTCGGCCAGGCCCATGCCGTAGGCGCTCAGCACGCCGGCCAGCGGGTGCACAAAAACCTTGGTCATGCCCAGCGCGTCGGCCACCAGGCAGGCATGCTGGCCGCCCGCGCCGCCGAAGCACTGCAGCGTGTAGCGCGTCACGTCGTAGCCGCGTGCCACCGAAATCTTCTTGATCGCGTTGGCCATCTGCTGCACCGCGATGTTGATAAAGCCCTCGGCCACCACTTCGGCGCTGCGGCCGGTCTGGCCGGCCAGTTCGTTGAACTGCGCCTCGACGGCCTCGTAGCTCAGCGGCTCATCGGCATTGGGGCCGAACACCTTGGGAAAGTAGCGCGGCTGGACCTTGCCGACCATCACATTGGCGTCCGTCACTGCGAGGCGCCCGCCGCGCCGGTAGCTGGCCGGGCCGGGGTTGGCGCCCGCGCTCTGCGGGCCGACGCGGAAGCGCTCGCCGTCGAACTTCAGGATGGAGCCGCCGCCCGCCGCCACGGTGTGGATGCTCATCATGGGCGCGCGCATGCGCACGCCGGCCACCTGGGTCTCGAACTCGCGCTCGAACTCGCCGGCGTAATGCGAGACGTCGGTGGACGTCCCTCCCATGTCGAAGCCTATGACCTTGGCGTGGCCGGCAATCGCCGCCGTGCGGGCCATACCCACAATGCCGCCGGCCGGGCCGCTCAGGATGGCGTCCTTGCCCTGGAACACATGCGCGTCGGTCAGGCCGCCCGAAGACTGCATGAAGAACAGGCGCACGCCCGGCATCTCGCTGGCGACCTGCTCCACATAACGGCGCAGGATGGGCGACAGGTAGGCATCGACCACGGTGGTGTCGCCGCGGCTCACGAACTTCATCATCGGGCTGGTTTCATGCGAGGTGCTGATCTGCGTAAAACCGACCTCGGCCGCGATGCGCTTGGCGGCCTTTTCGTGTTCGGTAAAGCGGTAGCCGTGCATGAAGACGATGGCCAGGCTGCGCAGGCCCTTTTCGTAGTGCGCCAGCAATTCCTTCTTCAGCAGCGCTTCATCCAGCGCCTGCAGCACCTCGCCCTGCGCGCCTACGCGTTCCTGGGCCTCGACCACGGCGCTGTAAAGCAGCTCGGGCAGCACGATGTGGCGATCGAACAGCCGCGGACGGTTCTGGTAGGCGATGCGCAGCGCATCGCGAAAGCCGCGCGTGGTGACCAGCAGCGTAGGCTCACCCTTGCGCTCGAGCAGCGCATTGGTGGCCACCGTGGTGCCCATCTTCACGCAGTCGACCACGTCGGCGCGTATCGGCTCGCCGGCCTTGAGGCCCAGCAGGTGGCGTATGCCGGCCACGGCCGCATCGCGGTATTGTTCGGGATTTTCCGACAGCAGCTTGTGCGTGACCAGTGAACCGTCGGGCTTCTTGGCCACGATGTCGGTGAAGGTACCGCCGCGGTCTATCCAGAATTGCCAACGGTCGCCGCCCGGTTTGGAAGTGGTGTCTTGCATGGTTTTTGTGATTTCAGAGTTAACGTGTTTTTTGCGGGTGTCTAGGACTTCAGGACTTCAACACTTCAGGATCTTGGGGCCGAAAAACCGGCCGGCTGTTCCCTGCCAATGTACCCAAGTACCGGCGCCAGTTGCCGGATCTCCGGCGCGCTTTGCAGAGCGGCCCCGGCCGGGCACCAGGGATAGGGAAGGCCGGCTGCCCAGCCCATGACCTCGTCCGCGTGCGAGGCCGGCAGGGTCTGCATGGCCTCTATGGTGATCGAAAGGCTTTCCGCCAAGCATGAAGGCGGCGAAAAACACCAATCGTAACGGCCGCAGCCAACCCGCACGGCGCGGCTGTCCTTTTCCGTCATGGCCACCAGCCAGTCGCAGCGAAACACCTCCGCCTTTCCCGCCGGCGGGGAAGCCAGGCAGAAAGTGTAGACATTCTCATAGGCCTGCCCGAAACGGCGCACCAGCACCTCGGCAACGGCCTCCCGCCCCCTGGACACAGGCGGGAACGAAATCGCGCTGGTATGGACGGTCATCTGCAGCAGGGCATCGTCCGTGAAGGCCCGGGCCAGCAGGTGGGGACGGTTGCCGTCCTTGGCATGAAGGTAGGCGGTGATCGCGCCGGAAGGTGTTTTCATACGGTGTCCCGCCTTATTGCGGCATGTAGTAGGGCACAAAAATGTCATTGGCCTCATTGCCCACGGAGCGTATCCACTCGCGCGAGAACTTCTCGCCCATGCGCTTGATCTCGGTGTCCAGTTCGGGCGAAATGCGCTCTATCTTGACGCCGTTGGCGCGCAGTTCCTCGGTGGCGCCGGCGGCCAGTGCCTGGCTGGCCTGCCAGCCGCGGACCTCCGCCTCGCCCGCCGCCTTGAGCACGGCGGCGCGCGCTTCGGGCTTCAGCGCCTCGAAGGCCTTGGTGTTCACAAACACCGCATTTTTCGGGAACCAGGCGTTGATCTCGTAGTAATACTTGATCGGGCCCCACACCTTGTTCTCCACGCCGGTCAGCGCCGAGGTGATCATGTTGTCCATACGGCCTTCGGCCAGCGCCTTGCCCACATCGACCATGGCCACGTCCACCGGTTTGGCGCCCAGCATCTCGGCGATGCGCAGGGTGGTCTGGTTGTAGGTGCGCATCTGGGTGCCGCGAAAGTCCGCCGGGCCCCGCACTGGTTTGTTCGAATGCAGGCCTTGCGGCGGCCACGGCACGGCGTAAAGAAGTTTCATGCCGCGTTCGTTGAAATGCTTTTCCAGGCCGGGGCGCTGCAGTTTCCAGAGGCGTTGCGCGTCCTTGTAGGAAGTGACGACGAAAGGAATGGAGTCCGCGCCGGCCAGCGGGATGTCCTTCACCATGCTGGACATGATGGTCTCGCCGGCCTCGGTTTTGCCCTGCTGCACCGCCGGGCTGATGTCGCCCAGCTTGAACATCGTGTTATTGGGATGCACTTCGATCAACAACTGGCCGGCCGTGGCCTTTTCCACCTCGCGCGCAAACTGGTAGATGTTCTGCGTATGGAAGGATTCCGCCCGGTAGCCCGTGGCCAGCTTCCAGGTCGTCTGGGCGTGCGCTGCCCCCGCCGCGACGAGCGCGGCTATCAAAACTGCTTTCATGGAGAACTCCTTGGGAGTTGAGGATCAGCCCGGCGGCGGGTGCATGGAACTCACCCTTTCAGGTCGGTCACAAACATCTTGCCCGGCGCATGGGTGATGCACATCGACAAACGGCTTTTCTGGGCAACCCACTGCGGCGTGACACCGCAACCCCAGAACACCGGGACTTCGTCGTCCCTGATGTCGACCGCATCACCGTAATCCGGGCGCGACAGGTCGGTGATACCGATGGCCTCCGGATTGCCGATGTGAACGGGCGCCCCGTGCGCGACGTCAAACCGGCCAGAAATTTCCACCACCTTCGCCACGTCGCGGCTCTTGATGGGCCGCATGGTGACGACCATTTCGCCGCTGAATACACCGGCGGGCTGGCACTGGAGGCTGGTACGGAACATAGCGACATTGCGGCCCTGCTCGACGTGCCTCAAAGAAATGCCGGCCTGCATGACGGCGGCCTCGAAGGAAAAGCTGCAGCCGATCAGGAATGCCACATGGTCGTCCCGCCAGATCGAGCGGATCTCGGCACGCTCTTCCACAAATTCACCGTCGCGATAAACGCGGTAGCCCGGAATGTCGGTCGTGATGTCCGCGCCGGGGGCGCACAGGGGCTCCGTGGCGCCGGCTTTCAGCACCTCCACCAGCGGGCAGGGCTTGGGGTTGCGCTGGCAAAACAGCAGGAAGTCAAAGGCTTGCGCCTGCGGCACGATCATGAGGTTGGCCTGGATGTGGCCGTCAGCGTGCCCCGCGGTGGGCAAGGAAAACTCGCCGCGGCGGCTGGCCATGCGGAGGTCGGCGGGACGATCGAAAATCTTGTTCATGGTGTTGGGGTAAAGCTTGATGGCAATAAATGGGTGGCCAGGTCGGATTTAAAGACCCAGGTAAGCCTTCTTGATGCTGTCGTCATTGAGCAGGTCCTGCCCGCTGCCCTGCATCACGATGCGGCCGGTCTGGATGACGTAGCCGTAATGCGCGATGTTGAGGGCCTTTTGCAGGTTCTGTTCCACCAGCAAAATCGACACGCCGGTGGCGTTGACCTGCTGTATCACTTCCAGCACCTTGGTGACGAACTTGGGCGCGATGCCCCAGGACGGCTCGTCCAGCATCAGCAGTTTGGGCCGTGCCATCAGGCCGCGGGCAATCGCCAGCATCTGCTGCTCGCCCCCGCTCATGGTGCCGGCCAGCTGCGCGGCGCGCTCCTTGAGGATGGGAAACAGCTCCAGCATCTCGGCGATGCCGCGCGCGACTTCGTGCCTGTCCATGCGCGTGAAGGCACCCAGCTCGAGGTTGCGCAGCACCGTCAGCCGCGGAAACAGGCGCCGGCCCTCGGGCACCAGCGACAGGCCCAGCGGCACGCGCTTGTGCGCCGGCATGCGGTGGATATCCGCGCCGTTGAAACTGATGCTGCCGGCCGCGGCCGCATTGAGGCCCGCCACGGCGCGCAAGGTGGTGGATTTGCCGTTGCCGTTGCCGCCCACCAGCGCCACGATCTTTCCGGGCTCCACCTTGAGGCTGACGTCGGAAATCGCCAGCACGTCGTCGTAGCAGACCTTGAGGTTTTTGATCTCCAGCATCTTCAGTCCCCAAGGTAAGCGGTAATGACAACGGGGTCGCTGGAGACTTCTTTCGGCGTGCCTTCGGCAATCTTCACGCCGCGGTCCAGCACCACGATCTTGTCGGCAATCGGCATGATGCCTTCCAGCACGTGCTCGACGATCAGGCAGGAAATGCCCCTGTCGCGGATCTTCAGCACCACGTCGACCGCTTCGCGGACTTCCGACGGGTTGAGGCCCGCCATGACTTCGTCCATCAGCAGGATGCGCGGCTGTATGGCCAGCGCGCGCGCCACGGCCAGGCGCCGCTGCTCGCTGATGGTCATGCTGGCGGCGGGCCTGTCGGCGAAGCGTTCAAGCCCGGCGAAGGCCAGCCACTCCATGGCGGCCTTGCGCGCTTTCGCCACGTTGTGCTGCAGCAGCATGGCCGCCGTCATCACGTTCTCGCAGGCCGTCATACTGGAGAAAGTGCGCGCGATCTGGAAGGTGCGCGCCACGCCGGCCCGGGCACAGGCCTCGGGCGGCAGGCCGGCGATGTTGCGTCCGCCCAGCAGTATGCTGCCCGCGGTCGGCGCGAAATAGCCCGCCACGCAGTTGAACATCGTGGTCTTGCCCGCGCCGTTGGGGCCTATCAGCCCGACGACCTGGCCGGTCTCCACGCTGAAGCTGACGTCCTGGTTGGCCGTCAGCCCGCCGAACTGCTTGCTGACCTGTTTGACTTCCAGCAGCTTCATGAGGCCTCCTTGCCCAGGGTTTGCACCGCGGCCTGCGGCGCGGCCATCTGGCGCCCGGCATGGGCGCGCGCCTCGCGGCGCTCGCGAAAGCTGCGCAGCCAGCCCATCAGGCCCGTGGGGTAGAACACCGCGATCACGATGATCAGGCCCGCGTAAATTATGACGTCGGTGCCGCGCCCGGTTCCGCCGAAAGCGATGCGCGTGAACTCCTCGATGCTGGTCAGCACCACGGCGCCCACCACCGGCCCGAACAGCGTGCCGACGCCGCCCAGAATGGACACCAGCGCCATCTTGATCGAAAGGGCCGTCGACAGCACCGAGTTCGGGTCGATGTACAGCTCCTTCTGCGCGTACAGGCTGCCGCCCACCGCGGTGAAGAAGGCGCTGACCGACAGCGCCACCTGCTTGTAGCGCGCGATGTTGACGCCTATGCTGCGCGCCGCATCCGGCTCGTCCTTGATGGCGCGGAAGTAGTAGCCCAGGTAGCTGCGCTCTATCCACCAGTTGGCGGCCAGCGTGAGGGCCAGCAGGCCCAGCGCCAGCCAGTAATACGGCAGCTTGGTGGCGAAGTTCATCCACAGCCAGCCTTGCCGGTCCATGGGTACATACAGGCCCACCGCGGCGCCGCCGTATTCCCATTCGGTGAAGAAGATCTGCACCAGCTCGGCCACCGCGATGGTCGCCATCGCGAAGTAGTGGCCCTTGAGCCGGAAGCAGGACCAGCCGAAACCCAGGCTCAGCAGTGCGGCGACGAAGCCTCCGGCCAGCACGCCTATCCAGGGGTTGACGCCGAACTTGACCAGCAGCAAGGTCGAGGCATAAGCGCCCAGGCCGTAAAAAGCCGCATGGCCCAGCGACACCTGGCCGGCGTAGCCGCCCACCATGTTCCAGGCGACGCCCAGCTGCGCCGCCATCAGCACCAGGATGGCCATGTTGAGGTGAGAAGCGTCCGTCACGGCGGGGACGGCCAGGGCAATCGCCAGGGCGGTCAAGGCAAAAATAGAGTGTTTCATAACGCTCACGCCTTGCCCATCAGGCCCTGGGGCCGGAACATCAGCACGCCGAGGAACAGCACCAGCACGATGGCCGTCTTGTACTGCGGCCCGAGCAGCAGGCCGCCCATGACCTCGATCACGCCGACCAGGATGCCGGCCCAGAAAGCACCCGAGACGCTGCCGAAGCCGCCCAGGTTGACCACCACGAAGGCCAGCAGGATGAAATTGGCGCCGACGTCCGGAAAGATCGGGAAAAAAGTCGACAGCAGCACGCCGGCCGCGCCGGCGCAGGCCGCGCCTATGCCCCAGGCCAGCGAAAACATCTTGTGCGAATCAATGCCCATGAGGCGCGCGGCTTCCTTGTCGGAGGCGGTGGCCTCCAGGGCCGCGCCCAGCCGGGTCTTGTTCAGGAAGAAGTAGATCAGGCCGGTGACCACGATGGCCCCCACGCCGGCCACCAGCTGCGGCTTGCCCAGCTGTATACCCAGCAGCTTGACCGTGCCGCTGACGGCCGAGTTCTCGATCGAGCGGAAGTCCGGCTTCCAGAGGAACTGGGCCACGCCGCGCAGCAGGATCATGATGCCGAAGGTGGTGAAGATCTGCGACAGCATGGGCGCGTTGATGATGCGCACGATCACCAGCTTGTAGAGCAGCACGCCGAAGGCGAACAGCATGAGGACCGTCAGCGGCAGCGTGATCATGGGGTCCAGCGCATACAGGGCGAACAGCCAGAAGGCCGAGTACATGCCCAGCATCAGGAATTCCCCGTGCGCGAAGTTCACGATGTCCATGACACCGAAAATCATGGTCAGGCCGATAGCCACCAGCGCGTAGATCAGCCCGATCAGGATGCCGGAGGCCAGCGTCTGAAGCAATATTTCCGTGGTCATGGTTGTCTCTTGGCTTTTAAGTCAAAGTCCGCGGCTTACTTGCGCTGGTCCCATTTCGGCATGGGCCAGGTCACTTCACGCGAGGCCATGTCGAAGGGCCAGACCGTGTTGTACTTGCCGCCCATGATCTGCACCAGGATGCCCTGGCCCAGGGTGTTCTGGCCGGTCGCGTCGAACTTCACGCCCTTCCACGGCATGATCAGCTTGCTGCCGGGCATGTCGGTGGCGGCCAGCGCCTTGCGGATGGCCTCGGGTTCGGTGGAGCCCGCGCGGTTGATGGCGTCCGCCATCACCATCAGGCCGGTAAAGGTGCGGGAGGAATTGCCGGTGAAGTTGATCTTGTAGCGGCTGTTGAAGAGATCGTTGACCTGTTTGATCAGCGGGTTGCGGTTGGCCAGGTCCAGTGCCCACACCTCACGCGTGATGATGTAGTCGGCGTCCTTGCCCAGCGTCTTGATGAAGTCGGTGTCGGTAAAACCCGCGTTGTTGGCCAGGATCATGTCCGGCGAGAAGCCCAGCTCCTTGTAGGTCTTGATCGACAGGATGGCATCGGCCGTATAGGATGACTGCAGCACCAGGTTGGGGTTCGCGGCCTTGAGCGTCTGCACTTCGGAAGTCAACTGCGTCGTCTTGGCCGGGTACATCACCTGCTTGACCAGGTTCTGTTTGAACTCGGGCGCCAGCTTGGTTTGCAGCTTGGTGGTTTCCGTGCCCCACAAGCCGTTTTCATTAAGGCTGGCGACCACGCCCGCCTTGATGCCTTTTTTGGCTTCGAGCTCTTTCAGGAAATCAAAGGCGTTGTGCACGAACAGGTCGTCATGCGGCGTGGTGCGAAAGAACCACTTGAAGTTGCGCTGCGTCAGCGAAGCCGACGAGGATTCCGGGTTCAGGAAGGGAATGCCGGCCCGCTCGGCGATCTGGCTGGCCGTGGCCGTCACGGCGCTGTTGTAGGCACCCACGAGGGCCACGACTTTTTCCTGCGTGATCAGGCGCTCGGCTTCCGTCGCGCCGGTTTGCGGGTTGGCCTGGTGGTCTGCGAACACCAGCTTGATCTTCGCGCCCTTCAGGTTGGGCAGACCCTTGCCGGCGGACAGCGGCAGTTCGGACACACCGGGTGCGCCGTTGTTGATGATGTCGGCGGCGAGCTCCAGCGCGCTGCGCAGCTCGGCGCCCACCGAAGCGCCGGGGCCTGTCAGCGGATACAGCACGCCGATCTTGATTTCCTGCTGCGCATGCGCAAGCAGACAGAAGCCCGCGCCGGCCAGTACCGCGGCCACTCGGGCCCACCATGACTTCTTCATTTCGCACTCCTCGTAAAAACATGACAGTTGGATGACATGTGGCGAAGTGTGCGATTTGCAAATGACGAAATCAAACAAGTAATTTTTTGCTTACGTCATAGATTTTTTCGATGATTGGGATTTACCCTGATGCACCTTTTTTGGCGGTTTTCGGGGTTTTGGCGGCCGATTTACGGGCTGTTTTGGTGCCGCCCTCGCCTTCCCCCGCGAACTCCACGGCCGACCTGACCACCGTTTCCACGGTCGACGAGGTCGGGTCCGTGCGGTAGCTGGCATGGATGGGCAGGGCCTTGAGTTTCTTGTCGCAGGTCAGCAATTTGAGGCTGGCAAAGCCCGTCAGCCGCTGCACCGCCGCGCGCGGCAGCAAGGCCACGCCGAAGCCGCCCTGCACCAGCTGGACCATGGCCGAGATCGACGAAATCGCGTGCACCTTTTTGGGCTCCATGCGGTTCTGCTTGAAGAGGTCCAGCAGGGTGACGTGCGGCTGCGAGCCCTTCTGGAAGGTCAGCAGTTCCATCTCCGCGAGTTCGTCGAGCCGGTAATTTCTTTTTTTGTGCAGTGCCGGATTGCCCACAAACGCCATGTCCATGGGCGGCAGGGCCTGGTTGCGCACGCCGTCGGCCGAGGCCGGCAGCACCGCGAACACCAGGTCCAGCGTGCCGCGCTGTACCTGGTCCATCAGGATGGGCGTGGTTTCCACCGTGAGTTCCAGCTCCAGTCCGGGATGGTCGACCCGCAGTTTTTCAAGCCAGGGAATCAGCCAGGAATGCAGCACCGACTCGATCGCGCCTATGCGCATGGACACCGCCATGGGCGCGCCCGAGCCCATCTCCTGCTTGACCTCGCGCTGCAGCTCCAGCAGCTTTTGCGCATAGACCAGGAAGCGCGCGCCCGCCACCGTGAGCTTGAACTGCTTGCCAGCCCGGTCCAGCAGCAGGACGCCCAATTCGTCTTCGAGCGTGGCGATGCGGCTGGACATGGCCGACTGTGTGAGGTAGAGCTTGTCTGCGGCGCGCGAGATGCTTTTGAGCGAGGCCACCCAATAAAAGGCTTCAACAAAGCGCAGGTTCATGGCGGGCCTCAGGGTCGCGAAACGGGTGGGGGCCGGTTTTCGGGGTATGCCCGGTGAACTGGCGCGGGATTTGCGTCTATCCTATTACGACTTATCAATTTCCTGCCCTGGAGCTTTTCATGAAATTCAGAATCACCCTGACGGCCGCCGCCCTCGCCTTCGGCGCCAACGCTTTTGCCCAGACCAAGTGGGACCTGCCCGCCGCCTACCCAGCCAGCAACTTCCACACGGAAAACCTGACGCAATTCGCCGCCGACGTCGACAAGGCCAGCGGCGGCAAGCTCAAGATCACGGTGCATGCCAACGCCTCGCTGTTCAAGGCCAACGAGATCAAACGCGCGGTGCAGGGCGGCCAAGCCCAGATCGGCGAAATCCTGCTGGTCAACTTCGAGAACGAAAACGCGATATTCGGCGCGGACGGCCTGCCCTTCGTGGCCTCCAGTTACGCCTCGGCGCACAAGCTGGCCGAAGCGCAAAAGCCGGCACTGGAAAAGCTGCTGGGCACGCAAGGCATGAAGCTGCTCTACACGGTGGCCTGGCCGCCCCAGGGCATTTACGTCAACAAGGAAATCACCGCCGTTGCCGACATGAAGGGCCTGAAATGGCGCGCCTACAGCCCGGCCACCAGCAAGATCGCCGAGCTGGTCGGCGCGCAACCCGTGACCGTGCAGGCGGCGGAACTGAGCCAGGCCATGGCGACGGGCGTCGTCAACAGCTACATGAGCTCCGGATCGACCGGCTACGACACCAAGACCTATGAAAGCATCAAGTACTGGTACGACGTGCAGGCCTGGCTGCCCAAGAATGCCGTCATCGTCAACAAAAAATCCTTTGACGCACTGGACGCTCCCACCCAGGCCGCCGTCCTGAAGGCCGCCGCCGACGCCGAAACCCGCGGCTGGAAAATCAGCGAGGAGAAGAACGACTTCTACAAAAAAGCGCTGGCCGAAAAAGGCATGAAGATCATGACCCCCTCGCCCAAGCTGGTGGCCGACCTGCGCCAGGTGGGCGGCATCATGAAAGCCGACTGGACCAAGCGCGCCGGCGCCGAGGGCGAAGCGATGCTGTCGGCCTTCGACAAATCCAACGCGGCGAAGAAATAAGCATGCGCCGCGTGCTCGATGCGCTGTACGACGGCGCGGCATGGCTTGGGGCGCTGTTCATGGTCGGCACGCTGCTGTCGGTGCTGGCCGGCGTGCTGGACCGCCAGTTCGCATGGTCCCTGCGCGGGACCGACATGTATGCGGGCTACTGCATGGCGGCCAGCGGCTTCCTGGCGCTGGCCCATACCCTCAAGAAGGGTGAGCATATCCGGGTCACGCTGATCCTTAACGGCCTCCGCGGAAGCGCCAGGCGCGCCCTGGAAATCTGGGCCCTGGCCGCGGCCACGGCGCTTTCCATGCTGTTCGCCTGGTACAGCGTCATGCTGTCGGTCAACTCCTATGCCTTCCACGACATCTCCACCGGAAACGACGCCACGCCGCTATGGATTCCGCAAATCACCATGGGCGTGGGCGCGGTCATCCTGATGATCGCCTTCATCGACGAGCTGGTGCTGGAGATCCGGGGCCGGCGTACCCAGGCAGGCAGCGATGAAGCGCTGCATCACGAATAAATATAGAAAAACAAAGAACCTTCATGTCCGATCTCGCCATCACCTCGCTGCTGATTCTTTCGCTTTTCCTGATCCTGGGCTCCGGCGTCTGGATTGGCCTCACGCTGTCGGGCGTTGCCTGGATAGGCATGCAGCTGTTCTCTTCACGCGCCGCCGGCGACGCCATGGCGGTCACCATCTGGGGATCCTCCTCCAGCTGGACGCTGACGGCCCTGCCCCTGTTTGTGTGGATGGGGGAAATCCTGTTCCGCACCAAGCTCAGCGAAAGCATGTTCAAGGGCCTCGCGCCCTGGGTCAGCCGCTTGCCGGGCGGCCTGCTGCATACCAACGTCATCGGCTGCACCATCTTTGCGGCGGTGTCGGGATCCTCGGCCGCGACCTGCGCCACCATCGGCAAGATGACGCTGCCGGAGCTGGCCAAACGCGGCTACCCGGAAGACATCACGATAGGCTCGCTCGCGGGCGCCGGCACGCTGGGCCTGCTGATCCCGCCGTCCATCATCATGATCGTCTATGGCGTCAGCGCGGACGTGTCCATCGCCCGGCTGTTCATCGCGGGCGTTTTCCCCGGCCTGCTGCTGGCCTCCCTTTTCTCCGGCTACCTGGTCGTCTGGGCCCTGCTGAACAAGGGCAAGATCCCGCCGCCCGATGCCGCGATGAGCTTCGGTGAAAAAATCTACGAATCACGCCACCTGATACCGGTCGTGCTGCTGATCGGCGCCGTGCTGGGCTCCATTTATACCGGCGTGGCCACCGCGACCGAAGCCGCGGCCATCGGCGTTGTCGGCTCGCTGGTGCTGGCCCTGGTGCAGCGCTCCATGAGCTGGAGCACCTTCAAGGAATCCCTGCTGGGCGCGACACGCCTGTATTGCATGATCGCGCTGATCCTGGCCGGCGCCGCCTTCCTGACGCTGAGCATGGGCTACATCGGCCTGCCACGCCACCTGGCCGAATTCGTCTCAAGCCTGGGGCTGAGCCCCTTCATGCTCATCATCGTGCTGAGCATCTTCTACGTCGTCCTGGGCTGCTTTCTCGACGGCATTTCGATGGTGGTGCTGACCATGGGCGTCATCCTTCCCACGGTGCAGGCGGCCGGGCTGGACCTGATCTGGTTCGGCATCTTCATCGTCATCGTGGTCGAGATGGCGCAGATCACGCCGCCCGTGGGTTTCAACCTGTTTGTGCTCCAGGGCATGACCAAAAAAGAAATCACCTACATCGCGCGGGTCACCTTGCCGTTTTTCTTCCTGATGTGCGGCATGGTGCTGCTGCTCTGGTTCTTCCCACAGATCGCGACATGGCTGCCGGGCAAGATGTAGCGGGCTTGCATGGGTCAGCGGCGGCTCATCGCCAAGGACACAGCAGCCGTTCGTCATCCGTCAACGCCCAGGTCTTAAGGCCTGTCGCCGCTTCAATCGCCTGCCGGTAAGGCGGCAGGTTGGTGCATTCCAGCACCACGACCTGCAGCGAAGGTTCGCGCTGTTTGAGCGCCATCGCCGCATCCACCACATCCCGGCGGGCTTTTTCCATATCCAGGCTGTCACGGTTGCCAAGGATGGCCGTCACAAACTCCCCGGTGGGCTCCACGCCCTGAACCACCACATCACCCAGGCGGTCTGACGGCACGCCGGCCGCAAGCAAATGGTCGGGACCCAATGCGGCCACGCTGATGGTCAGCACACCGACCCTGAGCTGGCGTGCCAACAATCCCGGCAGTTGGAGCAGGCTGGAGGTCACCACGGGCACCCGGGCGGCCGCCTGCAGTTCGGCCTGCAGCAGCACCAGGAAGCCGCAGCTCGTGGTGATGGCGCGCGCGCCCTCGGCCTCCAGTGCCTGCACCGCCTCGACAAAGGCCGGCGCCATGCCCGCGGCGCGCAAGCCCTCCGCCGTCTGCACAATCGTGCCGGGCCAGGCGCCCCGCACCACGCGCTGGCGCACCGGCACGCCAAAGGCGTCGGGATGGCCCACGTCGCCGGGCGGCCTGGGGAAACGGGTATCGAGCATGACCACGCCCAGGAAGCCGGTCTCGCCGGAGAGGGATGCAGCGGTTAAAGTCATGGCTGCATTGTCCCGCCAAAGCCAGCCCACCTCCTTCACCTCCCCCACACGCCATGCTGACTGTCCTTGCCATCTCGATAGGCGCCTCGCTGGGTGCGCTGGCCCGCTGGAGCCTCAGCCTCTGGCTCACGCCCGGCGGCATCATTCCCTGGGGCACGCTGGCCGCCAACCTGATAGGCGGCTACCTGATAGGTGTCTGCATCGCGGCTTTCCAGGCCATGCCGCACCTGGACCCGGTCTGGCGCCTGGCGCTGGTGACCGGATTCCTCGGCGGGCTGACCACCTTTTCCTCGTTTTCGGCCGAGGTGGTGGTCTTCCTGATGGACGCGCGTTACGGCCTGGCGGCCCTCACGGCCACGGCGCACGTGCTGGGTTCGCTGCTGATGACGGTGGCGGGCCTGAAGTCCGCGATGTTCCTGATCGCCGCCAACGCCCGCTGAATCTCTCCGTGAACCCCGGCCTTTGCCACAGCGGCGCACTCAAGCAATGCCCCTGGCTACCGCAGGCCGCCGGAATTGGCCACAATCGGCCATGGCTTCCATGACCTCCCTTCATCCCGCCCCCGCAATGGGCAGCCAGGACCGGCTGGCGCGCATAGGGCATGCCCGGCAGGCGGTGCTGTATGGCGAAGCCGGGGCCGCCGATGCCATGCCGGCCCTGGAAAGCTGGATAGAGCGCTCCTGGCTGCGTTGCCTCGCCAGCGGCCAGCGCCCCGAACAAGCCCCTTCCTTCGACATCCTTCCGGCCGCCGAAACGCGGCGCCACCAGGATGCCAACCACCAGCTGGTGCAGGCGGCCAAACCCGCGCTGGAGCGGCTGGGGCGCGCGATTGCCGACACCCGCTACTTCGCCATCCTGACCAACCAGGCCGGCGTGGTGGTCGACGTCAACGGCCCCATAGACCGCGGCGACAGCCGCGCCGACGTGATCACGCGCATAGGCACCGACCTGTCGGAAGCGCGCGTGGGCACCACCGCCATAGGCGCGGCGCTGACCGAGCTGCAGCCGGTCTGGCTGCATCGCGGCGAACACTTCTTCGACGCAACCTCGGTCTACAGCTGCGCCGGCGCGCCGCTGTTCGGCCCCGACGGGCACTGCGCCGGCATGCTGGACCTGACAGGCATCGAAGCGGCCGAGCGGCCCGAACTCAAGCACCTGGTCACCCAGTCCGCGCGCAGCATCGAGAACGCGCTCACGCTGGGCCGGCCCCATGCCTTGCTGATCCGGCTCAACTGGCCGGGCCGGGTGCTGGGCGACGACACCGACGGCCTGGTCTGCGTGGACGCCGACGGCTGTGTCACCGGCGCCAACCCGGCGGCGCGGCAAATGGTCTCGCGCCTGGGCGCCACGGCTGACGGCATGCCGCACTGCAGTGAGCTGTTTGCCATGCCCTTTGAAATGCTGTTTGACGCGGCGCAGCGCCGCAGCCCCGCGCAAGGCGGCGTGCTGGAGGCGCCGCTGTGGACCGGCCTGCGCCTGCATGCGCTGCCGGTGCTGGCGGGCCGGGAAGCCGCGCCAGCCTCGCTGCAATTGCCGCTTTCGGGCGACTCGGTCCGGCCGCTCAAGGAACTTGAAACCGCACTGATCCGCAAGGCCGTCAGCGACGCGCGCGGCAATGTGCTGCAGGCCGCCAAGGCGCTGGGCGTAAGCCGGGCCACGGTGTACCGTCGGCTGGGCCCGGGCAAGCGCGGCTAGGGCTAGGCCCTAGTGCTTGTGCTCTGCCGCGGCACCGGTTGCGCCCGGCGCCGCGGTGGCCACCGGCAACTTCAGCTCCAGCCGGCTTTCCACGCCCTTGGCGTCCTTGAACAGCAGGGTCACGGGAACCGTGCTGTCCTTGGCCAGCGGCGCTTTCAGGTCCATCAGCATGATGTGGTAGCCGCCGCCCTGCTTGAGCTCCACCTTTTTGCCGGCCGGCAAGTCCAGCGACGGCAGGCCGCGCATTTTCATGACGTCGCCTTCCATCTTCATTTCATGCACTTCGGCCACGCCCGCGACCGGGGACGCCACGCCGACCAGCCGGGTCGCGTCTTTGGCGGTGAGGCTCATGAAAGCACCCGTGCTCTTTTGCCCCTGCACGGTGGCGCGCGCCCAGGCGCCTTCGACCTGGACGGCGGCGGTCTGCGCCAGGGCGGCCATGCCGCCCAGCAGCAACGAAAACGCGAGTGCGGTTTTTGAAAATTTTGCGGATGTCATGTCAAAGTGTTCCTTCAAACGGTGAACTGGATTTAAAAGAAGAAGGCAGCCCTGGCGCGCTCAGTGATTGTGCTCACCGCCACCGCCCGCGGGCATCAATTCCAGCGCGGCGGCGGGGTTTTGCAGCTCCGACGGTTTCTGGCCCGGCTTGGGCACTTCCGCCCAGTCGACCTTGCCTTCTTCACAGACTTGCATGACCGGCCAGTACAGCATGCCGGCCTTGGCGGGCAGCTTGGCCTGCAGCACAAACTCGTCGTACCAGTCGTTCTGCAGGTAGTCGGCCGGCGTCTTGGCCGTCCAGCTGACGCGGGACACTTCCTCGGTGATGGCCTTTCCGTGGTCCTGCCGCGGCTGGGCCAGTTTTTCACGCGTGACTTCCAGCGTCCAGCCGGCTTTGGGCATGGGCTTGGCGCCCTGCACACCCTCGGGAATGGTGACCACGATCTGCTTGACGGGCGAGTTGCCGCAACCGTGCCCGACCTTGAAGCTCCCCTTGTAATAGCTGCCGGCATTGGCCACCTGGTATTCCAGCGTGACGTGGGCGGCGGCGGGCAGCGAGGCGGCGAGGAACAAGGCTCCCGCCAGGCAGGGACGCGCACAGGCGGCGAGGGTTTTAAGCGTGTTCAGGTGTTTCATGGTTCATCCTTGGTGAGGGTAAAAATTTAAAAGCAAAAAAAGCGGCGGGTCAAAGGCTGAAGTTGAGTTCGGCCATCAAGGTCCGTTGCGGGTAGGGGTGGAAATTCCAGTATTGGTAGTTGTTCAGGTTGTCGATGCCGACGGCCGCGCTCCACTGCTTGCCGGCCTGGTAGCGCACGCGCACGTCGGTCGTGAAGTACTTGCTGGTGCCCTGGTAGGCAAAACCATTGACGTCGCTGTTGTCCAGGCTGGAATATTGCCGGCCGCTGTAGCGCGCGCCCACCGTGGCCGTCCAGGCCGCGTCGAAGCGGTAGCTGGCCAATGCCGTCGCGCGCCACACCGGCACACGCGGCTGGTATTTGCCCAGCGTGTCGCCGGCCACCGCCACAAAGCCGCTGTTGTCCTTGATGCGTGAATCAGCGTAAGTCACGCTGCCGCTCAGGTCCAGCCCTTTTTTCAGCACGTCGTTGCCGCTGAACGCCAGTTCCACGCCCTGGGTCTTGATGCGCCCGACGTTCTGCACGCGGCTGATGTTGCTGTTGGCGACGGGGTCGAAGGTGGTCTGCGAATACAGCGCGTCGCGCGTGTTCTCGGTGAACAAGGTCAGGCGCAGCAAGGCGTTGCCCAGGTCTTTTTCTGCGGTCAGTTCGGTGGTCCAGGATTTCTCGGGCCGCAAATTCGGATCGTTGATGTACTGCGAATTGACGCTGGCCGTCGCGCCGTAAAGCTCACCCACCGTCGGGAAACGCACGGCGCGGCCGGCAGAGGCCTTGAGTGTGGTGTCGGCCGACCACTGGTAGGACAGCGCCGCCTTGGGCGACACCGCGCTCTCGCTGCGCGCCGCATAGCCGGTGTTGGCCGGGTTGCCCGCGCCGAAGCTGGTGAAGCCGCCGGAGGCCGTCCAGCTTTCGAGCCGCGCGCCCAGCACGGTTTTCCATTGGGGCGCGAAGGCCCAGGCATCCTGCGCATAGACGCTGCGCAAGCGGGTCTTGCCGCCCACGTCGCTGACCACCGCGCCCGGCCCGCTACTGAGCCAGTTCGCCGCATTGGATTTGAGGATGCGCAGCGTGTAGCTGTCCTGCTGGAAACCGAAGTCCACGATGTGCGCGCCCTTGACGCCCTCAGGCCGCCAGATGCCCTTGAAGGCCAGCGTGTTCCAGCCCGTGCCGCCCTGGTCCTGCAGGGTGCCGACGCCGCCGTTCAGCGCGCCCGGCTGAGCGGTGGTGGCGGCGCGAACCTGGTCCTTCTGGTAGTCGTACAGGCTGGCCGAAACCTCCCAGTCCCACACGCCCTGCGTGTTCGACTTGACCGACAGTCCGTGCATTACGTGGGTGAGTGCCTCGTTGCTCACGCCGAAGTCGCTGGCCGCCAGCGTGTAGCCCCGGCCGTTGATGCTGACGTTGCCGCTGTACACCGGTGCGCCCGCCGCATCACGCAGATAACTCTGCGAGCGGTTCTCGGCATCATTCTTCCAGTAGCCCAGCGTGTAGCTGGCACGCACCGTGGATGAAAAATCGTAGGCAACCTTGAGCTTGAGGTGCTCCTGCCGCGTCTCGTACTGCGTGGCGCCGCCCAGCAGCAGCCAGGGCACGTTGCGCGTGTTGAGCCCGGGCACCGCGCCGCTCACCACCGTAGCGCCGGCCGCGGGAGCCGCCGCGCTCAGCGTGCGCGTGGCGAAGGTCAGCGGCTGGCCCGCGCTTTCCGTGCGGTTGGCGTTGATGAACCAGGACCAGTCACCGCTGCGGTTGCCCAGCGAGGCGCTGGCCTGGCTGCCGCTAAAGCTGCTGTTGGTGCCATAAAGCTTGAAGTCCTGCGTGAAACCGCTGAGCTTGGCGTGCGCCTCGAACTTTGTGGGCATGCGCGTGACGTAGTCCACCACCGCACCCACCGAGTTGCCCGGGTAGGCCGCCGAGAACGGGCCGTAGAGCACGTCGACCCGCTCGATTTCCTCGGGCGTCACCAGGCCCCAGCGCGGCGCGTAATTGGTGCCATTGGCGATCCCGTTGCCCAGGTAGTTGGACAGCAGGATGCCGTCGGCGTAAACCGCTGAGCGGGCGCTGTTGCCCGTGCCCGAGGCACGGCTGGACAGGATGGCGTGGTTGTAGTCGCCGATATAGCGCTTGCGCACCAGCAGGCTGGGGAAGTATTTGAGCGCGTCCTCGCTGTCGGTGGCGTTGATGGTTTGCTCGATTTGTTCGCGCGTGATGCCTTCAATGGTGGTCGGGATCTGCGTGGGCAGGGAGGTCGGCTGGCCGCTGTTGACGGTGACCACGCCCAGGGATTTTGCCGGCGCGTCGGCCGATGGCGCCTGCGCGAAAGCCGCCAAGGGGAAGGCCAGCGCAGTAGCGCCGCGCCAGGCAAGCGCGCACGGTGTGCGGGAAAGGTTCATGAAAACTCACACTCTGAAATGAACGGACGCGCAGCAACAAGGCCGCGCGCGGGAATGCCTCAGGCGAGGCGGTTCAGATCAGATGAGTGGAGGCCCGCGGCTGAAGGGCAGCCCGGGGACGGCGGCACCGGCGCTTGCCGGAACATCCGCCACGGCAACAAAGTCGCCGGAAGAACAGGGAGCGGCGGCCACCGGCAAAGGCGGCAGCACCAGGCCAGGCGAAGCGCAGAGGTCACAGCGCAGGCCCGTGGAGCCCGCGTCGCCGCCGGCGGCATCACCGCTGGCGCTGGATGAAGCGGTGTTGATGCTGCAGATGCCGCCCAGCTTGCCGGTCTGCACATCCTGGGCCAGCATGGACACCGGTGCCCACAGCGCCGACAACACCGCCAGGAAGGCTAGCCAGGTGGCTAGGCGTTCCCATACGGGGAGGGGTTGGCGGGAGGCTGGGTGGTGGGGCACGGGGCAATTATAGGCAGGCCGGTTCTTGCTCCGGCCTTGCGCTCTTTGCTGAGGGTGGTTGGCCGGGGGTAGCCCGGCGGCTACTCACTTTTCTTTTGCTTCGCCAAAAGAAAAGTAAGCAAAGAAAAGGCGACCCTGGTTGCTGCGTCCCTCCGCTTCGCTACGGGCAACCTGCGGTGCTCGGTTCAGGCGGGGTCTCGCTAAACTCGCCTTCGGCTCAAACAACGCGATCCCTGATCCGCCTGAACCTGCGCTCCTCGGCGCATCCACAAGGGGTGGGGAAGGAATACCAATCCCGAATACCTGAAGAAACAAGGACTCGCCTAGGCGAGTCCTTGTTTGTCTTGGTTTGTTCTTTGGTATTTGCCTTCTGTCCCCGTTCCCGATTGCCCCGTCCTGGCTGGGCCGAGGAGCGCAGACGTAGGCGGATCAGGGATCGCGCTTGTTTGAGCCGAAGGCGAGTTTGCGCGAGACCCCGCCGTAGTCGAGCACCGCAGGTTGCCCGCAGCGAAGCGTAGGGACCCAGACTGCGGGTCGCCTTTTCTTTGGTGACTTTCTTTTGGCGAAGCAAAAGAAAGTTACTTGCTGCCGGGCAACCCCCGGCCAACAGCACTCAGCAAAGAGCACGCCGCCGGAGCAAGACCGGCCCGCCTCCTTAAGGCGCGCCGAAGCCAAATCGGCGAAACACCTCCTGCGCAGTCGCCGACAGCAAGAAGCCGGCAAACTCCCCAGCAGCAACATCCCCACCCCGCACAGTCAACCCATAAGCCGCACTCACCTGCAAGGCGACCGGAATTTGCACCACGCTCATGCGGGGCAGTTCCTTCTGCACCGCAACGGCATTGGTGCAATAAGTCAGGAAGAGGTCGGCGCGGCCTTCGCTGATCAGCCACTCATAGACGCTCCGGCCGGGCGGCGGCGGGGGCGCCTCGAGCGAACCGGTGAGCTTGAGGGCCTTGGCGTCCAGCGCCGCGTAAGCACCGGGCCTGAGGGTATCGGCCTTGCGGAACAGCGCCCAGGCATAGTCACCCGAGGGATCCGCCTTTGGCGTGGAAGTCCCGAGCTTGACGGCCGGGTCCAGCATCAGGTCCAGCAGCCTGCCCGGTTCGGCCTTGAGCGCCGGCACGGCCAGCGCGCACAGCTGGTTGCGCACAAAAAGCGTGGGCTGCAGCCAGCGACCGCCGCCGGCGGAAAGTTCATGCAGGCGCTGGGGATGCTGGGTGTCCGCCGATGCGAACACCTGTGCCGGCTCGCCTTTTTCAATGCGTTCGCGCAGCAGGCCGGACGCGCCAAAGGTCAGCTGGGTTTTGAGGCCCGTGCGTGATTCATAAACGCGCGCAATCTCCGTGAGCGCCTCGCGCAGGCTGCCCGCGGCGTAAACGCGCAGCGGCTCCGCGCTGCCGGGGTTCGCGGGGGACGGCTGGGCATGCGCCATGGGCAAGCTCTCTGAAAAAACAAGCACCGCAGCAATCCAGGCCAGCAGGCGCCGCGGGACTGGCTTTGCCAGACCGCAGGCGCCGCCCCCTTGAGGGGGGAACAAGCTACACGCAGTGAGCATGGACAGGGGGGAACTCATTTGTTCGCGTTGGGGAAGAACAGCTGTTCGCCGCCAATCTTGTAGCCCGCAATCACCCCCTGCCCCGCGGGTGAAATCACCCAATCCACAAATTTCTGCGCCTCGGCTGCCTTGGTCTGCGGGTGCTTCGCAGGGTTCACCACCATCACGCCGTACTGGTTGAACAGCCGCGTGTCGCCCTCGACCAGCACGGCCAGGTCGCCGCGATTCTTGAAGGACAGCCAGGTGCCGCGGTCGGCCAGCACATAGCCGCCGCTGCTGGCCGCAATGTTGAGCGCCGGGCCCATGCCACAGCCGCAGGCTTTGTAGTTGGCAAAGGCCGGCTTGTCGGCCGGTGTTTCGATGCCGGCACTTTTCCAGTAGCGCAGTTCGGCGGCATGCGTGCCGCTCTTGTCGCCGCGCGAGACAAAATTGGCATTCGCCGCGCTGAGTTTTTTCAGGGCCTCGACGATGTCCTTGCCTTTGGCTTTGGCCGGGTCGGCCGCTGGGCCTACCAGCACGAAGTCGTTGTACATGACCGGAAAGCGCTTGATCGCAAAACCTTCGGCCACGACCTTCTCTTCGGCGACCTGGTCGTGCACAAAGAGCACGTCGGCGTCGCCGCGCCGGCCCATGTCGATGGCCTGACCGGTGCCGACGGCGACCACCTTGACGTCTATGCCCGTGGCCTTCTTGAATTCGGGCAGCAGGTAGGGAAACAGGCCCGACTGCTCGGTCGAGGTGGTGGACGCCATCACGATGGTGCCGGTTTGCGCCGCGGCCAGCGTGGCCGCCATGGCCAGCGGGACCAGAACGAGTGTCCTGAGGGTCTTCAAGGTGATCATGCGAGTTCTCCTTTTAAAAATGCTTCCGCCGCGGCGGGAACGGGTCCGTTGAAAAATTCCGCCACCGGCAGGTCAGCCACCAGCCGGCCCTGCTCAAGGTAAATCACGCGCTGCGCCAGGCGCTTGACCTGGCCCAGGTTATGGCTGCTGAAGATCAGCGTCATGCCGGCTTCGGCGAACTCGGCCATGAGGCGTTCCACCTCGCGCTTGGCAGAGGGGTCAAGGCTGGCGGTGGGCTCGTCGAGCAGCAGCACCTGCGGCTTGAGCGCCCAGGCCCGCGCCAGCGCCACGCGCTGCTGCTGGCCCCCAGACAAGGCCTTGGCGTTGCGCGTGGCCAGGCCTTCGAGGCCCACGCGCTCCAGCGCGGCCCGCGCGTTCGCCTTGGCATCCGGCCAGCGCACACCGCCCAGCCACAGGCCCAGGGCCACGTTGTGCAGCACGCTGGCGCGCAGCATGTAGGGCCGCTGGAACAGCATGGCCTGGCGCGCCTGCGTGTCATGCTGCAGGCTGCCGGCCACGGGACGGACCAGGCCGTTAAGGGTCCGCAGCAAGGTGCTTTTGCCGCTGCCGTTGGAGCCCACCAGCGCCAGCCGTTCGCCGGCCTGGATGCGCAGTGTGCAATCGCTAAGCGCCTGCACACGGCCGAAGCGCACACCGACGCCGTGCAGGTTGAAGACCTGCGTCATACCGGCCCTCCCTGCGCGGCCAGGCTGGCCGGGTCGGGCAGGCGGTCGTCGAACTGTTCGCGCCAGCGCCGCACACAAGCAATCAGGATGTTGAGCAGCAGCACCACGCCCAGCAGCACGATGCCAAGCGCCAGTGCCAGCGGCAAGTCGCCCTTGCTGGTTTCCAGCGCGATCGCGGTGGTCATCACGCGCGTGAAGCCGTCGATGTTGCCGCCCACCACCATCACCGCGCCGACTTCCGACACGGCGCGGCCGAAGGCGGCGATCAGCACCGTCAGCAAGGCATAACGCTCGTCCCACAGCAGGATCAGGCCGCGCACGAAGCGGCCCGCGCCCAGTGACTGGAACTGCTCGCCATGGGAGCGGTCGGCATCCTCGATCGCCTGGCGCACCAGCGCGGTGACCACCGGCAGCACCAGCACGGCTTGCGCCAGCACCATGGCCTTGAAGGAAAACAGCCAGCCCAGAAAGCCCAGCGGCCCGGTGCGCGACAGCAGCAGATAGACCACCAGCCCGACCACCACCGAGGGCAGAGCCAGCGCGGTGTTGAGCAGCGCCAGCACCGCGCCGCGGCCGCGAAAGTGCGACACGCCCAGCCAGGCGCCCAGCAGCAGGCCGCCACCGCAGGCGATCACGCAGGCCGACGCGCTCACGGCCAGCGAACGGGCGACGATGCCGGCCAGCACAGGATCGAGCGAGGTGATGAGGGAGAAGGCCGTAGCGGCGCTGTCGGAGAAGGTGTTCATTGAGGAATTTGGAGAGCACTCTAGCCTAGGGCCTAAGTCCTTGATTTACATCAGGAATCATCGCTATGAACGGGTTTGCATAGGTTGCACGAGCATCGATCCTTCGCCTCCCTGCCCCGCCGGCCCCTGCACTCATAATCAGTGCACTTACCGTTTGCCATGCACAAAGTCGAACTCTCCTACCTGCTGACACCGCAGCGCGGCAAAAGCGCGCTGATACGCAACCCGCTGATGGACCTGCTCCACGCGGTGCGTGAGCAGGGCTCCATCTCCAAGGCTTCCAAGGCGCTGGACCTGTCTTACCGCCACGTGTGGGGCGCGCTCAAGGACTGGGAGCAGACGCTGGGGCGCGAGCTCATCGTCTGGGACAAGGGCCAGCGCGCGCGGCTCACCGAGTTCGGCGAAAAACTGCTGTGGGCCGAGCGCCAGGCGCAGGCCCGGCTGGCGCCGCAGATCGAAGCCCTGACCAGCGACATAGAACGCGCGTTTTCCACCGCCTTCGACGACGATGCCCATGTGCTCACGCTGTATGCCAGCCACGACGCGGCGCTGTCCGCCCTGCGCGAACAGGCTGCCCCGCGCGGGCTGCACCTGGACATCCGCTTCATGGGCAGCGTGGACGCGATCGCGGCGCTGAACGCCGGGCGCTGCATGATGGCCGGCTTCCACACGCTGGAGCAACCGGGCAGCCATTCCGTCACCGCGCGCAGCTACCGCAACCTGCTCAAGCCCGGCCTGCACAAGCTGATCGGCTTCGCCCACCGCACCCAGGGCCTGATCGTGGCCAAGGGCAACCCGCTGGGCATCACCGGCATCGCCGACCTGGCGCGGCCCGGCCTGCGTTACGTCAACCGCGCCGAAGGCACGGGCACGCGTGTGCTGCTCGACGAGCTGCTGGCCAAGGCCGGCATGGCCGCCTCATCGGTCGCGGGCTACCTGCGCCAGGAGCCTTCGCACACGGCCGTGGCCCAGGCCGTCGCCAGCGACGCGGCCGACGCGGGCCTGGGCATCGAGGCGGCGGCGCGTGAAAAAGGCCTGGGCTTTGTGGCGCTGGCGCAGGAGCGCTACCACCTGGTCTGCCTGAAGTCCGAGCTGCCCACACCACAGGTGCAGGCGCTGCTCAAGGAACTGCAAAGCCGCGACTGGCAGGCCACGCTGGAGGAACTGCCCGGCTACAGCGGCAAGCAAGCCCAGAGCGGCAAGGTACTGTCCCTGCGCGCCACCCTGCCCTGGTGGACCTTCCGCAAGGAAAAGCCCGGCAAGGCCGCCTGAACCGCCCGAACCACGTAAGCCGCGCACGCCGCGCCTCCCGTTTTCACAGCGCGCAGGAACGGAAGCCGCAGAACAAATCGTCCCGGCCCGGCAGGGCAAAGCCGCGGTGCTTCGGGTTTTTCATGCGCGCGCGCGTCGCGAAGGATGCGCCGCGCAGCACCTTGTGCGTGCCGAAGCGCGGCTGCGAATAGGCCTGCCAGGGGCCGGGCGCAAAACCCGGATAAGGCCTGAAGCTGCTGCCCATCCACTCCCAGACATTGCCCCAGTGGAAACCGCGCCGCGCCGCCGCGTGCGCGGCCAGTTCCCACTCGACTTCGGCAGGCAGGCGGCGCCCCGCCCAGCGGCACCAGGCATCGGCCTCCCACCAGCTCACATGCATGGCGGGTTGCGTGCCCTGCATACGGCGCGGCACGCCGAAACGGTTCTGTATCACCGCGCCGCTGGAGATGCCGATCTGGTCCACATAACGCGGGCCGCGCCGGCCCTCGCCCGCGGCCTGGCCCTGCAGCCAGCGCCAGCCGTCCGGGTGCCAGAGCTCCTCGCGGTCATAGCCGCCGTCGCCGACGAACTCCACATACTGCGCCCAGCTGACGGGTTGGGCGTCGATCTCGAACTCCGGCACGCTGACGGCGTGCGCCGCCTGTTCATTGTCAAACGCAAAACCCGCGCCACCCACGCCACCATCGCTGCCCATCCGCCACACCGCGGCCGGGACCAGCAGGGGATCGCGCAGCGCCATGGGCGCCGGCGTGAAGGCCTCCTGCAGGGGTTTGTCCAGCGCCAGGCCCAGGGTCTGCGCGCCGCGCACCAGCGCTTCGCCGCGCATATCCTCGAAGAACAGGCACAGGCGGTAGAAGTACAGCGCGTCGTCGCCGGCTTCGCCGCCCCGGCCGGCAGGCGCGGTTTTTTCGAGCAGCTCCAGCGTGGCTTCCAGCGTGTCCAGCAGGTAGGCCCGGCAATTCGCCATGTCGGGCAGGTCCAGTGTCCAGCGCATGGCGTGCGGCACCTGCGCGCCCCACCAGCGATCCGCGTTCGGTTCAATGGACGCCAGCCGGGTCTGCCCGGGCTCGCAGCGCTCACCGAGGGCGCGCTGCATGTTGCGGGCAATCCACCACTCCTGGAACCAGCCCACATGGCCGAGTTCCCACAAGGGCGGGTTCACGTTGGCCAGCCGCGGCAGGCTGAAGCCGGCCTCCAGCGCATGCTGGTATTGCGCGAACAGGTGCAGGGTGTTGTTGCGCGCATCCATCAACGCCAGCGACAGCGGGTCACGGCCCGCGCCGCGCATCGCGGGCGAATCCGTCAGGGCGCCTGCCGCGGCCGGCGATGAGGAGGGTAATGAATTTGGTGTAGCGTCTGAAGCCAAGGCTGCCGTCCTGCCGTGCCCGGTGGTGATGGCCGCCAACAAGGCGCCATCACACCTGCGCACGCGTGCAGGCCAGAATAGCAGAGACAGGGCCGCCCCGGCGGCTATAAGCCGATAGCGTGCATCACGCATTTCCCCCGGCCGACGCCTGTCTGTCGCGCCCGCCCCACCGCCGGTCGGCCCGGGTAAACCCATCCGTATTTTCCCCTTCTGATTCGGCAAGGACGCGGATAGACTGCGGCCAGCGCCTCCCCGACAGGAGGAGGCCCTGCCAAACGCAGCGTTTTCCCCAAAACCACGATTCCAACGATTTCCACGATTTCCACGATTCGAACTTCAGTCCCCCACTGACCTGACCCCATGCAACTACACGACCTGAATTCAGCGCCCGCCGAACTCGACATGACCCTGCTGGACCTCGGCCCCCTGGCCTGGGTGCTGGAAGAATTGCGCAAATCGCTGGAAGGCTCCACCAAGGCCCTCAAACGTTTTATGCGCGAGGCCGAGGCCGGGCGGAACTCCGACATCGGCGCCCTGGACGCGACCCAGTTGCGCACCGCGCGCCAGCAGTTGCACCAGGCCGTGGGCGCGCTCGAAATGGTGGGCATGAGTGCCCCCGCGCTGGTGCTGCGCGCCATGGAAACGGCGGTGCAGAAATTCATCCAGTCGCCGGCGCTGTGCACGCCGGACGCCGCGGGCAAGATCGAGCTCGCCGGCTTCTCCATCGTCCACTACCTGGAAAACGTCCTGGCGGGCAAGCCGGGCTCGGCCGTGTCGCTGTTTCCCCAGTACCGCGACATCCAGGGCCTGGTCGGCGCCGACCGCGTCCACCCCGCCGACCTCTGGGTTTTCGAGTGGCGCTGGATTGAGCCGGTGCTGGACATCACCGTCCCCGCCTGCGAATACGGCGATGAAACCCGGCAACTGCTCGACAAGCTGATGCTGACCTTGATCCGCACCGGCGCCCCGGAGGCCGCGCGCAGCCTCAGCGACATCTGCCTGGGTTTCGCCTGGACGCAAACCGGCATTGAGTCCAGGACCTTCTGGAAAATCGCCGCCGGCTTTTTCGAGGCGCTGGCGCAAGGACTGCTGAACGTCGACCTCTACGTCAAGCGCGCCACCTTGCGCGTGCTGCTGCAATACGTGTGGCTGGCCAAGGGCACCGAGGCCTCGGCCCGGCTCGCCGAAGACCTGCTCTTCCTGTGTTCCCAGGCCAAGGTCCAGCGCGCCGCCGACTCGCCCGTGCTGTCTGCGGTGCGCTCGGCCTACGGCTTGAAACGCTTCAAGCCGGTCGACTATGAATCGCTGCAGTTCGGCCGCTTCGCGCCGGCCCTGATCGCCCAGGCCCGCAAACGCATCGGCTCGGCCAAGGAAACCTGGTCCGCGGCGACCGCGGGCGACCTCGGCAAGTTCAAGACGCTGACCGACCAGTTCAGCCTGGTCACGGATTCGCTGGTCAAGCTGCACCCGCCCAGCGAATCGCTGGCGCGTGCCATGGGCCGCGTGATTGAAAGCACGGTCAGCTCCGGCCAGGCGCCCAGCCCCGAACTGGCGCTGGAATTCGCCACCGCCGTGCTCTTCCTGGAGGCCGTGTTCGACGACTTCGATCCCAACGACCCCCAGCTGTGGGCGCGCACGGCGCGGCTCGCCGAGCGGCTCGAGAGCGCGCGCAAGGGCGGGAAGGCGCAGCCCCTGGAATCCTGGATGGAGCAGCTCTACCAGCGCGTCAACGACAAGCAGACCATGGGCAGCGTGGTGGGTGAGTTGCACTCGTCCCTCGCCGCACTGGAAAAATCGCTGGACCAGTTTTTCCGCACGCCCGAAGACACGAAGCTGCTGGCCGTGGTGCCGGGGCAACTGGCGCAGATGCAGGGCGTGCTCTCCATGCTGGGCCTGGACCAGGCGGCGCTGGCGGTGACCCACATGCGCGAGCTGGTCGAGCGCATGCTCAAGCCCGGCGCCGACGAACAGCAGGCCCAGACGGCCGGCGCCTTCGACCGTCTCGGCAACAACCTGGGCGCCCTGAGCTTCCTGATCGACATGCTCAACTACCAGCCCGCGCTGGCCAAGCGGCTGTTTGTCTACGATGCCGCCAAGGGCGAACTCAAGGCGGACAAGGACCAGTAAGCCGGCTCAAAGACGCCTGCCGCGCTGACCAGATCGTGTACCGCGGCGAGGTGTTGCCCTGGATGCGATGCTGAGGGTCACGTAACGGGTCATGGGAGTCCCTGGCCGGAAGCGGTTTGAGAGCCGGTCAGCGCTTCAAAGGCTTCCGGCTGGAACCAGTTCTGGTCCACATCGCCGGCTACGCCGGGCACAAGCGTTCCGCCATTGACGGTGCCGTCGCTGTACTGCCAGCACGACCACGCCTGCCAGGGCGCGGGAACGGTGGGCTGCGCCGCGTAGTCGGCCAGCCACAGCGGCCGCGCGCCCAAGGACTGCGAGGCCATCGCTTCGCCGGCCAGAAGGGGAACCAGCTTCTGCCAAAACCCGCCGTCGGTGTAGACCATGGTCTGGCGCCCGAACAAGGCGTCGGCGGCGGCGGTGAAATCCAGCACCCACTGCAGCACGGCCTGGGCGCCGCATCCGTCCGGGGTCTCGATGTCCAGCACCGGCGGCAAATCATTCGGCCCCAGTGCCCCCACGGTCGCGAAAAATTGCTGGGCCTGGGTTTGCGCATCGGTACCCGGCCGCCCGAAGTGGTAGGCGCCGCGCCGCAAACCGGCGGCTGCGGACCCCGCCCAGTTTTCCTTGAAAAAGGGATCCACCACGTAAATCCCTTCGGTGGCTTTGATAAAACAGAAAGCCACATTGCTGCCGGCCACCTGCGGCCAGTTGATGCTGCCCTGGTAGTGGCTGACGTCTATGCCTCTCAACAACATGCTCGCCTCCCTCAGACGACGTTGTTGAGCATGTCGACCTGCATCTGCTGCAGGCCGTCGATCTTGAGCACCGTCTCCAGCGCAAGGTGGTTGTCCCACACCTCGCCGCAGTTGTATTTCAGCTTCTTCGGATTGGCCAGGCTGCCGCTGACTTTCTGCTGGAAGGTGGTGGTCACGCCGTCGGTGGCCTGCACGCCCAGTGCCCAGTGGTCCCAGCCGTACCAGCTGCTCGATTTCATGATCATGGTGTAGACGTCCGAGCCTTCGTCGCCCAGCACCGTGTGGCCGTTGAGCTGCGCGGTGATCGTCATCAGGGCCACGCGGCAGGCATCCTGCGCGTCTTCGTCGCCGTCCAGCGCGGCTTGAAGGTTGTCGGCCAGCGCCCGGTGAAACCGGCGCGTCTGCGGAAAAATCTCGTCCGTGACGGCGAAGAAGCCAGCATTGAGGCCGGTAGGCACGCGCTCGTTGTCGAACACAAAAGCGCCCTCGCCGGAGTTGTAGATGGAGGGGGCGGTGTAGGCGTTGTCGGCGCTCTCGTACTCGCCCGTCAGGGCCCAGCCCCAGCAGGCGGAAAAGATGAAGGGCGGCTGGTCCGACGTCGGCACGATTTCGCCATCGCGTGGATGGTCTTCACCGGCCGGGGCCAGCAGGTTGCGTTGGGCGTCGCTGAGTCTAGGCATGGACTTCTCCGAAAAAAGGGGGTTGCTGCGAAGGGCAGCCGCCGCGTCGCTGAAGAAATTGTCGGCGCGGGTCCGTGCGCTGGCGATTACAGCGCATTACACGCGGCCGGCGCCGCGCCCCGCATCGCTAACACTTTGAGGTTCAAACGCGCTCGCGCAATTTTCCTGGCGAAACGTTTTGACTTAAGGCCCATGCGCCCCACCGCCGGCCATCGCCATGCAGGCGGAAAGTCCCGATTGAACTGCGTTTCGAATCAGGTCATGCTGTGTGTGAAAGCACGGCTCGCGGGCTCCTCCTGAACATGCCCGCCATGCAAAGCTGAATCAAGGCAATTAATGCCGAAACGGAGTTGTTCTCTAAATACGGCGCCGCGGCGCTTGACGATGATTGAACGTCTCGCAGATACTGCGCCGACCGATACGGTTTTCCAACACTGGCAGGATGCACAACGCCGCAGAGCGATGGCTCATGCCATGGGCTTGATGCCAAGAAGGGGAGAAGGCAAGTGGCTATTCTGAAAAACCGCGCCACGCAGCGCAAAATCTATCTGCGGGCACACCATGTCTTCGGGCGGGGCCGTTCCGCCGACACCCTGCTTGAAAACCTCGACGCCTCGCAGCTGCACGCGTCGATACGCTGGACCGGCAAGGCCTGGGAACTGCACGACCACAGCCGCAACGGCACCCTGCTCGACGGCGCGCTGCTCTCCAACACCAAGGGCCTTCCGCTGCGCGTGGGCGGCGTCCTGGCCTTCGGGCGCGAAGGCGGGGCCGCCTGGCTGGTGGAAGACCTGTCCCCGCCGCGCAACCTGCTGTGGCCGCTGGGCCATGACGATCCCTACATCCCCCTGGGCCACTCCAACCTGCTGCCGCAGGGCCTGGCCGCCGAGCTGTCCATCCACCGCAGCGACACCGGCCAATGGGTACGCACCACGCCCGAAGGCAGCTGGCTGCTGGAAGACGGCGACGAGGTCCGCTTCGCCGGCAAGGCCTGGTGCTTCCTGCTGGCGGCCGAGGTGGTCTCGACCATGGACTGCATGGCCGGCGGCAAGGCCCTCTTGAGGCGGCCGCAGCCGGCGCTGTTCTTCAAAGTGAGCCAGGACGAGGAACACGCGTGGCTGGAACTGCACGACGCCGGCCTGCACCTCAACCTCGGCGAACGTTCGCACCACTACGCGCTGCTGATCCTGGCGCGGCTGCGGCTGGCCGATGCACAGCGCCAGCTCACACCGCACGCGCAGGGCTGGGTCGAACTCGATCGCCTTGCCAAGATGCTGGGCCTGGAGCCCGGCCACCTGAACATCCAGATCTTCCGCATGCGCAAGCAGCTTGCGCTCGCCATGCCGCACGGCGCGCGCGTGCCCGAACTGATAGAGCGCCGCCGCGGCTCGCTGCGCTTCGGCGGCCTGCGCTTTCGCATCATCCGCGGCGGCGCGCTGGAGGCCGACTTCGACCCACTGGCCGGCGGCCAGAGCCTGCCTGAAGAATCGCTGCTGGCCTGACCCCCGCCCCCGATCATGACGCGGGTGCCCACGCACGGCTTTCCCGTGGGCGTGCCGGGTTACCAGCCGCTGGGCTTGCTGGGGCAAGGCGCATCGGGCCAGGTCTTCAAGGCCAGGCAGCGCAGCACCGGCCAGTTCGTCGCCATCAAGATTCCCCATACGGCTTCGGCCGACGACCCCGCGGCCAACCGGCGCGTGCAGCAGCGCCTGCACCAGGAGACCCGGGTGCTGGCCATGCTGCAGCACGCGCACGTGGTGCGGCTCATCGACAAAGGCATGGCGGCGGGCGGGCTGCTTTTCGCGGTGCTTGAATTCATCCCCGGCGAAACACTCAGGGATTTCCTGCAGCGCAACGGCGGCCTGCCCCTGCAAGACGCCATGGCCCTGATGGCGCAGCTGCTGGACGCCCTGACTTTTTTGCACCAGCACCAGGTGGTGCACCGCGACCTCAAGCCCGAGAACATCATGGTCGCCTCCGCCGGCACGGCGCTGCAACTCAAGCTGCTGGACTTCGGGCTGGCCAGCCACCAGGGCGAGCCGCGCTTCGAGGCCGGCGCCGAGGGCACGCCCGCCTACTGCGCGCCCGAGCAGCTGCGCGGCGAAGCCTGCACACCCGCGACCGACATCTATGCCTGGGCCCTGGTGTTTCTCGAATGCCTGAGCGGCCGGCCCTTCGTCCAGGGCGCGGACGTCGGCGAAGTACTGCAGCGCCAGCTCAGCGACACAGCCCACGCCTTGCCCGAAGAACTGGCAGGCCACCCGCTGGCGCCGCTGCTGCGGCAGGCCCTGCAAAAAGACCTTGAACAACGCGCGGCCGACGCGGCCGGCCTCTACCTCGACCTGGTGCAGTGCCTGGCGCAACTGCACGGCGCGCGCCAGGCGCCCTCCGCGCCGCCCGCCCCCGTGGCCGGCGCCAGGCAGCTGACGCTGGACAGCATGGACATCCGGGAGGACGCCCACAGCGCCGAGCATGCCCTGGGCATCCTGTGCGTCGCCCTGCGCCTGTACCCGGCGAGGAATTCCTCACTGGCCCTGGCCTACCTGCAGGAGATGCGCGAGCAGCAGATGCGCTGGTGCGCCAACGCCGTGCAGGGCGGCCAGGGCGAGAGTGCCGGTGTGCTCGGCGACTGCATGCTGTTTCATTTTGAACAGGGAGACAGCAGCGCGCAGAACCTGCAGCAGGCAGCCGTCGCCGCCATGGACTTATGCACACGCGTGCAGCGCAGAAGCCGCCTGCTGGAAGTCCAGCACGGCGTGCGACTCGAAATTTCAGGCGGCATCCACAGCGTGATACCGGCCTCGCGCCAGGACGCCACCAGCCGCAACCAGGGTGCCAACGTCGCGCTACACCTGAACAGCGTGGCCGCACCCGGCGCCATCGTCGCAAGCCAGCACGCCCGCCGCGAGCTCGCGGCGAATATGCAGCTCGAGGAATACCTGGGCACGGCGGCCGCGCGGCATGAGGGGGAGGAGCGGGTGTTCAGGCTGATGGCCGATTACCGGGCTTGAGCCCGCCCGAAAATATTCTGCGCGCGAGACCCCGCGAGAATAGGCCACCCCACCCTCACAACATCAAGCTCTCCACCTGCTCCACCGGATAACTGCGCCAGCGCCGGTTCAAGGTTTCTTTAGGGCTGGTATTGCGCGCGTGCACACGGGCAACATAAAGGTGCTGGTCGGGGTTGATCGCGATGCGCTTTTGCTGCGGGGCCCAGACAAAGGCGTTGTCTTCGCCGATATTGATGTCGGCGAAGGGCGCGCCGCGCCAGAACTCTCGGCGGTAGCAAAGGGTACCGCCGCAGACCCAGGGTGAGCGGCCGTCGTAGACGTATTGCCAGGCGCGCCGGCCCTCGGGTGCGTAGAAAAATATTTTGTCCAGGCCGCAGATGTCGGCGCCCTGCTCCAGCAAGGCCTTGGCCTGCGAGCTGAGCCAGCCGGGCGCCATCCAGTCGTCGTCGTCCCAGTGCGCGATGAGTTCGCCATGGGCGAGTTCACAGGCGATGTTGCGTTTGGCGCCCAGGGTCAGCTTGCCGTCCAGCCGCATGTAGTGGATGCTTGGGTGCGGCGGGATCAGGTCGGCGATGCTGTCGCGGCCGTCGTCTAGCACGATGAGTTCGCGCCGGCCGTCGTAGTCCTGTGCGAGGAAGTTGCGGATGGCCTGGGGCACGAATTCGCGCCGGTCGGCGGTGGGCATGATGCAGGACAGCATGGGCCGCGCGGGCGGTGCGGCGCGCGGCGCCGGCGGCAGTGGCGCGGCAACAAGGGCTTTTTGCGGAAAGTAAAAATCGCGCTCCTCAGGCTGCAGGCACTCAGGCTGGGGCATGCGCGTCCAGGCGTTTTGCTGCAGGTACTGCCCTTCCTTGAACTTCCAGGTGTTGCCGTCGTGGCGCACGTAGATCTGCAGTTCGCGCCCGGGCACGCGGCACAGGCGCGCGCCGGTGCCCAATATTTTCAGCAGGAAGTCGGCGTCTTCGCGCAGGGAGGTGGCGGGGTAGCGGCAGTCGGCCTGCCACAGGCTGCGCCGGAACACCAGGGTGCCGCCGCTGACGTTCTCGACGAACATGCGGCGGAACAGCGCGCGGCTGGCGGCCCAGAACTCGGCCTGGGGCCGGGCCATGAAGAGCATGTCGTTGAGGCCGGTGACGTCGGCGATGTTGTGCAGGACGGGCGCGGCCTGGCGGCTCAGGCGCTGGTCGCCGTACCAGTCGTCGTCGTCCCAGTGCGCGACGAGTTCGCCCTGGGCCAGGCGCACCGCCTCGTTGCGTTTGGCGCCTATGCTGGTCCCGGCAGGCATGCGGACGCAGCGTATGCGCGCGTCGCTGATGATGTCGGCGGGCAGGTCGTTGTCTTCCTCGTAAATGATGATGAGTTCGAGCGCCGGGTAATCCTGGCGCTGGAAGTAGCGTATGGATTGGGCGACGAAGGCGGACCGGCCGCGCGTGGGCATGATGCAGCTCATCAGCGGTGGCGCGGCGGCCGGCGCCGGCAAGGGTGGCGGCGGTGCTGCGGCCGGGCCGGCGGGCGGCGGCACAAAGATGCGCATGCGCTCGGGCATGGCGAAGTAGCGGCACTGCTCGCCGGCGCAATGGGCGTGGTAAGGCAGGTGGTGAGGCGGGGGCTGCTGGTGCGCCTCGCCGCGCCAGGCGCAGAAGCGGTCCTGGTAGAGCCGCTTGCTGGCGTCTAACAGGGTTTCCTGCAGCCGCGACTGCCGCGGGCAAGGCGGCGCGCGGTGCACAAAAGCGCCCTGGGCCCAGACGCCTCGGAAGCCGGCGCGCGCGGCGCGTATGTTGTAGTCCATCTCCCAGCACGGGCCCTGGGCATAGGCGGTGTCGGCGGCGCCGATGGCGGCCACCACCTCGTTCTTCACCACATAACAAAAGTCCGAGAGGCTGTGCAGCGGCTCGAGCGTGGTGCAGGCATTGCCGAACTTTGCCGCCAGCGCATCGGCTTGCATCCACAAGGCGTCCTGCGTGGCGGCGCAGGCCGGGGCCGCGGCCTGCTCATTCCAGCAGCGGTTGGTCGAGGGGCCGGCCAGGCCGTGGCTGGCGTCGGCATCAAGCGCGGCCAGCAACAGCTCCAGCCAGCCGGGCGTGACGCGCGCGCCGTTTTCGAGGAAGACATAGATGTCGGCCGGCACGCCGACCAGCCGGTTGAAGCAGGCGGCTGCGCCTTCATGCACGGGCCCGGGCAGCTGCGCGATGCCAGGAAGGGTGTCGAGCAGCGCCTGCAGCGCGGCGGCCGTGGCCTCGTCGGCCGGGTCGGGCAGCAGCCGCAGGCCGAAGGGCATGGGCGTGTTCTCGAACAGGCTGGCCAGGGTGGCGGCCAGGGCGTCGTGGTGCGCGGCCACATGCACGCCGACCAGGATCTGGCGCTCCTGCGGGGCCGGCATCTACCACTCCTCGCGGCTGGCAAGCAGGCCGGCGCCCAGCAGCGCTTCGAGCTTGCGCCAGGGGCTGCCGGGCGCTTCGTCGCCCCAGTCGTCCACCGTATCGAGCATCTGCTCCAGCGCCACCGCGCGGACGTCCACCGTGCTGTAAAAGCGCGGGTAGCACAGCAGCAGTTCCTCGATGCAGGCGCGCACCAGCGCCTCGCGGCGCGCCGGCTCGGGCGCGTGGAAGGAGACATACAGCGTGGGCAGGCCGAGCTGCGGCAGGCGCCGCCACAGGCCGGGGATCACGGCGTACTCGCCGCCCTCGATGTCCATCTTGATGAAGTTGCAGTCGTCAATGGCGTTGACGGCCAGGAAGCGCTCCAGGTCCATGCCCTGGACTTCGCGGCAGGGCTGGCCGACGGCGCCGGGAGCGGCCAGCATGCCGGACATGCTGTCGCCGAACTCGCTTTGCGCGCCGAAATACAGGCCGCCCGCATACAGTTGCAGCGGGCCACTCTCGGGACCGATGCCGTAGGGGTAGAGCGCGATGTTGGGCCGCAGCGCGGGATTCGCCTCGACGTTGGCGGCCAGTTCGGCAAAGGCCACCGGGTCGGGCTCCAGGGCATGCACGCGGCGCGACAGCATGGCGCCATAGAGCACCGTGGGCCCTATCCAGGCGCCCATGTCGACATAGGACCTGTCGGGCCGCAGGAAGCGCTGGAACACCTCGAAGGTCTGCGGCTCCCACAAGCCGGCGGCGACACGGCGCCAGAAGTCCTGGCGCGCATCGCCGGCGCGGACCCGGAAGGCGTGTTGGTGGATGGACACGCTGAGCGCGTGCCGCGTGTCGTCCTGCAAGCTGATGGTTTGCACGGCCGGCTCCGCTGGGCCGCTCACCAGCACGTGAAGGGCTCCGCGCCGGAGATGTCGGCGCTGAACGCGAAGGCGTTGCCCTGGAAGTCAAGGTCGGACACCTTGATCTTGCACCAGACCATGCCCGAGTAGGGACTGCTGCCGGGCTTCAGTTCCATCTGGATGCTCACGTTCTGCTTGAGCGAATCTTGCGTCTGCAGCGACAGCGGCAGGTAGTAGTTGTTGCCGTAGAAGTTGGTCTGCTTGCTGCGCGGTTCGCAGACCATGGTCACGAACTTGCCCCTGTCGTCGTAGACCAGCAGGAAGACGAACTGGTAAAGGGGGCTGGCCTGCCAGAAGAGCCGCACGGTGTGGCCCGGAACGGTCTGTTGCGCCGGCAGGTCGCGCACGGGGTAGATATTGACCACGCCGGGGCCGCTGGGATAGACGTGGCTGATATCCACCATGGTCCCGTTGTCCAGCGGAAGCTGGCCGTTGCCGACCGGCGTGCTGGAGGTCCGCGGAACATCGGCCAGCGGCGGCACCTGCTCGGCCAGCGTGGAATGGCGCGCGGTGCCGGAGCCGTCGCAGTTGAACACATAGCCTCCGAACTGCGTGACCACGCTGGGGGCCTGCACGCCCATGCCGCAAGAGGGCACCAGTTGCAGCTGGATCAGGTTCTCGCCCGGCAGCTGCGGCGACTTCTGCAGGCGGCGCACGGTGTCGCGATGGTCGAGGCAGACCTCCAGGCCCCAGGTGATGCCGGCCAGCGAGAACACGCCCGCGCCGTCGTAGTTGAGCACCTGCTGCTCGCGCCCCGGGCCGCCCGTGGTGGACGGCGCCAGGTGGTTGACCTCGCCGAGCAGCAGGCTGTTGGCAGTGGCCGCGGTGGCGAGAAAGTCGACACCCGACATGAGTTCCTTCATCACCACGACCGTGCCCGCGTCACCCTGCGCCATCATGTTGCCCTGCTGCACCAGCGCGAAGTTGTAGACCTCTTTATTGGCCAGCGGGTCGATGTCGTAGGGCGGCGCCTTGAGCGTGGGCGAGGACACGCCGAGAATGGTGCCGAAGACGAACACCCAGTCGGCCCAGTCCGCGAGGGCGGCGTAAGCCTGCAGCCTGGTGATGATCTGCTGCACATCCTCCATGCCGTAGGCGCCCGCCGGGCCCCGGAAAAAGAACTCCGGCGCCATGAAGACATTCAGGGTGTCGCTGGGCACAGGCGGCGACGACGAGGGCGGCGAGGCGGACGGCTGCAGCACATCGAACGCGGCGTCCATGGCGCGGAACATCAAGGCGCAGCGCGCCTCGAGGTCGAACTCCGGGTTGTCCAGCCCGAGGTAGGCTTTCGACCCATCGGAATTTACTTTGGGCGCGGTATCCACCACGTAGCCTATGAATCGGACCTTGCTGTAAGCCATGCTGTTTCTCCTGTGAAAATTTTCTGGGGTGGGGTCAGGCGGAAGTCCGCATGAACGGCGTCAAACCACAGGTGAACTTGATGATGTGGTTGACGTAGACGTTGATGGGACGCGTTTCGTACTGGCTGACCAGCACCGGGGTTTTTTGGCCCTGGCCGGCCACCGGCCCGCCGGTGGTAAGCGTGGGCGTGGCGCTGGGCGCACCGGCCGCCGTGCCGCTGGGCGAGGCGGTCGCCGGCGCGGGCGCGCTGTTGTAGCTGTGCTCGTGGGTTTCCACCGCGAAGGGCTGGGTGGAGCCCACGCCGCTGCTCTGCCCCTGGCCGTCGCGCGGCACCTTGCGATCGGCGATGTCGGGGTCGTTCTTCGTGCCGGTGCCGTTGCCGCGCAGGAAGAAGCCGCGGTAGTCGGGGATCCGGAACTCGTTGCCGCTGCCGCCATAGACATAACCGAGCACCGCGAACAGCTCGGGGTAGTCATAGGTGCGCAGCAGGCGGCCGTCGCAAAACATCCAGCCCCAGGCCTCCAGCGGGTCGGTGACGTAGGCCTGCGGCGTCACGGTGGTGGCGGCGCCGGCGCTGTCGGGTGCGCCCAGGGTGCCGGCGAAGGCCGTGACGGAGCCGACCGGCAGCTCGCCAAAGCCCGGGCGCACGAAGAAGGGGTTGTTGATGCCGGGCGCCATCATGGTGCCGCACTCCCCGCATTCTCGATAGCGGCGCCGGGCAGCACCTGCGTGCCGGCGCCGGGCTCGTCGAGCACCTGCATGGCCGTGGGCACCACCACTTCCCAGCACGGGCCTATAGGCCGCAGCGGGGGGCGTTGCGGCCCGGACTGCTTGAGGTCGTTGACCAGGGGGACGTCGCCGGGATTGGCGGGCGCCAGCCGGTCGCCGGAGGCCCACAGCATGCCGGACGAGTAGAAGTACAAAAACGCCATCACGTGCGCGGGCCGCACCGGCAGCAGCACACGCGCCTGGTCGGCCTGCAGGAAGCTGGAGAACAGCGCGTCGTCATCGGCGGCCAGGCTGCCGAGTTCGAACTGCGCGCCGCCCGGGCCCAGGCCGGGACTGGCGTAAAAGCTGTAGACCATCTCGTTCCACTCGAGCACCTCGTCGAAGAACTGCAGGTAGCGCGGCTCGTAGACGGCGAACTCCGAGGGCGGCGACAGCGCGCCGCCGCGCGAGTCCATGCCGGTCAGCGTGAGCATGCGCTCGAGCAGCAGGCGCAGGCAGGCGTTGCGGAGTTCGCGCTGCTCGGTCTGCCGGTTCGCCAGGGGCGAGCGTGGGGCGATGCGTCCCTGCGGGCCGCCGTCGGCGCGCGTGTGGTAGCCGGCCAGCCGCTCCTGGTAGGCGCGCATGACGGCGGCGTAAATGCGGATGCGCCACTCGTCCATGCAGCGCTCGGAAGGCGCGCACTGGATCTCGACGTTGACCTGCACCTGCGGATCGACGGGCGGCGACAGGCTGGGCGGGTAGTCGAGCACGGACACCGGCACGCTGTTGTCCTCGCCGAACAGCGCCATGCCGTCGGGGCTGCCGGTCGGGGTGTAGGCCTGCCGCCCCACCAGCACCACGGGCGCCGGCAGCCCCGTGGGCGCGCTGACGTAAGCCACAAAGGCCTTGGTGGCGCAATAGCCGGCGGGAACGGCGACCTGTTTCTCTTCACCGTCTCTCAAGGTGGCGGAGGCGAAACGCTGCGCCAGCGGCGGCGGCTCGAGATCCAGCACGCCGTAGTAGGCGCCCAGGCCGGCGTAGTTGCCCGGCTGGATGTCTTTGAAGGTGGCGATGTGCAGCCGCAGCGGCGGCACCGGCTTGACGAAGTCCTGCCCGGCCGAGGCCTGCTCGCCGGCGATGAAGGCGGCGGCGGGCTTGCAGACCATAAACTCCATCATGAGCCGCTGGCCGTAGTTGACGACGCAGGCCTCGTAGACCTTGTTGAGCCAGCGGTAGACGCCGCGCAGGCTGCGCGTGCCGGCCGTGTTGTCGACCAGGCTGACCACCGAGTCCTCGGTCTGGCTCATGGTGCTGCTGGAGCGCGTGAGGCTCACGCTGCGGCTGATGCGGTTGACGGTCTTGTTGAGGATGTCGCGCGCGAAACGCGTGGTGTCGTCCAGGCCCGGCGTGGCGCCCGGCTGCACGGTCTTGCTCCAGGAGCCGTCCAGCGTGGCCTGGGTGGGCGGGCCGTAGCTGCTGGTGAACTTGTTGTACTGGTTGGTTTCGATGGACTCGGCCACCGTCTTGCGCGACTCCTCCTGCAGGTTGCTGCGTTCGTCCGCGGCGTCGTTCTGCAGCAGCTGCTTCTCGCCGCTGCTCTGGTGCGACTCGTCGAGCTGGCGGTGGGTGCGCCTGTGGGTCACTTCGCGGCGCTCGCCGCGCATGACGTTCTCGATGCGCGCGATCTCGCCGCACTGGTAACGCAGCAGGCGCTGGCGCACCATCTGCAGGTCGCCGATGGCATAAGGTTCTATCCAGCCCGGCAGCCCCGGCGGCGGGGAAGCCGCGGGATCCTGGGCCTGCGCCGCCGGCAACGGGAACACCTGCGCGCTGAGCACGGGCGTGGCCTGCAGCAGCGCGCTGATCTGCTGCGTGCTCAGGCAATCCAGCCCCGGCACGAGGACGGGCGGCGCCGCGGGGATTTCGCCGGCAGCCGCGGTGGGGGCATTGGCGGCGGTAACGGCAGCATTGGCTTGCGCGAAGCTCTCGAAGGGCTGCAGCCCCACCTCGATCAGGTGCGCCATCAGCAGCGCGCGGGTGAATTCGTCGAGCAGCGCGCTGTCGTAACCCAGCGTGACCACCAGGGCGAAATAGCTCTGCCAGACCTGGTCCAGCGCTTTGGCATAGCCGGTGGAATCAAGATAAGTCCAGTCCAGCGCATAGCGCGACAGCAGCCGCGTGAGCTGCTCGCAGGCTTTGGCCAGCCAGGCCGCGGGTGCGTCGTCCGGTTTGGGCAGGCGCATGAAGAGCTGGGGGAACTCGCTGACGGGGCAGGCCAGGCTGTTCATGTCGCGGACGAAATCTCCGGCGTAGACCTTGCCGTCGATGAATTCCACGGCCAGTTGCTGCGCGGCCTCGCGCGCGCCCTGCGCCAGGTTGCGGGCGTTCACCAGGTCGCCGAAGAAGCCGCTGGAAGGCGGGCTGGAACTGACGTAGTTGACGAAGCCGTAGAGCAGGTCGTCGGCGCCCACCTTGGGCCAGCGCCGCACATAGACATAAGGAAACAGTTCGTCAGGATGGCTGGTGACGATGGGGATCGGCTCGACCGGGTCGACGGAGGGATCCGGCTCTATGGGCGGCCCCGGCGGCCCCGGTGGCGGAATCGGCCCGCGGGTCGGGCAGGCCACCATGTTGCCTTCGAAGTGGTGGTCGTCGCCCTGCCCTCTCGTGCCGTAGTGGATGTTGGCGAAGATGGTGGTATTGGGGACACCATCAATGTTTACCGGTGTTTTTTGCTGCAGGTAGCCTCGCACGTAGCAGCCTGAGCGAAACTTGAAATCAAAGCCTTGCTTTGGCCGCAGCTTGGTAATCGTGACCCGTTGGCTCTCTGACAGACCTGACTTGCAAGACACGTCGGCGCATGACGGAATGTCATCGGCCGGCTCGCGATTGATCGTGATGTCGAAAACCAGACAGCCATCCAAGGCAGTCCATTTTCTTTTGATCATTTCGTTCACGGTGTGTGTCCTGGAGAACAGCGCCTAGGTCCAGGCATCGGCGCAAGGCTGCCGAACAGCCGGGCGCCGACGCCGGGGCCTTAGCACATCTGGATGTTTTCGAGGTTGAAGACAAACGGAGTGGAGTTGGGGCCAGGGCCGCCGCCTGTCATCACAATGTCCGCACTGGCAATGCCCAACAAGGACAGCTCGGTGTTGATGTTGGAGATGATGGCCGAGTTCATGACTTCGCCCTGCTCGACTTGCGATACCACGCCGATCCAGATGGTGGGCTTGAACTCGAACACCGCTTTTTGCTGGGGTGCGATCGAGGTCTTGACCGCCAGCAACTTGCCCGACTTGTAAATGCTCGCGTTGACGGCGCCTTTGGGCAGGTTGTTGAGCACCTGCACTTCCTTGGAGCTGGTGCCGGTGCCCGCGGCGATCAGGCGATCACCCGAACTGGTCAAGGCCATCTGGAACATCTGGCCGTTTCTGGCGGCCAGTTGAGGGGTGAAGTTACCGTGGCTGTCACTGGCACCGACCTGCATGGCCATAGGGAACTCGAAGGGATGATTGTCGCCCTGGCCGCAGTACTTGATGACCTGCCAGGCCACGGACAACTCATCGAAGTTTGTAGCGACATTCTTTTGGAATATCACAACCTCCGAGTTGTTCGTGTCGTTCGAGTTGTTGATGAAGTTGAGTAGCACGCCCATAGATTTCTCCTGTTGATGAAAATGACGGCAGCACACCATGTACTGCCTGTTTGCCCTCGCAGCTTTGTGGCTGCGGAGGCGAACGCTGTGTGCCCGGATCTGCGCGTCGCTGTCAGATCGGGACAATGTTGTCGAGATTGAATTCGTAAGGCGTGGAGCCCTCGCCCGGCCCGCCGCCGCTCATCACGATGTCGGCGCCGGCGATGCCGATCAGAGAAATTTCGGTGTTGATGTTCGACATCACCGCCGAGCTCATAGGCTGGCCCTGCACGACCTCGGAGGCCACGCCTATCCACAGCGCCGGCTGGTACTGGAAGACCGCCTTCTGCCCGGGCACCACCGAGGTCTTCACGCCCACCATGCGCCCATCCCGGAAGACGCAGATGTCGATCGCGCCCTGGTTCATGGCGTTGAGCACGTCGAGTTCGGTCGACGCGCGGGCCGGCCCCGTGTACAACAGGCGCCGGCCGCCGGTGGGGGTGGATACCAGGCTCAGCATCTGGCCGTTTTTGGCCGGCAGGCGCGGCGTGAAATTTCCGTACTCGTCGGTGACGGCCACCTCGTAGCCGTCGGGATAGACAAAGGGATGGGTGCAGTCGCGACCGCAATAGCGGATCACCTTCCAGGCCACGGAGAGGGACGCCATGGTGGTCAGCACGTTCTTCTGGTAGACCACCACCTCGGACTTGTTGCCGTCGCTGGACTTGTTGACGAATCGCAGTTTGATATCCATGGTGATTCCCTGTGGTGGCTGGTCTGCTCGGGGCCGGTGGGCCTTTGCGTTTCAGTGCCGCTACTCTAGGGATGGCCCATGGCCAAAGCGATTACAGGCCATTACAAAAGCGCGCAGGAGCGCGCGTGAAAATTACCCTTGCGCGGCGGCCCTGAAAGCGCTGCGAATGCAGGGACCGCCTTGTCATAAACTTGACGCACTTACTCGCGGCCCGCGGCCCGCTTCCGCGCGCGATGCACCCCGGCACTCCCGACCGAATGGAAACCTGACCCATGACCCAGCCAGCCATCCCCAAGCCACTCGCCGCCGCGCCCCGGCTCACCAGCCTGTCGCATGGCGGCGGCTGCGGCTGCAAGATCGCGCCCGGCGTGCTCAGCGAGATCCTCAGGAACTCGGGCAACCTGCCGGGCATCAACCTTCCGCCGCAGTTGCTGGTGGGCATTGAAACCGCGGACGACGCGGCCGTGTACCAGCTCAACGACGAGCAGGCGCTGATCGCCACCACCGACTTCTTCATGCCCATCGTGGACGACCCCTACGACTTCGGCCGCATCGCCGCGACGAATGCGATCAGCGACGTCTACGCCATGGGCGGCACGCCCATCATGGCGCTGGGTCTGGTGGGCATGCCCGTCAACGTGCTGCCGCTGGAAACCATAGGCGCCATCCTGCGCGGCGGGCAGGACGTCTGCCGCGATGCCGGCATCCCGATCGCGGGCGGCCACACGATCGACTCCGTCGAGCCGATCTACGGCCTGGTGGTGATGGGCCTGGTGCACCCGTCGCGCGTCAAGAAGAATTCGGGCGCGCGTGCCGGCGACGTGCTGGTGCTGGGCAAGCCGCTGGGCGTGGGCATTCTTTCGGCAGCACTGAAGAAAGAGGTGCTGGATGCCGAAGGCTACGCGCGCATGGTGGCGCTCACCACGCAGCTCAACAAGCCCGGCATTGAACTCGCGCGCATGGAAGGCGTGCACGCGCTGACCGACATCACCGGCTTCGGCCTGGCCGGCCACGGCCTGGAACTGGCGCGCGGCGCCGGCCTGCAGGTCCGCATCGACTGGCAACGCGTCCCGCTGATCAACGGCGCACGCGAACTCGCAACGCAAGGTTGCGTGACGGGCGCTTCAGGACGCAACTGGGCCAGCTACGGCCATGAAGTGATGTTGCCGGCCGGCTTCGCCGAGGTGGACAAAGCCTTGCTGAGCGACCCGCAAACCTCGGGCGGGCTGCTGGTGTCCTGCAGTGCGGACAGCGCCGCCGAGGTGCTGGCGATTTTTCGGGCCCAGGGCTTTGCCGAGGCAGCGGTTATTGGGGAAGTTGTTGCCGGTCAGGGTATGGCTGTGCGCTGAACTGAGGCGGAGCCATCCAGCGCCTGAATTACCGGTCAGGGAATCCATGCCGCGGTCTTCTGGAACACACAACCGGAACAGCGATGGGCGCACGGCTTCCGCGCAGGCAGCCGTTGGCGGCAGGCGGCAGCCCTGAGGCCGCAGCGGGCACCGCCAAAACAGGGGTGAACACGTCGTCGGCTTGAAAAGCGCGCCAAATCGGGGCAAACCACGTGTTTACCCCTATGTATCCGGGGGCCTACCGTCAAAATGCTGTCAGCTTGCCTTCTATAGTTCTTTATAGAATTTCCTGGCTGCAAAGACTCATCCGGACTCACCGCAAAAGCGGGGACTCCGGATGAATTTTTATGCGGATTCCCTTTACCCCGGAGACAAACAATGCGCGCATTACTGAGATTTTCCAATGCGGTGGACTGGCTCAACACACAGATCGGCAAGCACGTCATCTGGTTGATACTGGCCTCCACCGTGATCAGCGGCCTCAACGCCATCGTCCGCAAGGTGTTCAACGTGAGTTCGAACGCCTATCTGGAAGTCCAGTGGTACCTGTTTGCCGCATCCTTCCTTATCGCGGCCGGCTATACCCTGCTGCAAGGCGAACACGTCAAGATCGACGTACTCTCCAGCCGGCTTTCCAAGCGCGGCCAGATCTGGGTGGACATTGTCGGCTTCACCATTTTCCTGACGCCGGTGTGCGCCGCCCTGCTCTACTACGGCATCCCGTTTTTCCTGCGCGGCCTTCAGTCCGGTGAAGTCTCCGGCAACGCCGGCGGCCTGATCCGCTGGCCTGTCTACGCCATGATCCCGCTCGGCTTCACCCTGCTCCTGCTGCAGGGCTGGTCGGAGCTGATCAAGCGCATCGCGTTCCTGAAGGGCCTGATCGAGGACCCGACCGTCAAGAAGGTGGAAAAAACCGCCGAAGAAGAACTGGCCGAAGCCATCCGCAGGCTTGCTGAAACCAAAACCAACGCCGGCTGATCGGGAGACACATTCATGCAATTTTTCATTCAAAATCTTGCCCCGATCATGTTCCTGGGGCTGATCGTTTTCCTGCTGATGGGTTTTCCCGTTGCCTTCAGCCTGGGCGCTTGCGGCCTGTTTTTCGGCTTTGTCGGCGTGGAACTCGGCGTGCTGCCGGAAGCGCTGCTGCAAGCGCTTCCGCTGCGCGTTTTCGGCATCATGCAGAACGACACGCTGCTGGCCATCCCGTTCTTTACCCTGATGGGATTGATTCTTGAGCGAAGCGGAATGGCCGAGGATTTGCTGGACACCATAGGCCAGCTCTTCGGCCCGGTTCGCGGCGGCCTGGCGCTTGCCGTGATCTTCGTGGGCGCCCTGCTGGCGGCGACGACCGGTGTCGTGGCGGCCTCCGTTATTTCCATGGGCCTGATCTCGCTGCCCATCATGCTGCGCTACGGCTACGACAGGCGCATCGCCGCCGGTGTCATCGCCGCGTCGGGTACGCTGGCACAGATCATTCCGCCGTCCCTGGTGCTCATCGTGCTGGCCGACCAGATGGGCCGCAGCGTGGGTGAAATGTACAAGGGCGCTTTCATCCCGGGCTTCGCGCTGACGGGCATGTACGTGCTGTACGTTGTGGGCCTGGCCATCTTCAAGCCGCACTGGGTGCCCGCACTGCCGGCCGAAGCGCGGACCATACGCGAAGACAGCGGCAAAAACGGCCTGCTGTCGCTGCTGGTCCTGACGGTAATTTCGACCGGCATCGCCTTTTACTTCGGCGAACACTACGCAGCCGTGCAGAGCTGGGTCACGGGTGTGCCCGTCACCACGGTGGCAACCGATGAAACCATCGTCGTTTCCATGTGCGCGGGCGTCATGCTGGCGTTCCTCATCGCCGTGATCAACAAGGTCACGGGCCTGAAATTGCTCTCGCGCATGGCTGAGCGTGTCACCTTCGTCCTGATCCCTCCCCTGCTGCTGATTTTCCTGGTGCTGGGCACGATTTTCCTGGGCATCGCCACCCCGACGGAAGGCGGCGCCATGGGCGCACTGGGGGCCTTTGTGATGGCCATGGTGCGGCGCAGGCTCAGCTTCTCGCTGCTCAGGCAGGCCCTGGCGACCACCACCAAGCTGTCTTGCTTCGTTGTGTTCATCCTGATCGGTTCCACGATGTTCAGCCTGACCTTCCAGGGCGTTGACGGCCCGAAATGGGTCGAGCACCTGCTCACCGGCCTGCCGGGCGGCCAGACCGGCTTCCTGATTGTGGTCAACCTCTTGATCTTCTTCCTGGCTTTCTTCCTGGACTTCTTCGAGCTGTCCTTCATCGTGGTGCCATTGCTGGCGCCGGTTGCGGAAAAGCTGGGTATCGACCTGATCTGGTTCGGCGTGCTGCTGGCCGTGAACATGCAGACCTCGTTCATGCATCCGCCGTTCGGATTCGCCCTGTTCTACCTGCGCAGCGTGGCGCCCATCAAGGCCTATACCGACAGGGTCAGCAAAAAGCTGATCGAGCCGGTGACGACGATGCAGATCTACTGGGGTGCCGTGCCCTTCGTGCTGATCCAGGTCATCATGGTCGGGCTGATCATTGCGTTCCCCGGCATCGTCTCCAGCGGCCTGGACAAGAAGCAGGCCTATGACCTGGACAAGGTGCGCATCGAGATGGAAAACAACATGCCCGCCGTGGAGCCGGCAACGGATCCATTCGCAACCACGCCGGAACCCGCGGCTTCGGACGCCGCGAGCGGCATGCCCGCGCCGGAGGCCGCGCCCTCCGCCGAGGTCGACCCCATGAAGGCGCTTGAAGAAGCCGCGAAAAAGAAATAAGCGGATTCAGCCCTCTCCCCAGCCCCGTCACGACGGGGCTTTTTTTTTCCCGGAACAGGCGGGGTGAGCCTTGATGCGCCCGCGGGCAGCCGGGAAAGCTTGCCGCGGATCGGGCCAGGCAGACGGCTGGGAGAAACAGCAGGGCAAAAAAAAGCCCCGCCAAGGCGGGGCTTTGTGAGCGGAAGGTCTCCGGCTCTTACATCTTGCGGCTTTGCATGAAGGTATCGAAGCGCGACTCGGCGAAACGGAACCAGAGGATCTGGTCGCGCTGGAAGGCACGGTAGTCACCGTAGATCTTCTTCCAGTCCGGGTTCTTGGCGGCGATCTCTTCGTACAGGTCCATGGAGGCCTTGAAAGAGGCTTCAAGCACCGTGGTGGGGAAAGGCAGCACTTTGGTGCCCCCGGCGACCAACTGCTTCAGCGCACCGGGATTGCGGGCGTCGTATTTGGCCTGCATGTCGATGTGCGCGTGCGAGGCGGCGGTCTCGACGATGGCCTTGTATTCCGCGGGCAGGGCTTCGAGCGCCTTGTTGTTGATGAAGAAATCAACTTCGGGGCCGCCTTCCCACCAGCCGGGGTAATAGTAGAACGGCGCCACCTTGGCAAAACCGAGCTTCTGGTCGTCGTAAGGGCCGACCCACTCGGCGGCGTCCAGCGTGCCCTTTTCGAGGGCCTGGTAGATTTCGCCGCCCGGCAGGTTTTGCGGGACCACGCCCAGCTTCTCGACCACCTTGCCGGCGAAGCCGCCGATGCGGAACTTCAGGCCCTTCAGGTCGGCCACTGTCTTGATCTCCTTGCGGAACCAGCCGCCCATCTGGGTGCCGGTGTTGCCGCCGGGGAGGCTCACCATGTTGTACTTGGCGTAGAACTCGTTCATGAGCTTGCGGCCATTGCCCTCGTACATCCACGCGGACATCTGGCGCGAGTTCATGCCGAAGGGAATGGCCGCGCCGATGGCGAAGGCCTCGTTCTTGCCGAAATAGTAGTAAGGCACGGTGTGGCACATTTCCACTGTTCCCTGCTGAACGCCGTCGACGACGCCGAAGGCGGGCATCAGTTCACCGGCCGCGTGCACGCTGATCTGGAACTTGCCGCCGGTCATCTCGCCGACCTTCTTGGCGAACACTTCAGCGCCGCCGTAAATGGTGTCCAGCGGCTTGGGGAAGCTGGAAGCCAGGCGCCAGCGGATGGCCGCCTGCGCGTGAACCGCGGGGGCGATGCCGGCAGCGAGAACGCCGGCAATGCCGGCGTTTTTGATAAGGGAGCGACGATCCAAAATACTATCTCCTGAAGAGTTGTCGAATGTGCGGACCCTGAATGGGAATCCGCCGGACCGCTCGAGCCGGCACGGCCCGTACGGGCGGCGTGCTCAAGCGAAGTCTGTCTCGGATTCTGTCAGCTTTCACTCTCAAAATCACCCCGTTCTTACCCCTAGGTTTCCTGAAATAAAAAAGCCGCCTGCGAGAGGCGGCTTGCAAATTCCTGACGGGGCGCGAAGGCCCCGCGGGAATTACAGTTTCTGGGCTTGCATGAAGCGATCAAAAGTGGCTTCGGTGAAACGGAACCAGAGGTTCTGATCGGCGCGGAACTTGGAGTAATCAGCGTAGATCTTTTTCCAGTTCTCGTTCTTGGCGTTGAGCTCCTCATACAGGGCCATGGACTCTTTGAAGGCGGCGTTCATCACGTCGGTGGGGAAAGCCTTCAGCTTGGTGCCAGCGCCCACCAGCTGCTTCAGGGCCGCCGGGTTCTTCGCATCGTATTTGGCCTGCATCTCGCTGTGGGCCTGGGCTGCCGCGGCCTCCACAATGGCTTTGTACTCGGGCGTGAGCGCCTCGAAGGCCTTGTTGTTGATGAAGAAGTCCAGCTCGGGGCCGCCTTCCCACCAGCCGGGATAGTAGTAAAAGGGCGCGACCTTGTTGAAGCCCAGCTTCTGGTCGTCATACGGGCCCACCCATTCGGCGGCATCGATGGTGCCCTTTTCCAGCGCCTGGTAAATCTCGCCGCCGGGAATGTTCTGCGGCACGCCGCCTATGCGCTCCAGCACCTTGCCGGCAAAGCCGCCTATGCGCATCTTCAGGCCCTTGATGTCCTTGACGGACTTGATTTCCTTGCGGTACCAGCCACCCATCTGGGCGCCGGTGTTGCCGCCGGGGAAATTGACGATGTTGTACTTGGCATAGAACTCGCGCATCAGCTTCATGCCGTTGCCTTCGTACATCCAGGCGCTCATCTGGCGGCTGTTCAGGCCGAAGGGGATCGCGCAGCCCAGCGCAAAACATTCGTCCTTGCCGAAAAAATAATAGGGCGCGGTATGGCACGCCTCGACGGTACCCTGCTGCACGCCGTCAACCACGCCGAAGGCGGGCATCAGTTCGCCGGCCGAATGGACGGAGATTTCGAACTTGCCGCCCGACATGGCTTTCACGGCCTTGGCGAACACCTCGGCTGCGCCGAAGATGGTGTCCAACGATTTGGGAAAGCTGGAGGCCAGGCGCCATCGAACGGCAGCCTGGGCATGAACGGCGGGCGCCACGCCGGCGGCCAGTACACCGGCGATGCCGGCATTCTTGATAAGTGAGCGACGATCCATAAAACTCTCTCCTGAAGTTATAGAAGTTTTCCGTAGGGGGTCCGTAGCGGGGCCGGGTACTGCAATAGTTGCAGTGCCCCGGACACGCCGGCGGAGCATGGACACTTTGTCACTCTTTTTCATAAAGCTACCCCGTTCTTACCCGTAGATCGCAACAGATTTCTCCAAAAAAAAGCCGCCCGGCAGGGGCGGCTTTTTCCCGGCACCCGCTGCGTGCAGGCGTGCCCAGGCAGGGAGCCCGGGCAGTTGCCCGGGCGGGGCGCCGGCTTACAGCTTCTGGCTTTGCATGAAGCGGTCGAAGGTGGCTTCGGTGAAACGGAACCACAGGTTCTGGTCGCCGCGAAACTTGGAATAGTCCGCGTAGACCTTGCGCCAGTTCTCGTTCTTGGCCGACAGCTCCTCATAGAGCTTCATGGATTCCTTGAAGGCGGCGTTCATCACGTCGGTGGGGAAAGGCTTCAGCTTGGCGCCGGCGCCGACCAGCTGCTTCAAGGCCGTGGGGTTCTTGGCGTCGTACTTGGCCTGCATGTCGACGTGGGCGGCCGCGCTGGCGACTTCAACGATGGCTTTGTATTCGGGCGACAGCGCGTCGTAGGCCTTCTGGTTGATGTAGAGGTCCAGCTGCAGGCCGCCTTCCCACCAGCCGGGGTAGTAGTAGTTGGGCGCCACTTTGTTAAAGCCCAGCTTCTGGTCGTCGTAGGGGCCGATCCATTCAGCCGCGTCGATGGTGCCTTTTTCCAGCGCCTGGTAGATCTCGCCGCCGGGAATGTTTTGCGGCACGCCGCCCAGGCGTTCGATGACCTTGCCGGCAAAGCCGCCGACGCGGAATTTGAGGCCCTTCATGTCGGCCAGCGACTTGATTTCCTTGCGGAACCAGCCGCCCATCTGCGCGCCGGTGTTGCCGCAGGGAAAGCTGACGATGTTGTATTTGGCGTAGAACTCGCGCATCAGCTTCAGGCCGTTGCCCTCGAAGGTCCAGGCGCTCATCTGGCGGCTGTTCAGGCCGAAGGGGATCGCGCCGCCGATGGCGAAAGTCTCGTCCTTGCCGAAGAAGTAGTACGGCGCCGTGTGCGCGGCTTCAATCGTGCCCTGCTGCACGCCGTCGACCACACTGAAGGCGGGCATCAGCTCGCCGGCCGAATGCACGGAGACTTCGAACTTGCCGCCCGAGATCGCCTTGACGTGCTTGGCGAAGGTTTCCGCGCCGCCGTAGATCGTGTCCAGCGACTTGGGAAAGCTGGACGCCAGGCGCCAGCGAACGGCGGCCTGCGCATGAACGGCGGGCGCAACGCCCGCGGCCAGAACGCCGGCAACGCCCGCGTGCTTGATGAGTGAACGACGATCCATCAGCTTGACTCCGAAAGGTGAAAAATAAAATCCTTGGGCCGGCGCGCGCGCCGGCCAAGCCGCTTCTACAGGCCTACAGGTCCTGGGGAATTCTAGAAATGGAGGGGGTGGCGACCGGGCGGGTTTACCCTTGAAGACCTGACACGAAGCTGAAGGCCCCCACGCTTTTCACTTCGTGTAATGCGCGAGGCCTTGCAGGCCGCGGCTCGCGAGACGCTTCGCCTCTGTCGCCCGTCCAAGCCTGCGCAGGCAGGCTTGGAGCCGCGGGCTCCAGCCCCTCGGGGCGCTGCGCCTGCGGCCCGGCAAAGCCGGTTCCGCGGCCCCGGCTTGAATGAAGAGCTTTCAGGGTCTAGCGAATTCCGTGTTCAGGCAACGGACTTGAGTGCAGGCTTCGCAGACTTGCCGGCAAGCAATGCGCCGAAGCGCGCGGTGACGGCGGCTTCGATGCCGGCTGCGTCCAGCCCTTGCAGGGCCAGCAGTTTGGCCGGATCGCCGTGTTCGATGAACTCGTCTTTGAGGCCCAGGTGCAGCACCTGTTTGGCGACGCCGGCGGCTTGCAGGGCTTCGCTGACGGCGCTGCCTGCGCCGCCCATGATGGCGCCCTCTTCGACGGTGACCAGGGCTTCATGGCTGGCCGCGACTTTGAGCAGGAGCTCGGTGTCGAGTGGCTTGGCCCAGCGCATGTTGACGACCGTGGCGCCCAGCTTTTCGGCGGCCTGCAGGGCCGGGTAGAGCAGCGTGCCGAAGGCGAGGATGGCGACGCCTGCGCCTTCGCGGCGGACTTCAGCCTTGCCGAAAGGCAGTGCCTCGAGCCCGGCTTCGGGTTCCACGCCGGCGCCGGCGCCGCGCGGGTAGCGCACGGCCACCGGATGGTTTTGTTCGAAGGCGGAACTCAGCAGCTTGCGGCATTCGCGTTCATCGGCGGGGCAGGCCACGCTCATGTTGGGGATGCAGCGCAGGAAGGGAATGTCGTAAGCGCCCGCATGCGTGGCGCCGTCGGCGCCGACCAGGCCGGCGCGGTCGAGTGCGAACACCACGGGCAGATTCTGCAGGGCCACGTCGTGGATCAGCTGGTCGTAGCCGCGTTGCAGAAAGGTCGAATAAATGGCCACCACGGGCTTGAGGCCTTCACAGGCCATGCCGGCGGCGAAGGTCACCGCGTGCTGCTCGGCGATGCCGACGTCGTGGTAGCGCCCGGGAAAACGTTTGTGGAATTCGACCATGCCCGAGCCCTCGCGCATGGCCGGCGTGATGCCGACCAGGCGGGCGTCGTGTTCGGCCATGTCGCACAGCCACTGGCCGAAGACCTGGGTGAAGGTCTGCTTGGCAGGCGCGCTGGATTTTTGCAAGCCCATGGCCGGATCGAACTTGCCGGGGCCGTGGTAGGCGATGGGGTCGGCTTCGGCGAGCTTGTAGCCCTGCCCTTTTTTGGTGACCACGTGCAGGAACTGCGGGCCGCCCTGGGTGTCCATCAGGTGCTTGATGTTTTCCAGCGTGGGGACCAGGGACTCGAGGTCGTGGCCGTCGATGGGGCCGATGTAGTTGAAGCCGAAGTTCTCAAACAGCGTGGCCGGCACCACCATGCCCTTGGCATGCGACTCCAGGCGCTTGGCCAGCTCGAGCAGCGGCGGCGCCACGCGCAGCACCTGCTTGCCCATGTGCCTGGCCGATGCGTAAAAGCGCCCGCTCATGAGCTGGGCCAGGTAGCGGTTCAGCGCACCCACCGGCGGGCTGATGCTCATGTCGTTGTCGTTGAGCACCACCAGCAGCTTGCAGTGGTCGTGCACGCCCGCGTTGTTCAGGGCCTCGAAGGCCATGCCGGCGCTCATGGCGCCGTCGCCGATGATGGCCACCGCATGGCGGTCTTCACCCTTTTGCTGGGCACCCAGCGCCATGCCCAGCGCGGCGGAAATCGAGGTCGAGGAATGTGCGGTGCCGAAGGTGTCGTATTCGCTTTCGTCGCGGCGCGGGAAACCCGACAGCCCGCCGAACTGGCGCAGGCTGCCCATGCGCTCGCGCCGGCCGGTCAGGATTTTGTGCGGGTAGGTCTGGTGGCCCACGTCCCACACCAGGCGGTCTTCGGGCGTGTTGAAAACGTAGTGCAAGGCCACCGTGAGCTCCACGGTGCCGAGGTTGGAACTCAGGTGCCCGCCGGTTTTGGAGACGCTGTCGAGCACGAAGGCGCGCAGTTCGTCGGCCAGGGGTTTCAGGCCGCTGCGCGGCAGCTTGCGCAGGTCGGCGGGGCTGTGGATGGTTTCGAGCAATGGGTACATCGTGTGTCGTTGTTATGGCGAGGCCGGGTCCTCTGTCCCTGTCTGTCGTTCAGTCCTGGTCAATGGTGGCGGTTGACGAGCATGTCGGCCAGCGCGCGCAAGGCCTCGGTGCGGGCCAGGCCGCTGGCGTCCAGCCCGGCCTGGGCCTTGGCCAGCAACTGCTGCGCATAGGCTTTGGAGGCCTCCAGCCCCATCAGCGAAACAAAGGTGGGCTTGTCCTGGGCGGCATCCTTGCCGGCGGTCTTGCCCAGCGTGGCGGAGTCGGCGGTGACGTCGAGGATGTCGTCGACCACCTGGAAGGCCAGGCCGACCGCCGCGCCGTACTCGCGCAGGGCTTGCTGCGCGGCGGGTGTCACGGCGCCGCAGGCCGCGCCCATCATGACGCTGGCTTCCAGCAGCGCACCGGTTTTCAGGCGGTGCATTTCGTGCAGCTGCTGCGAATTCAACGGCATGCCCACGCTGGCCAGGTCAATCGCCTGGCCGCCGGCCATGCCCTGGAAGCCGGCCGCCTGGGCCAGCATCCGGCACAGCCGCGCCTGCGTGGCGGCGTCGACGGCGCCGCCCTCGGGTGTGAGGAATTCGAAGGCCAGGGCCTGCAGCGCGTCGCCGGCCAGCAGCGCCTGGGCCTGGCCGAACTTGACATGCACCGTGGGCTTGCCGCGGCGCAGCACGTCGTTGTCCATGCAGGGCATGTCGTCGTGCACCAGCGAATAGGCGTGGATCAGTTCGACCGCGCAGGCCGCGCGCAAGGCGGCTTCGGCATTGCCGCCGACGGCCTCGCAGGCGGCCATGACCAGCAGCGGGCGCAGGCGCTTGCCGCCGTCGAGCACGGCATAACGCATGGCGTCGCCCAGGCCTGCGGGCGCGGGGGAATCGGTGGGGCAAGCCACCCAGCGGGACAGGGCTTGTTCGACGGTGGCAAGCTGCCTTGCGCTCCAGTCGCTCAAGGTGAACAGGGGCAGTTTTTCAGGGGCGTTCAATCGGGGTCTCTGGTTGTGTCTGGGTCATCGGGCGCCTGGAGGGTGGCTCGCGCCCCCTACTCCTGCACCCAGGGCTTGAGTTCCGTGCCTTCCAGCACCTTGATCTGGGTTTCCACGGCCTCGAGCTTGTCGCGGCAAAACTTGAGCAGTTGCGCGCCGCGCTGGTACCCAGTCAGCAACTGGTCCAGCGGCAGCTGGCCGGACTCCAGGCTGTCGACCAGTTCCTCGAGTTCCTGCAGGGCCGCCTCGTAGCTGGCGGGCAGCGCAGTAGCGGCGGCGGGCGTGGGAGAGGCGGAGGATGAAGCGCTTTTGGCCATGGTTCTTTGGATGAAGGCCTTGATTTTAGGCCGTTGCGGACGGATTGCAGGCCCCGGCGTTCCGGGGTTGAAATTGCAATGTTCGCATTATCCGGCGGCGGCGCGCCAAGTCCCCGGATTTGCCCCGCACGGGTACAATTGATAACAGTTCTCGATAACAACGGCATCGCCGCCGCGGGATACCCGGCCTTGTTTTCATCCGTGGGCTGTCGCTCAGCCTGCTTCCCTCGTTTGTCAACTGCCTCCAAGCCTCGCGCGGCGGCATGTTCACCGAAATTTGCATGTCTGATCTCAGCCTTCGTCTCCTGCAGGCCACCAGCCAGCTCCCGATCTCCAGCTACTTTGACGCGGGCCTGTACCAGCGGGAGCAGCAAAAGCTGTTCGCGCGCGGGCCGCGCTACCTGGGCCATGAACTGGCGGTGCCCAATCTGGGCGACTACTACGCGCTGCCGCATGAAGGCGAAGGCCGCGCGCTGGTGCGCAATGCCTCGGGCATAGAGCTGATTTCCAACGTCTGCCGGCACCGGCAGTCGACCATGCTGCAGGGGCGCGGCAACACCGGCAGCAACATCGTCTGCCCGCTGCACCGCTGGACCTACAACACCTCGGGTGAACTCATAGGCGCGCCGCACTTCGAGATCGACCCCTGCCTGAACCTGAACCGCTACAAGACCACCACCTGGAACGGCCTGGTGTTCGAGGACAACGGCCGCGACGTCGCGGCCGAGATGTCGCAGCTGGCGACGTACGCCGACCTCGACTTTTCCGGCTACCAGCTCGACAAGGTGCACCTGCACGAGTGCAACTACAACTGGAAGACCTTCATCGAGGTCTACCTCGAGGACTACCACGTCGGCCCCTTCCACCCCGGGCTGGGCGGCTTCGTCACCACCGACGACCTGCGCTGGCAGCTGGAGGCCGACTACTCGGTGCAGACGGTGGGCGTGTCCGACAAGCTCGGCAAGCCCGGCACAGACACCTACAAAAAATGGCACGACGTGGTGCTGCAGTACCGCAAAGGCGTGCCGCCCAAGTACGGCGCGATCTGGCTGACCTACTACCCGCACGTGATGGTCGAGTGGTACCCGCACGTGCTGGTGGTCAGCACGCTGCATCCGCGGGGCCCGGACAAGACGCTCAACGTGGTGGAGTTTTTCTATCCCGAGGAAATCTGCGCCTTCGAGCGCGAGTTCATCGAGGCGCAGCAGGCGGCCTATATGGAAACCTGCGTCGAAGACGATGAAATCGCCCTGCGCATGGACGCCGGCCGCAAGGCCCTGCTGCTGCGCGGCGACAACGAGTTCGGCCCTTACCAAAGCCCCATGGAAGACGGCATGCAGCACTTTCACGAGTGGTACCGCCGCGAAATGGGCGCCAGCAAGACCACGCAGATGATCTGATTTCGCGCCCTTGCATATGATGGCTGCTGTCCCGCTTTTTTTCGGGGCCGCGGCCATTTTTCATTTCCCCTTTCATTCCCCCTAACCCACCGCCCGCCATGCAAGCCGTCTGGATGATTTTTTCCTCGTTCATGTTTGCAACCATGGGGGTCTGCGTCAAGTACGCATCGGAACACTTCAACAGCGCCGAGCTGGTGTTCTACCGCGGCATCCTGGGCATCGTCTTCATGGCGGCCTACGCCCGCGCGCGCGGCATCACCCTGGGCACCCGCTACCCGGCCATGCACGCCTGGCGCAGCGTGATCGGCGTGATGTCGCTGTCGGCCTGGTTTTACGCGATCGCCCATTTGCCGCTGGCCACCGCCATGACGCTCAACTACATGAGCAGCGTGTGGATCGCGGCCTTCCTGGTCGGTGGCGCGCTGATGCTGGGCAAGGCCGGACAGAAAGGACCCAGTCAGGGGCCCCTGGTGATGGCGATTCTTGCCAGTTTCATCGGTGTGGTCATGCTGCTGCGCCCGGCCATAGACCAGAACCAGACTTTCGCCGGCCTGGTGGGCCTGATGTCGGGCCTGGGCGCCGCCTTTGCCTATATGCAGGTCATGGCGATCTCGCGCATGGGCGAACCCGAAACCCGCACGGTGTTTTACTTTGCGGTGGGAACGGCGGTGGCCGGCGCGCTGGGTATGGCGGTCATGGGCGTGACGCCCTGGAACTGGCAGCACGCGCTGTGGCTGCCGCCCATAGGCATCCTGGCGTCGCTGGGCCAGATGGCCATGACCAGGGCCTACTCCATGTCGGAAAACCACGGCGGCACGCTGATGGTGGCCAACCTGCAATATTCAGGGATTGTGTTCGCGGCCCTCTACAGCCTGATCGTGTTTGGCGACAATATTCCCCTGATCGGCTGGGCCGGCATGGCGCTCATCATCGTGAGCGCGATCGCAGCCACTGTTCTGCGTGCCCGCGCCGCGCCGAATGCACCCGCTGAAGAGCATTAAGGAGCAAAAAATGAGCTACACCACCCTGATTTCCGCCGAGCAGTTGCAAGCCCTGGTCGCCGCGGCAAAGCCGCTGCGCATCTTCGACTGCACCTTTGACCTGATGAAGCCGAACGCCGGCCAGGAGCAATACCTGGCCTCGCACATCCCCGGCGCCGTGTATGCCAACCTGGACACCGCGCTGAGCGCAAAGCACGGTGTACCGGGCGCCCACGGGGTGATCACCGCCAGCGGCGCCGACGCGCCCGCGTCCGGCGGGCGCCACCCGCTGCCCAATCGCGAGAAGTTCGCCACCTGGCTTTCCAGCGTCGGTTTTGCCAACGACATGCAGGCCGTTGTCTACGACCGCAACGGCGCCAACTACTGCGGGCGCCTCTGGTGGATGCTCAAATGGGCCGGCCATGAAAACGTCGCCGTGCTCGACGGCGGGCTGCAGGCCTGGCAGGCCGCGGGCGGCGCGGTGAACAGCGGCGAGGAGCCCGCGCATTTCCAGGCCAGCTTCCTGCTGGCGCCGGCCAGGGCCGCGCTGGTGTCGGCCGATACCGTGGCCGGGCAACTCGGCCGCCCGGCCCAGACCCTGATCGATGCGCGTGCCACACCGCGCTTCAAGGGCGAGGTGGAACCGCTGGACCCGGTGGCGGGCCACATCCCCGGCGCCCTGAACCGGCCTTTCAGCCAGAACATGGCGCCTGACGGCAAGTTCAAGCCGGCCGCGCAGCTCAAGGCCGAGTTTGAAACCCTGCTGGCCGGGCGCGAGCCGGCGAGTGTGGTGCACCACTGCGGCAGCGGCGTCAGCGCCGTGCCCAACCTGATCGCGATGGAGGTCGCCGGCCTGGGCCGGACCGGCCTGTACGCCGGCAGCTGGAGCGACTGGTGCAGCGACCCGCAGCGCCCGGTGGCGCAGGGCTAGAACCTTACTCCTTCGAGGCGATCCGTTCGCGCAAGAAAAAAGCCACCCGGCCTTCAGCCGGGTGGCTTTTTTTGGGCCCACGAGAGGCCCATGGCAATCCGCATTATTTGGTGCCGCCGCTGGCCGGCGTGCCGGGTGCCGTCGAACCCGAGTTCGAGACAGCCGCGCTGGACTCCGGCGTCGGCATGGGGCTGGTGCTGCTTGAGCTGGAACCGGATGAACCCGTCGAACCACCGCTGGTGGAAGGCGTGGACGGTGTGGAGGGCGTTGAAGACGTCGCGCCGGTGTCCTCCACTTTTTTCCCGCAAGCGCCCAGCGCCAGCAGGGCGGCCAGGGCAAGGGCCGTTGCGGCAGCGGGTTTGAATTTGGATGCGTGCATGTCTGTTCCTTTTATGAAAAATGAAAAGTGAAAATCAAAGGTGAAGCTCAATCTGTCGATCGGCGGATATTTGGCTGAACGCCAGCCAGACACCAATTTAGCGGCGTCTTGCGGGTATGCCCCATGAGACAGCGTCCCACAGGGCTGTAGGGGTTTTTCGACGAGTGCGAGCCTGCGGGCCCGGGTCTTCAGTGCGCGCGACCGTGGCCCGTCAGGCGTATGCGCTTGTGCGGGTTGTCCAGCCGTGCACCCGAGGTAGGTCCGGCGCCGCGGCTGCTTCTGGAGCCGTTGTCCGGCCTGTCCCCCACTTGACCTTTGGAAGGGCTGGGCTCTGGTTTGTGGGCGTGAAGGGTGTTGCTGCTTTTCATGGGGCCTCCTTGGCTTGCAGGCGCCGGCTTTCCGGACGGTCCGCCGCGCCTGCTGTCATGGGAATCCTGGGATTCGTTCAATTCACTTTAAAAGCCATGCGGCATGGCAGTTGTAGGCAATGCCTGCCCATGACGTAGGAAAAAACCTACAAAACCCCACCTGCTTGGGCGACAGGCCGTGCCGGCGAGCGCACATGCTCGGGCCGCACGCCCACGCCTACCGCATAAGCCGGCAGCGCCTGCAGCAGCGGCCAGCGGCGCATCAGCCGCAAAGGCCAGGGCAGTGCCATGGGCGGCGCCTCGGTGCCGCGCGCCGCCAGCACCGGGCTGAGCAGGCGGTTCTGGATGGCCACCTGGGCCGCCTGAGTGAGGCGCGTCGGCAACAGGCGCCGCTTTTCTACCTGCGCCAGGAAAGGCGTCAAGGCAGGGGTGCCCACGCGCGCATCCGCCAGCGGCGCGGCCAGCGCGTTGGCCGCCGCCACCGCATCCTGCACCGCCAGGTTGATGCCGACGCCGCCCACCGGCGACATGGCGTGGGCCGCGTCGCCTATGCACAGCAGGCCGGGCTTGTACCAGCGCTCCAGCCGGTCCACCGTCACGCTCAGCAGCTTGACGTCGTCCCAGCTTGCCAGCGCATCCATGCGGCCCGCGAAGAGCGGCGCCACCTTCACCATGTCGGCCTTGAAAGCCTCCAGCCCGCGCGCGCGCACCGCCTCGATGCCGCCCTTGGGAATCACATAGGCGCACTGCCAGTAGCTGCCGCGGTCAATCATGGCCAGGAAGATGCCGGTGGTGATACGCCCGCCCGTGGTGGAAGGGTCGTCCAGCAGCTTGGGCAGGCGCATCCACAGAACGTCGATGGGCGCGCCGAGGTCGCGCACCACCAGCCCGGCGGCGGCGCGCACCGTCGAGCGCCGGCCGTCGGCGCCTATGACCAGGTCCGCCTTCACCTGCAAGGGGCCGTTCGGCGTCATGACCCGCACGCCCGTGACGCTGCCGCCCTCCTCGGTCACGCCGGTGACCTCGGCGTTCTGCAGCAGGCGGAAGCCGGGAAACACTTCAGCCTCGTCGCGCACGAAATCGAGGAACTCCCACTGCGGCATCATCGCGATGAACTGGCAGCGTATGCGCAAGCGCTTGAAGCTGGCCAGCACCAGTTCCGTATCACCGACCACCGCACGCAGTTCGCTGACCTCGTCATGCGGACGCGCCAGGAATTTATCGAGCAGGCCCAGCTCGTGGATCACCTGCAGCGTGGACGGATGCACCGTGTCGCCGCGGAAGTCGCGCAGGAAGTCGGCATGCTTTTCAAGCACCAGCACATCCACACCGGCGCGTGCCAGCAGCAGGCCCAGCATCATGCCGGCCGGGCCGCCGCCTGCAATGCAGCAGCGAACATTGAGAATTTCGGCCATGGTGTCTCCTGCAGAGGGGGAAGTCCCCGACCTTATAGAAGCTTGCCCACCGGCGCAAACCGCACGGCGGCGGCGCCGCGCCCTAACGCGCGGCGTTGCCGGTGCTGTTGTTCGGGCTGCTGTTTTTGCTGCCGCCGGGCGTGGCGATGCTGCCGAGCTGGCTGGCCGGAAGGCCGCCGTTGGTCGTCACGCCGCTGGCCGGGCTGGAGGAACCAGCCGCGGGAGCTGCCGGCGCAGCAGCTGCGGGCGTACTTGCCGCGCCGCTGCTGCCTTCCTTGCCGCAAGCGCTCAGGCCCAACACCAGTGCCAGAGTCATGACCAGCGCACCGGGCGCCGAATGGAGGTGCTGCATCCATCGCCTCATGATTTTCCTTTGCGGACTGCTTGAATGACGTCCCTCAATGCCCCAGCGGCGGCTGGATCGGCGCCGGCTCCCGGGTTGCACCGCCGCTAACGCCTTGCAGCACGCTGTCAAGGTCGTGGTTGTGGCCGTCATCGCCGGCCTGCGGGGCTGGATGGGCGTGGTGGGGGTGTTTGGGACTGGTCTCGGGAAATGGCTTGACGACGGGCTGGTGTAGCAGCTCGGCGCCCTCGGGGCTGGTGTCTATCGGCATGTCGGTTCTCCTTGTAGCAGTCAAACCCTGCAGGAAACCGGAACGGGTGACCCTCCTGCATTGCGCATTCCTGTTGCGCTTTATGACACTACACCGGTTTCGCTTTCATTGCCGACGGCGCTTTTCCCGCCTATTTCAGCGTCATTGGCATGGGTGTGGTCTGCACCTCGCCCGGGTCCGGCGGCGTGTCCAGGGGCGGCAGCGGCTCAGGCGGCGGAACGTTGGGGTTGGTGGCCATCGCTACTTTTCCTTCTTCCCGATGTTCCCGGTCTTCCCGGCCTTGCGCGGCAGGTCCCGGATCATGGCTTCGCCTTTTTTGTCGCGGCCGTCGGATGGAAGGTCGTCTTCGAGCGTCGGTTCGGGCTCTTCATTGCCCGCGTGCTTTTGGGTGCCGGACCGCGGCTGCGCTGCTTCGGCTTTATCGGCAGGCGCCTTGGCCTTGGTGATCTGCGTCGGCTCGGCCGGCAAGGTGTGCGCCGGTTCGTCAGGCGATCCCGCGCCCAGCGGAACGCCGCCGTCCGGCGAATGGCTGCGTCGGGTGTTCATCACAACAACCCCACCATCATGAGCGGCATGTCGTGGGTCGCCAGCGCCGCAGCGGCCGCCATGCTGGCGAAGACGGTGATGAAAAAGGCGATATAGGCTGCGGCATGTGTTCGGCGGACAAGCCGCGGCTTGTGCTGCGATGTTTTGCGGAACGGTTCACCGGTGCCGAAGGCGGTCGACGGGCGGAAGGCACTGGAAACCGTGCTGGGGTCTGAATGGAAGTTCATGGCGGGCCTGCCTTTGCACAATGGAACGGGGGCTTTGGGAAGATGCTGAACTCATCTTCCCTCTCCGCCCCGGCCCGGCCTATAGGCCGCCAAGCCCAGACCTTGTCAGGCGCTGTCTGACAGCGGCGCCGCCCTGCTTCAGTGGTGGTGCGCCATCCCGCTGATCAGCGTGACCAGGCCTATGCCTATGGCCAGCCAGGCGATCTGCGCCACGGTTTCGCGGGCGGTCACGCGTTTTTGCAGTTGCGGGATCAAGTCGGCCAGCGCAACGTAAATAAAGCTGCTCGAAGCCATGATCAGGAAAAACGGCAGGTAGTCGTAGAGCTGGTCGACCAGCGCATAGCCCACCACGCCGCCCAGCGCCGTCACCGCGCCGGCCAGGGACACCTTGACGAGGGCGGCGCGGCGATTGTTCGAGGTCTGGCGCAGCACCACCAGGTCGCCCATGTGGTGGGGCACCTCATGCACCAGCACCGCCAGCGAGGCGACGATGCCCAGCCGCAGGTCGGCCATAAAGGCCGAGGCGATCAGGATGCCGTCGCCGAAGGCATGCACGCTGTCGCCGGCCAGCACGGCCCAGCCGCCGGTTTTTCTCTCGCCATGCTCGTGGCCATGGTGGCCGTGGCTGTGCGCAGCATGGACGTGCCCGGTATGGTCATGCTGCGCATGCGCAGCCGCTTCGGGGCCGTGATGTTCGCCGCCGTGGTGCTCATGGCCGTGGTGCCAAAGCTCGGCCTTGTCGAGCAAAAAGAAGAACACCAGTCCCACCAGCAAGGTGGCGAACAGCTCCTTGGCGCCGGCCTGGCTCTCGAAAGCCTCGGGTAGCAGGTGCATAAAAGCCGTGGCCAGCAGCGCGCCGGCGGCCAGGCTCAGCATGTGCTGCGTGTAGCGGGCCAGCACGCCGAAGCTCAGCAAAGCCGCCAGCCACACGCTGCCGATACCGGCTGCCAGGGTTCCCATCAAGATTGCTAGCAAAGTCATAGCTGCTTACGCTCGTATTTATTGGGCTGGAGCCCGAAATCATTCACAAACACCCATGGAGGTTACACCACAGACGACAAACCCCGGGCGTGGCATCCAGATGCCTGCGGCCGGGGTTGTTTTTATCTTATCAAGCGTGTCAAGAGGGCCCCCACGGTCGCTCACTTCGTGTAGCTCCCTGCCCCCCCGAGGGGGCCGCCCGCCTGCGGCCCGGCAAAGCCGGTTCCGCGGCTCATGCTGGGTTGAAGAATTCTTTGAACACTACCAGCGGGGGCCGCGGGACTGGCTTTGCCAGACCGCAGGCGCCGCCCCCTTGAGGGGGGAACAGGCTACACGCAGTGAGCCTGGATGGGGGTGCTTTTTAACCCACGCCGTGGGTTTTAAACCATTCCAGTGCGCGTTTAAAGCCGTCGTCCGCAGCATCCTTGCGATAGCTCGGCCGGTAATCGGCATGGAAGGCATGAGGCGCCTGCGGGTAAACCACAAATTCAGAAGTGGCTGCAGCCTTGTTGCCTTTGGCGCCGGCTTCGGCCAGCGCGTCCTTCATCTGATTGACGGTGGTCAGCGGGATGCCGCCGTCCTGACCGCCGTACAGACCAAGCACCGGGGCCTTCAGGCCTGCCGCCAGATCCAGCGGGTGTTTGGGCGTGAGGGCCGAGGGCTGGCCGACGAGGCGGCCGTACCAGGCCACACCGGCCTTGACGTTCTTGCTCTGCTCGGCATACAGCCAAGTGATGCGGCCGCCCCAGCAAAAGCCGGTGATGCCGACCTTTTTGGTGTTTCCGCCGTTAGCGCCTGCCCACTTCACCGCGCCGTCCAGGTCGGCCATGACCTGCGCATCGGGCACCTTGGAGACGACTTCGGCCATGAGCTTGGCCATTTCGTTGTAGGTGCTGGGGTCGCCCTGGCGCGCATAGAGTTCGGGGGCGATGGCCAGGTAGCCGGTTTTGGCGAAGCGCCGCGCGGTGTCGGCGATGTATTCGTGCACGCCGAAAATTTCCTGGATCACCAGCACCACGGGCAGGTTGGTCTTGCCGGCAGGCGCCGCAAAAAACGCGGGCACCTTGAAGCCATTGACCTCGTAGGTGGTTTCGCCGGTCTTCAGGCCTTCAGAGGAGGTCTTGATGGCGGTCTGCGCCATGATGGGCATGGCGGTGGCGGCATACCCGACTCCCAGGGCCGTCTTGAGCGCGGTGCGGCGGCTGGCGCCGGCTTCGGTGGAGCGCCCGGGCAGCAGTGCGTTGAAGTCTTTTTTCTGGTCGTGTTCAAGCATGGCGGTTTCCTCGGTTGGTTGTTGGAGGGTAAAAGGCGAAGGAGGCGAGAGGAGGCAAGCTGTCGGAGTCTATGCGGCCCCGGAAGTTCTTGCCACCGCGCGACGACGACACGGTGTTTTCCCTTGCCCCCTCGCCCTCCCTGCCAGTGCCAGTCCTCAGACGATCTTGACGCTGAGCTCCGGCAGGCCGTCGATGTGGCATTCGATGACGTCGCCCTTGACCACCGGGCCGACGTTCTCAGGTGTGCCCGAATAGATGATGTCGCCGGGAAACAGCTCAAAGGCCTCGGACAATTTGGAGATCTGCTCGGCCACCGACCAGATCATGTGGTTCAGCGTGGCCTGCTGCTTGACCTGGCCGTTGACCTTGAGCCAGATCGCGCCCTTGGTGTAATGGCCGGTCTGCGCGACCTTGTGGATGGGGCCTATGGGCGCCGAGCGGTCAAAGCTCTTGCCGATTTCCCAGGGCTTTTTCTGGTCGCCCATGCCGCGCTGCAGGTCGCGCCGCGTCATGTCCAGGCCCAGCGCATAGCCGTAGACCATGTCCAGAGCCTTGTCCATCGGGATGTTGCGTCCGCCCTTGGCGAGCGCCGCCACCAGCTCCACTTCATAGTGGTAGTTCTTGGTCAGCGTGGGATAGGGATGGTCGGCGACCTTGCCGGGCGGCACCACCTGGATGGCGTCGGTGGGCTTCTGGAAGAAGAAAGGCGGCTCGCGGCTCGGGTCGGAGCCCATCTCGATCGCATGGGCCGCGTAGTTGCGGCCTATGCAGTAGATGCGGCGCACCGGGAACATCTCGCTGCTGCCCGCAATGGGGATGTAGGTCCCGGCCACACCGAAGGGCGTGGCCGGTGCATTGGCCGCCGTGCCGGGCGTGGCGCAGCCGACGACGGCGCCCGTCGCCATCAGGGCGCCTGTCTGCAAAATTCCGCGTTTGCTCATGTCTGGTTTTGTCATGTGTGTCTCCTGGGATTGATGAAAGCTGGAGCTTGTTGTCAGCGTGTTTTTTTCTCCAACCATCGAGCTTAGAGCGCACAAGGGTCATGCAGGCGGACGCAATTACGCATTTACCGGACGATTCAATGCAGCGGTGTTGCGCCGCAGCAGAGGCGGCGGCTCAGGCCCCTGAAATTTTTGCCCGTACGCTGTCGCGGTAAGCCTTCGGAGTCTGGCCGAAACGCTGGCGGAAACGCCGCGCGAAATAGGCCTCGTCGGCAAAGCCCGAGGCATGGGCGATGCTCGCGATGCGCTGGCTGCTGTGCGCCAGCTGCTCCTGCGCGAACTCCAGGCGCCGCTCGGTCACGAGGTCGGTGAAGGTCTTGCCGGTTTCCTTCTTTAAAAGGTGTGCGAGGTAATTGGGCGACAGGAAGGCAGCCGCCGCTGCGTCGGCCAGCGTGACCTCGCCGGCCAGGTGCTCACGGATGTAGCGCACGGCGCGCTGCAGGCTGGCGCGCCGGCTGCCCTGCTGCGCCTGGCTGGCCGAAAAGCGCAGCAGGTCGGACTCGTACTTGCGGCAGACCAGGCCTATCAGCTGCAGCATCAGGCCGCGGATCATCTCGATGGAACCGAAGCGGCGATGCGCGTTTTCAAAGGCGAGCTTTTCGAGCAGCACCTCGACCTCGGGAAATTCATCCTCGGAGAAATAAAAATCGGCGTATTCCTGGAACAGGAAGGGCGCCAGTTCGGGCGCGCGGCTCAAGGGCACGTCTTCCAGGTCCAGCGGGTCCACGTCCAGCCCAGGCCGCAGGAACTGCTGCGACATATTGATGATGACGTAGCGCGAGCCCTCGGGATGCGGGATCACATGCACGCGGTAGGGCAGGATAAAACTCAGGTAGCCGCGCCGGAAAGGCCGCACCGTGCCGGCCACGTTCTGCTCGGTGTCGCCCTGCAGGCTGATCTGGATCTGGAAATATTCGTGCCGGTGCGGGCGTACCAGCGGCGGCCGCACCAGCTGGGACCGGATGTCGAAGTCCAGGTGGTCGGCCCGCTCGGACATGCCGTAGGTCTTGATGTCTGTCATTGCAGGTATTTTCAACGCCCGCGTTTCGGAGCGCATCGGTAGAAAGCCTTCATGCAAGCTCGCCGCCGGTCCTGTTGTTTCTTTTTCATATCTTCAATTTCTGTATTGACAGAAATTACAGACGGCATATAGTCGGTGCCATGGAACTCAGCCCCGTCGCTCGCAAATTTGTTGTCCACTGGGGAGAAATGGGTACCGCCTGGGGCGTGAACCGCACCGTCTCGCAAATCCACGCCCTGCTCTTCTTCCACGGCCGCCCGCTGCATGCGGAAGACATCGCCGACACGCTGGCCGTGGCGCGTTCCAACGTCAGCACCAGCCTCAAAGAGCTGCTGAACTGGAACCTGATACGCGCCACCCACGTGCTGGGCGACAGGCGCGACTATTACGAAACCTCGCTCGACGTCTGGGAGTTGTTCCGCACCGTGGTGCGCGAGCGCAAGGAGCGCGAATACGACCCGACGGTGCGCATGTTGCGCGAACTCGTGAAAGACCAAGGTTTCGAGGCCGAGCCCGCTGACGCGCAGGACCGCGTGCGCGAAACCCTGAGGCTGATGGAATCGCTGGGCCTGTGGGCCGACGAGATGCTGCGCCTGTCGCCCAACACGCTCGAAAAAGTGCTGCGCATGGGCGCCAGCGTGCAGAAATTCGTGCGCGGCGACAGCGATGCCAAACCCATGGACCCTTCGGAGTTGCTGCCGCCCACCTTCTGAAAGGCCGGTGGCTTTTTTTTGGATATTGATTTCTGTTTGTACTGAAATTTCTAAAGGAGAGAAATATGACTGCAATCCATAACACCGACAGCTTGGGCTACAGAGGTAGCAGAGGCAACGCGGGCAATGCCGGCAACACCCGCTACGACAGCTTCAAGGCCACCATGGATCCGGCCATCTATCCGCTGACCCTGTATTACGAATCGGCCTGCCCGCTTTGCAATGCCGAGATGAGCAACCTGATGCTGCGCAACACCGAGGGCCACCTGCGCTTTGCCGACGTCTCGGCGCCGGATTTTGCCGACCTGCCCGCGGGCGCCACGATGCAGGACCTGCTGGCGCTGATCCATGCGCGTACGGCTGACGGCCGGGTGCTCAAGGGCGTGGAAGTGTTCCGCCTGGCCTACGAAGCCGTCGGCCTGGGCTGGGTCAGCGGCGCCATGCGTTTGCCGCTGCTGCGTCCGCTCGCCGAATGGGGCTACCCGGTGCTGGCGCGCAACCGCCACCGCATCCCGCGCGGGCTGGTGCGCCTGATGTTTGAAGGCGCCGTGCGCCGCGCCGCCGAACGCTCGGCCGCCGCGCGCTGCGATGCCGCCAGCTGCCCACGTTAAGCCATTACGTCAAGCAATCCCGTCAAGCACGTCACGTCCAACAAGGAAAGGAAACACCGCCATGCATGCCAACCTCGATGCCAACCTGTTTTTTGTCTCGCTGCTGATCGCGCTGGCCGGCCCCATCATCGCCATCAGCTACCTCAAGCCCATCCTCCACAAGGTGCTGCGCATGCTGTGCGACGCGGACGGCGGCGCGGAGTTCTGGATACGCTGCGCCTACTTGCTGGCGGTATCAGGCACCCTGCTGCTGATGCTGAGCTTCGGCGAATTCAGTGACCGCAGCAGCCTGGTCGACGCGGTGCGCCGCTCGCTGGGGCTGGTGATGGCGGGCGTGTTCCTCACCGTGGCCATCATCTCGCGCAACGTCTGGACGCAGGTGCGGCAATGGGTCGCCGCGCGGGAACTGGCCGCCCATGTGCAGAGTGCCCGCCCCGCCGCGCCGGCTGCAGCTGCAGCAGTCGACGCACGCTGAGGACATCGGCGGAATTCAAAGCTAAAAACACCCCAGACGGAGGAAAAAATGCTCACCACAACCCCTGCTGTCCACCACACCACCTCTGCGGCAACCCCGGGCAAGGAAGCCCGGCTGGCGGACATCAGGTCGTATTACAACGCCGTGGCCGACGACTACCGCGCGTGGAGCCCCGGCATGAACATGCACTTCGGCTACTGGTCCTGGAAGGTCAACCCCTTGGCCCGCGAAGCCATGCTTGAGCGCATGAACCGGGAAGTGCTGCACCGGCTGGCCCTGCCAGGCAGCGGTGCCGTCCTGCTGGCCGACCTGGGCTGCGGCGCGGGCGCCACGGCGAGATCCATCGTCAAAAACCGCAGGCACAGCACCGTGGACGCCGTCACACTGGTGGCGCGGCAAATCGTCCAGGGCGTTGAGCTCAACCAGGCCGCGGCCTTGCCCAACCAGGTCCGCTTCCACCTGGCCGACTATGTCGACACCGGCCTGCGTGCCGGCGCTTACGACGGCGTTTACGCCCTTGAAAGTTCCTGCCATGCAGCGGGGGCGGATAAACGCGCTTTGGTGCGTGAGGCGGCGCGCCTGCTGCGGCCCGGCGGCACGCTGGTGATTGCCGATGCCTTGCGGCGCAACAGCAAGCCTTTGCCCGGTTTCATGGAGCGGATCTACAGGCTGTGGTGTCATCACTGGGCCGTCAACGAACTGGCCGAGAAACAGGCACTGCACGCCGCGCTGGCCAGCCAGGGATTCACCGACATCCGGTTTCAGGACATCAGCCTGCGCCTGGCGCCCAGCGCCCTGCAGATTCCCCTGTTCGCCACGCGCTTTGCCTTGCGTGAACTCTGGCGGGCGCGCTTCCGCCTGTCGCCGCTGCGCCGCGGCCACATCGTGGCGTCGTATGCCGCCTTCCTGCTGGGCGCATGGCTGCCGGGGTTCGGCTATTACATGGTCACGGCCCGCAAACCGGCGGACGGCGGCACGTCGCACTAACATCGCCCACACCATCATGACCCCAGATAACCAAGCCGCACCATCGAGCCCCGCCGCGCAAGGCAGCGCCATGGCTGCAAAAGAAGATACCGCATCGCCGCAAGGCATGCCGTTTTCAGGCTGGGCGCCTTTTATGGCCGGAGCGCTGAGCGGGCTTCTCCTGCGCCTGATGTTTTCCGGTGCAGCGGGGAGCGCGCTATCAGCCATGGCGGCTGGTTTTGTCTGGTTCGCGCCCATCGCGGTAGGCGCCATCACGGTGTATGCGGCCGAGCGGCAAAAACGCAGAAGCTTTTCCTACTACCTCTTCGCACCGGCGCTGGCGACCTTCGTGTTTGTGCTCGGCAGCCTGGTCATCCTGATAGAGGGGCTGATCTGCGCCATCGTCATCCTGCCGATGTTCACCCTCCTCGGCATGTTCGGCGGCCTGGTCATGGGGCTTGTTTGCCGGCTGACCAATTGGCCAAAGCAGGCGGTCTACAGCATTGCCGCCTTGCCACTGCTGGTGGCGATGGCATTTCCTCAAAACCAGGTGCAGCGCATCGGCAGCGTGGAGCGGAGTGTTCTGATACAGGCAACGTCAGCTGAAGTGTGGCAACAGATCAACAACGCACGCGATATCGCACCCGCTGAGGTACAGCATGCCTGGGCCTACCGGATCGGCGTTCCGCTTCCGGTCAGCGGCATCACGACAGACACTGCGGAGGGCCCCATCCGCAAGAGCACCTGGGGCAAGGGCGTTCACTTCGACGAGGTGATACGCCAATGGGAACCGCAACGCCACGTGCGCTGGACCTACCGTTTTGCAAACGATTCATTTCCTGCGGGAGCGCTGGACGACCACGTGACAGTGGGCGGTGCCTATTTCGACCTGCGCGACACCGCCTACACGCTGACGCCCGAAGAAGGCGGCACACGCCTGCACATTCGCGTGAGCTATCGCATCAGCACGGATTTCGACGCCTATGCGAACTGGGTCGCCCAGCGCCTGCTGGGCAATTTTTCAGAAGTGATCCTGGACATGTACAAGGCACGCAGTGAACATACCGGGAGCGCGGCGATGTCTTGACTGCCGCCGCGCCGGACTGGACGGTGGTGCGTGTGCTGGGGTCGGCGGCAACTAGCGCGCCGGCACGGCGGGCCCAGCGTGCTGCATGACCACCGCACGCACGCCATCAACAACCTTTGCCATGCGCCGGTAATCCAGCCGGTCCGCCGTGTCCTGCGGCGTGTGATACGCCTTGTTCCTGTAGAAAGCCGTGTCGGTGACCATCATCCCGACATAGCCCTCATTCCAGTAATTGAGGTGGTCCGAAAAGTCGACCCCCACCACGAAGCCCGGCGCATTGATCGAGTACACCGGCAGGTCGGAGGCCGATTTCATCGCCGCCTTCACCTGGCGCGCGACCTCGCCGTCCTGGTAGAAGCCCACCAGTGAGATGAAATTCCCGGTGGTCGGGTAGATCGCATTGAGAAGCCGCACGGGATGGTCCTGGCTTCCCGGCTCGTCACTGAAGTAGCCGATGCACTCGAGCGACAACATGAGGGATGCGCGCTTGCCGGATTCAGTGAGCGATCGTGCGTGGATGGCGCTGCCCATATAAGGTGTGCGGAAAAACGGAGGCTCTTCATTCGTGTAGACCACCAGTTCCACGCGCTGGCGAAAAGTTTGCCCTTTGAGCAGCCGCGCCAATTCAACGAGGCCCGCCACACCGCTGGCATTGTCGTCCGCACCGGGCTGCTCGCCTGCCACGTCATAGTGAGCGCCCACCACCATCACCTCACGCGTATCAGGGCCCAGCTTCACGACCAGGTTGCGGTAGGGCCGGCCCTCGGCGGTGAAGCGCTGGCTCTCGACCTTGAGGCCCAGTCCGGCAAACTGCGACTCCAGGTACACGGCAGCGCCTTCCAGCCGGATTTTGTTGTCAAAGGTGCGATCCGGAAAATCGATGGAAAGTTTGCGGACCAGTTGCTCGAGCCTGACAGCGGAGGCGGTTTTCGCTGCCGGCCCCGCTGTTTCACTGGCGGTCACAAAAGGCTGGGTCAACCTGTACCAGGCGTACCCTGCCGCGGCACCAGCCGCCAGCACCGCCATAGCGGTAAAGACGACGAAAATTTTCCGGGTTCTTCTCATAGGTGGGTCCACGGCAAAGGGACTGAGGACGCATGAATGTGCCTTGTCCCAGTTCGGCCCAACGCCGATTTCAGGGAACAGCGGCACATCCGCCGGCGCAAGGCGTTGTTCAACGCGTCCTCCGGAACGGTGCGCCACGGCGCGACCAGTGCGCCGCTGCAAACGCGGCTCCCAGCCCTGTGGCAAACAGCACAAAGCCCCAGAACAGATACTTACCCGCTTCGTCCGGGGCATGCCGGCGCACCCAGACCTCGTAATAATCGCCCGGCTGCCCCGCGCTGACGGGCAGCAAAAGGTAGTAGGCCTTGCCGTCCTGCAGGTCATACAGGCCTTGCTGCACATAGTGGCCGCCCAGCGCATACAGGTTGAGGTTGGGGTCGGCCGGCCCGCCCTTTTTGCTGCGCCGCAGGCGCTCGCGCTTCCCCATGGCGTACGTCAGGCGCTCGGGGGTGAGCTCCATCAAGCCCGGCCCGAAGCGGGTGTCGAATTGCCAGGACCAGTCCCGGGTCACGACGGCGATGGGCCCGTCGCCGGGGCGGATGTCCAACGGCAGCACGAACGGAATTTCGCCCGTCTTGCTTTTCTGGTGATGGGCGAACTGCTCGCCGCCGGGCAGGCTGGTCACAGGCACGGCGCGAGGGTCCCGGGGACCCGAATGGACCAGGAGTTCGCCGCCCCACAGCGGCAGGTACACCAGGTCGGCCAGCACCAGCGCCAGGCCCAGCAGGGCGACCACCATACCGGCTTGGGCGCAACGCCTGGCCGCAGGAAAGGACACCACCGTCAGTGCGCCTTGTCCCAGTTGGGCCCGATACCGATTTCAGCGAGCAGCGGCACTTTCAGGTCGGCCACGCCGGCCATCAGCCGCGGAATCTCGGTGCGCACCCATTCGACTTCGGCCTCGGGCACCTCGAACACCAGTTCGTCGTGCACCTGCATGATCATCTTGGTGGCTCGTTTCTCTTCATCGAGCACCTGCTGCACCTTGTTCATGCTGAGCTTGATCAGGTCGGCCGCCGTGCCCTGCATGGGCGCGTTGATGGCCTGCCGTTCCGCGGCCTTTTTGCGCGGGCCGTTGCCGCCGTTGATTTCCGACAGGTAGAGGCGCCGGCCGAACACGGTTTCGACGAAGTGATTCTCCTGGGCGAACACCACGGTCTGGTCCATGTAGTTCTTGACGCCGGGATAGCGCTGGAAGTATTTGTCGATGTAGGCCGCCGCGGCCTTGGTTTCTATGCCGAGGTTGCGCGCCAGGCCGAAGCTGCTCATGCCGTAGATCAGGCCGAAGTTGATGACCTTGGCATAGCGGCGCTGCTCGCTGCTGACCTGCTCCAGCGCCACGCCGAACACTTCGGCGGCCGTGGCGCGGTGCACGTCCAGGCCGTTGGTGAAGGCGCTGAGCAGCGCCTCGTCGCCGCTGATGTGGGCCATGATGCGCAGCTCGATCTGTGAATAGTCGGCGCTGGCGATCACGCTGCCGGCGGGCGCTATGAAGGCTTCGCGCACACGCCGGCCTTCCACGGTGCGGATCGGGATGTTCTGCAGGTTGGGGTCGTTGCTCGAAAGCCGCCCCGTGACCGCGACGGCCTGCGCGTAGTGGGTGTGCACGCGGCCCGTGCGCGGCAGTGCCAGCTGCGCGAGCTTGTCGGTGTAAGTGCCCTTGAGCTTGCTGAGCGAGCGGTGCTCGAGCAGCTTGGCGGGCAGCGGGTAATCTTCGGCCAATTTTTCGAGCACTTCTTCATCGGTGCTGCGCGCGCCGCTGGGGGTCTTCTTGATGACCGGCATGCCGAGCTTGTCGAAGAAAATCTCGCCCAGCTGCTTGGGGCTGCCCAGGTTGAAGGGCTGGCCGGCGATCTCATAGGCCTCGGCTTCCAGCTGGATGATGCGCTGGCCCAGTTCGTGGCTTTGCGCGGCCAGGGTGGGCGCATCGATCATGACGCCGTTGCGCTCGATGCGGTACAGCGTTTCGCTGCTTTGCATTTCCAGTTCGTAGATAAAACGCAGCTTCTCATTGGCCTGGATCTGTGGCCACAGCACACGGTGCACGTCCAGCGTCTGGTCGGAGTCTTCGCAGGAATACTCGGCGGCCTTGGCGATGTCGACCTGGTTGAACTTGATCTGGTGCGCACCCTTGCCGCACAGGTCTTCGTAGTTGATGCCGCTGCGGCCCACGTGCCGCTCGGCCAGGCTGGCCAGGCCGTGCGGCTTGGTCACTTCCAGCACATAGCTTTGCAGCATGGTGTCGTGCACATAACCCTGCACCTCGACGCCGTGGTTGGCGAACACGTGGCGGTCGTATTTGACGTGCTGGCCCAGCTTGGGTTTGGCCGGGTTTTCCAGCCAAGGCTTGAGGCGCGCCAGCACCTCGTCGCGCGGCAGTTGCGCGGGCGCATCGGGGTAGTCGTGTGTCAGCGGGATATAGGCCGCCTCGCCGGGTGTGACGCTGAAACTCAGGCCGACGATTTCAGCCAACATTTCGTCGAGCGAGGTGGTTTCGGTGTCCAGCGCGACCAGTTCGGCTGCTTCGATCTTGGCCAGCCAGCGGTCGAAGGCCTCCCAGGTCAGCACCGTGTCGTAGTTCAGGTTGCTGGCGCGCTGGGCCGGCGCGGTGTCGGTGAGCGGTGCCTCGTCGAACAGGCCCGGCGAATCCGAACGGCCGCCTGAACCGCCGGGAGGCGGGGGCTGGTGCCGGCCTTCGGGCCCACCTATCAGTTCGGGCGGGGTGCTTTCAATCTCGATTTGTTTGACCAAGCCCTTGAAGCCGTACTTTTCATAAAAGGCTTTCAGGGCCTCGGTCTGCTGCCCGCCTATGGCAATTTCGTCCAGGGCCGGCAGGCCGGCGATGTAGTCATCCAGCTCGCAGTCCTTCTTGATGGTCAGCAGCTCACGGCCCTTGGGCAGCCAGTCCAGCGACTGGCGCAGGTTTTCACCGACCACGCCCTTGATCTCGCCGGCACGGGCTACCAACGCATCCAGCGAGCCGTATTCGAGCAGCCACTTCACAGCAGTCTTCGGGCCGACCTTGGGCACGCCGGGCACGTTATCGACCGCGTCGCCGACCAGGGCCTGGTAATCGACCATCAAACGCGGCGGTACACCGAACTCCGCCTCGACCCCGGCCAGGTCGCGGCGACGGTCGTTCATGGTGTCGATGACGGTGATGTTTTCGTCGACCAGCTGGCTCAAGTCCTTGTCGCCGCTGGAGATGACGACTTCAATGCCCTGGGTGGACGCCAGGCAGGCCAGCGTGCCGATCACGTCGTCGGCCTCCACGCCGGGTACGTCCAGCACCTTCCAGCCCAGGAGGCGCACCACCTCGTGGATGGGCTCGACCTGGCTGCGCAGGTCGTCGGGCATGGGCGAGCGCTGCGCCTTGTACTCGGGATAAAGGGCGTCGCGGAAAGTCGGCCCCTTGGCGTCGAACACGCAGGCAGCGAAGTCGGCGCGCACGTCCTTGCGCAGCTTCTGCATCATGTTGACCATGCCGCGTATGGCGCCGGTGGCCGGGCTGGCCGGGTCGCCCGGGTTGGCGCGCAAATCGGGCATGGCGTGGAAGGCGCGATACAGGTAGCTGGAGCCGTCCACCAGCAGCAGCGTTTTTTTGTCGGTACTCATGGGGCCTGATTGTCGGGGATATCGGCCCGACCCTGCCGGGGCCGATACAAGCGGCCCACACCGGCCCCGGCAAGGGGATTTCGCCTACATGGGCAGCCTCTTTATTACGACAGCAGGGCTTTGTCGCCCGCCTCCCGCAGGCCTACAATGCAGGCATGAACCACGCTTTCCGCCTCCTTATCGCTGCTGCCGCAGCGCTGCCGCTGGCTGCGGCCATGGCCCAGGCACCCGCGCAGAACGCGGCGCCGCCCGCCGCCAGGGCAGAAGCGGCGCCGGCCCCCTCGGGACGCCCCGACCAGGCCATCAAGCGCATACGCACCGAGGATGCCGGCACCCGCATCGACGAGTTGCGCGTGGGCGGCGAAACCCAGCAGATCATCGTGCAACCCAAGACCGGCGGCGCGGCCTATGAGGTCAAACCGGCCGAAGGTGCCCGAGGCAGCGCACCGGGGTCGACCAGCAACGACACCAACGGTTCGCGCGTGTGGAACGTGCTGAAGTTCTGATCTTCGCCCCCCTTCCAGACACAATTCCAAGAATTCCAGGGTTCAGTTTCAGGCATGGCCGTATATACCGAAGTCTCGTTTGACGAGGCTGCAGCGTTCTTGAACGCCCTGAACCTGGGGCAGCTGCAAAACATCAAGGGTGCCGCGGGCGGCATCGAAAACACCAACTACTTTGTGGACACCGACCAGGGCCAGTACGTGCTGACCCTGTTCGAGCGCCTGAGCTTCGAACAGCTGCCGTTCTACCTGCACCTGATGCGGCACCTGGCGGCGCATGGGATCCCGGTGCCCGACCCGGCAGGTGATCCCAAAGGCAACATCCTGCACGAGCTCAAGGGCAAGCCCGCCTCGGTGGTCAGCAAGCTGCGCGGCCACAGCGAACTCGCGCCCAGCGCCGCGCACTGCGCCGGCGTGGGCGAGGCGCTGGCGCGCATGCACCTGGCGGGCCTGGACTATCCCCGGCGCCAGCCCAACCTGCGCGGCCTGGACTGGTGGAACGAGACGGTGCCGGTGGTGCTGCCCCACCTCACGCCCGAACAAAGCAGCCTCATCCTGGGCGAGCTGGCCTACCAGAACCACGTGGCGGCCTCCTCCGCCTGCGGCAGCCTGCCGCGCGGCGTGGTGCATGCCGACCTGTTTCGCGACAACGTGATGTTCGACGACGGCAAGCTCACCGGTTTTTTCGACTTTTACTTCGCCGGCTGCGACAGCTTTTTATTCGACCTCGCGGTCTGCCTCAACGACTGGTGCATAGACCTGGACACGGGCGCCAAAGACGAGGAACGCTCCGCGGCTTTCGTGGCGGCCTACCAGGCGGTGCGCCCCCTGACCGCGCAGGAACGCCAGCTGCTGCCGGCCATGCAGCGCGCCGGCGCCCTGCGCTTCTGGCTGTCCCGGTTGTGGGATTTGCACCTGCCGCGCGAAGCTGCCGTTCTCAAGGCGCACGACCCCAGCCACTTCGAGCGTGTGCTGCGCGAGCGGCTTGCGCAACCTTACCTCCTATAGTTCTCATATCCCCGGCGAAGTGCATCTGTACCTCCGCCGGGCTGGATACACAGTCTTGCCGCATTGCCTGCCGCTTTAAGGCACACTGCCCCTGCAATCCCTGTCCGGTTCCACCCCGGCCACCCATTTCCCAAAGCCCCCGAAGTCCCGAAGACCATGAAACTCAACATCGTTCCCGCGAGCACCGGCATCACCTGGGTCAAGCTGGGCGTCAAAACCTTTTTGCAGCAGCCGCTGGCCATGTCGGGCCTGTTCTTCCTTTATATGGCAGTGGGAACGCTGCTGTCGCTGTTGCCGGTTCTGGGGCTGATCCTTGCGTTCATGATCGTTCCGGCCGCCACGCTGGGCCTGATGGCCGCCACGCAAGAAGCCCTCAAGGGCAAATTCCCCATGCCCACGGTGCTGGTCAGCGCTTTTCGCGCGGGCCGCCAGCGCATGCGCGCCATGCTGGTCCTGGGCGCGCTGTATGCCGCGGCCTGCCTGCTGCTCGTGATGGTCGTCCCCCTCCTGGTGGATGCGCCACCGGTACCGCCCGTCGCGCCCGCAACGGCCGAAGCCGGCCGCGACGCCATGCTGGCGCCACAGTTCCAGCTGACCATGCTGGTCACCATGCTGCTGTACCTGCCGATCTCGCTGCTGTTCTGGCATGCGCCTGCGCTGGTCCACTGGCACGGCATTTCGCCGGTCAAGAGCCTGTTTTTCAGCTTTGTCGCCTGCATACGCAACGCCGGCGCCTTCCTGATGTACGGCCTGGGCTGGTTCGGCGTGTTCCTGGGCATGGGCATTGTGCTCAGCATCATCACCGGCCTGACGGGCAGCACCACGCTCATGGCCGCGGCCATGATGCCGCTGGCCCTGCTCATGGCAGCCATGTTTTCCACCTCGATTTACTTCACGTTTCGTGATAGCTTCGTGGCCACGCCACCCGACGATTCGACGGGGAGCGCTGAGGACGCCGATAACACCGACGAAAAACCCTGACGACCCCACCGTTATCCCAGGAGATTCTTCATGACCCAGCACCAGTTGCAAGGCCGTAGCGAAAAAGAGATTTTGTGGTTCCAAAGGCGTGACACGCTCAAGGCCGCCGCGGCCTGGGTCGCCATGGGCGGGCTGCCCGCCGCCATGGCCCAGCAGCGCAGCAACATCGTCGAACTCCGGGGCGACGCCCTGCTCAACGGCAACCGTTTGCAAACCGGCCAGACGATCATGACCGGCGACCAGATCCAGACCGGGCCGGGCTCCAACCTGATGTTCGTCATCGGCAACTCGGCCTTCCAGGTGCGCGAAAACTCGGCGATGACGGTGGAGCGCGGGAGTTCGCTCAACACCGTGAGCCTGCTGCGCATGATCACGGGCGCCGTGGTCAGCGTCTGGGGCAAGGGCAGTAACCGCTCCATCATCATGCCCACCCTGACGGCCGGCATACGCGGCACCGGCGTGTACGCCGAGGTCTTCGCCGACCAGGGCAACCGCAGCTACTTCTGCAACTGCTACGGTACCGTCGACATGGAGTCGAACGGCCAGAAAGTCGTCTCGCAGGCCAGCTACCACCAGTCCTTCTGGGGCGAAGTAACGCCCAGGGACGGCCGCCAGCTGACCCCGGCGAATGCGATCAACCACGGCGACGAGGAACTGGAATTCCTGGCCGGGCTAGTCAACCAGCAGACAGCCTGGCAGATCGCCGGCAAAAAAGGCGTCAAGGACGGCCGGGGCTATATGGACCCGCAGCCAAGCCAGATGCACCCGGCGCAGATGCCGGTGCTCCCGGCGACCCGATAAACGCTAGACCACCGTAAGCTTGGCGACGCTCAGCGCCAGCCACTTCACGCCATGCCGCGTGAAATTGATCTGCGCGCGGGCATCGTCGCCGCTGCCTTCGAGCATCATCACCTTGCCTTCGCCAAACTTGGCGTGGAACACTTCCATGCCGGTCTTGAGGCCGTGCGAGGGCGCGCTCTTCTGCGGCGGCACCGGTGGGTTGGCAAAACGCTCTGAGGCGCCCGCTTTGGACGAAAACACGCTGCTGGCCCAGTCCTTGCGCCCGCCGCCCGCATTGCCGCTGCCGCCCCACGCGCCTGATCCCATGCCCGAGGCAAAGCCCTGGTTCTTGGGCGTGATCCATTTGAGCGCGGCTTCCGGCAGTTCGTCAAAAAAGCGGCTCTTCAGGTTGTAGCGCGTCTGCCCGTGCAGCATGCGGGTCTGCGAATGGCTGAGGTAGAGCCGCTTGCGCGCGCGCGTGATGGCGACATACATCAGGCGGCGCTCTTCCTCGAGGCCGTCGCGGTCGCTCATGGAGTTTTCATGCGGAAAGATGCCGTCTTCCAGGCCGGTGATGAACACGCAGTCGAACTCCAGCCCCTTGGAGGAATGCACCGTCATGAGCTGCACCGCGTCCTGGCCGGCCTGCGCCTGGTTGTCGCCCGATTCAAGCGCCGCGTGCGTCAGGAAGGCCGCCAGCGGCGACAGCGTTTCGCCGGTTTCGGTGTCGGGCGCCAGGGCCTCGGGCAGGGGCTCGTTGAGCTGCGGGGTGGATGCATCCAGCCCCTGGCTAGCCGGCGACTGCGTGAGCCGCGCGCCCAGTTCGTCGACCGGAAGCGCCACCGCATCGCGGCCAAAACCTTCCTGGCTCACGAAGGACTCGGCGGCGTTGACCAGTTCGGCCAGATTCTCCAGCCGGTCCTGGCCTTCTTTTTCGGTCTTGTAGTGTTCCTCGAGGCCGCTGTGCTGCAGCACCAGTTCGATGATTTCGCGCAGGCTCAGCCCGGTCGTCTGCTCGCGTAGCACGTCGATCTTGGCCGCGAAAGCGCCCAAGTTGGCACCGGCCTTGCCCGGCACGGCACTCACGCCGTCATAGAGCGAGCAGCCGGCCGCGCGGGAGATATCCTGCAATTGCTCGATGCTGCGCGCGCCTATGCCGCGCGGCGGGAAGTTGACGACGCGCATGAAGCTGGTGTCGTCGCGCGGGTTCTCCAGCAGGCGCAGGTAAGCGAGCGCATGCTTGATTTCGGCGCGCTCGAAAAAGCGCAGGCCGCCGTAAACGCGGTAAGGCACGCCGGCGTTGAAAAGCGCCGTCTCCATCACCCGGCTTTGCGCATTGCTGCGGTAAAGCAGTGCGATCTCCTTGCGCTCCACGCCGTCGCGCACCAATTGCTTGACCTCGTCGACAAACCACTGCGCCTCTGCGAAATCGCTGGCCGACTCGTAGACGCGCACCGGCTCGCCGGGGCCGGCTTCGGTGCGCAGGTTTTTGCCCAGGCGCTTGCTGTTGTGGCTGATCAGCTCGTTGGCCGAATCCAGGATGTTGCCGAAGCTGCGGTAGTTGCGCTCCAGCTTGATCTGGTGCTGGACCTCGAACTCGCGCACGAAGTCGGCCATATTGCCCACGCGCGCGCCGCGAAAGGCGTAAATACTCTGATCGTCGTCACCCACGGCGATCACCGAGCCGCCGGGCATCGCGCCTGCGCCCTGGATGGCGTCCGGCCCCTGCCCCGCCAGCATCTTGATCCAGGCGTACTGCAGCTTGTTGGTGTCCTGGAACTCGTCGATCAGGATATGGCGAAAGCGCCGCTGGTAGTGCTCGCGCACCGGTGCGTTGTCGCGCAGCAGTTCGTAGCTGCGCAGCATCAGTTCGCCGAAATCGACCACGCCCTCGCGCTGGCACTGTTCTTCATAGAGCGCGTAGATCTCGACCTTCTTGCGGCCCTCCTCATCGCGCACCTGGACGTCCTTGGCGCGCAGGCCGTCTTCCTTGTTGCCGGCGATGAACCACATCAGCTGCTTGGGTGGAAAACGCTCGTCGTCGACGTTGTGCTGCTTGCACAGGCGCTTGATGGCCGAGAGCTGGTCTTGCGTGTCCAGGATCTGGAAGCTCTGCGGCAGGTTGGCCAGTTTGTAGTGGGCGCGCAGAAAGCGGTTGCACAGGCCGTGGAAAGTGCCTATCCACATGCCGCGCACGTTCACCGGCAGCATGGCCGACAGCCGCGCCAGCATTTCCTTGGCGGYCTTGTTGGTGAAGGTCACGGCCAGGATGCCGCCCGGCGAGACCTGGCCGGTCTGCAGCAGCCAGGCGATGCGCGTGGTCAGCACGCGGGTCTTGCCGGAGCCGGCCCCCGCGAGAATCAGCGCGTGCGTGGGGGGCAAAGTCACCGCGGCCAGTTGCTCCGGGTTAAGATTTTGTAAGAGTGGGGATGTTGGCGCGACTTCTGAGAACATCCCTCATTGTAGAAAGCCCCGATGAAACTGTTTTCGCACCGCCCTTCAGCCCTGGCATCCATGTCCCTAATGGCGGCCTTTGTCGCGCTGGCCGCCGGCCAAGCCCGGGCCCAGTCCTTTTGTGCCAGCGACGGCCAACCCAGGCCTGCGCAGCTGCTGGAACGCTTTATCAACGCCAATTGCGAAAGCTGCTGGGCCGACCCGGCCACACCGAAAGCCGCCGCCGGCCAGCTCGCGCTGGACTGGGTGCTGCCCGGCGACAGGGGCGAGGATGCACCGCTGTCGGCCGTCGCCGCCCGCGAGGCCCTGGACCGCCTGGCGGCGCTGCACCAGGGCCCGCCCGCGCAAACCCTGGCCAGCACGCGGCCGGTCCGGGGACTCAAGGGCGCGACCCTGCGCGTGGCCCACGGCCTGCCGCTCAGCGGTTACCTGGGCGCCTCGATTGAACTCAAACCGATCCCGGCGGCCGCCAAAGGCCGGCAGTGGACAGCCTGGCTAGCCCTGGTCGAAACCCTGCCGACAGGCACCGAAGGCTCGCCGGTGGAGCGCAACCTGGTCAGGAACGTGCTGCAAACACCCTGGGACGGCCGCAAGCCACTCGCCAAAGACGCACCCAAGCGTTTCTTCGACGCGCGCTCCATGAGCATCGCCCAAGGCGCCAACCCCGAACGCATGCGGGTGCTGGGCTGGGTGGAGGACGACCAGGGCCGGGTGCTGGCGGCGGCACAGTCCCGTTGCACGCCTTAAAAATATTTCGCGTCGCTTAACCCCTTTGCAGCGCGAGCCCCGTTTCAGGGTGCATCGCCAACAACAAAAGGGGTTTTCATGCCACACGGCCATACCTATACCGCGCGCGCCACCATCCGCTTACTCCAGGCTCTCGCTGCGGCCTGCTTCAGCCTCCAGGCGCTGGCGCTCAGCGCCGTGCCGCAGCCGCCCCCAGGTGTCAAATTCGCACCGCCGCCCGACTGGCGGCCGCCGGTGATCGCAGTCAACAACAACGCGGGCCAACCCATACAGCTGCGCGCGGCTTCCATCGAAGTCGACCTTTTCGGCGACCAGGCGCGCACCAGCGTCGAGCTGCACCTCTTCAACCCCAACCACCGCGTGCTCGAAGGCGAGCTGCAATTCCCCTTGCAGGAGGGCCAGGTGGTGACCGGCTTCGCGCTGGACGTCAACGGCCGGTTGCGCGACGCGGTGCCCGTGCCCAAGGCCAAGGGCCAGGAAATATTCGAGGACATACGCCGCCGGCGCGTGGACCCGGGGCTGCTGGAAGCCGCGGCCGGCAACCAGTACAAGCTACGTGTCTACCCGATCCCGGCCATGGGCGAGCGCCGCGTCGTCATCACCTTCACCGAAACCCTGGCGCGCCGGCTTGATGCGGGCGTGCTCAGGGTGCCGCTGGCGTTCGCATCCAGCGTGGGCGAGTTGCAGGTCAAGGTGCGCGCCCATGGCGCCGCCCGCCAGGATGTGCAACTGCTGCAGGCCCCTCCCGGCACCGAACTGGACGCCAGCGCCAACGGCATGGAACTGAGCCTGCAGAAAACCCAGTGGCAGGCGCCGCAGGGCCCGTCGGGCTGGCTGCAACTGGCGCTGCGCCGCACAGGCAAGCCCCAGGTCATGGTGGGCGAGACCGGTGGCAAACCGTTTTTCGCCGGGCAGATCGATGTGCGCGACGAGCTGGTGAGGCGGCCCGTCCCCGCACATATCGCGCTGGTGTGGGATGCCTCGGCCTCGGCCGCCGCGCAAGCCCGCGTGCTGCCGGTGCTGGAGGCCTATTTCCGCAAGCTGGGCAAGCCCGTCAAGCTCAGCCTGCTGGTGGTGCGCAACAAGGCCGAAGCCGTGCGCAGCTTCACGCTGGCGCCGGGCCGCTTTGACGAACTGGCCGACGCGCTGCGCGCGGAACCTTTCGACGGCTCCAGCAACTTCGACGACCTGCCGATTCCCGCCGACGTGGACACCACCCTCATGGTGACCGACGGCCTGATGACGGACGGCAAAAAACTCATTCGCTACACCCACACGGCGCCGGTGATGGTGATCAACGGCGCCGCTTCCGCCGACATGGCGCGGCTGGCCCGGCTGGCCGACCGGACCGGTGGCGCGCTGGTGGATGCCGCGCTTCAATCTCCCGACGAGGGCGCGCAGGCCATGCTGATGCACGGCTGGCGCATCGAGAAACTGTCCAGCCTGTCGGCGCGGCAACTCGTGACACCCACGACGCGCGTGAGCCAGGGCCGCATCGCGGTGGCCGGTGAGCTGCTCGACAGCCAGGCCCGCATCGACGTCATGCTGGTCCACCCGGACGGCCGCAGGCGCACGCTGGCGCTGCAGGTCAATGCCAAGCCTGTGAGCGGCCACTGGCCCGGCCAGCAATGGGCCCAGTGGCGCAGCGCCGAACTGGCCGAGAACGCCAGCCTCAACACCGGCGAACTGCAACGCATTGCAGCGGCGCACGGCATCGTGGGCCCCAACAGCTCACTGATCGTGCTGGAGCTGGCATCCGACTATGCGCGCTACAGCCTGCCCGCCCCGCCCGAGCTGGCTGATGAAGTGGCACGGCTCGACCAGCAGCAACTCGCGCAGGCTACGCAAACGCGGCAGGCGCACATCGAAGCCATGGTGACCCAATTTGACGAAGCGCAGCGTTGGTGGGACAGAGACTTTCCAAAGGACACGCCCAAACGTGCCGAGCCCAAGGCAAAGATGCAGATCAGCCAGGGTGAGATCAGCCAGGGCGGGGTGAGAGCCTTGGGCAGCGTGGCCGGCTCGGCGCGCTTACGCGAGCAAGCCCCGGCTGCGCCGGCGGCAGCGGCCCGCGAGTTCTTGGTGCCCGCCGCTCCTGTGGCAGCGCCAGCGCAGGCCATGGCCGCCGAGGCGCGCTCCGACGCCATGGAAAAGCGCAGCGCCAAAGCCATGCCCGCGGCCGCGCCCGCTCCCACTATCGCGCTGCAAGCCTGGGTGCCGGACGCACCCTATATGAAGCGCCTGCAGAACGCGGGCAAAGACGAGCTCTACCGCGTCTACCTCGACGAACGCGCCGCCTACCTCGCCAGCAGCTCGTTCTACATGGATGCGGCCGGCGTGTTCTTTGACCGCGGCCTGCCCGAGCTGGGACTGCGCGTGCTCTCCAACCTGGCCGAGATGAACCTGGAAAACCGCCAGTTGCTGCGCCTTTACGCCTACCGCCTGGTGCAGGCGCGCCGCAACGACCTGGCCGTGCCGGTGTTTGAACGCATCAGCGAACTGGCGCCCAACGAGCCGCAATCCTGGCGCGACCTGGGCCTGGCGCTGGCCGAGAGCGGCCAGCCGCAGCGCGCGGTCAATGCCCTGTGGGAAGTCGTGTCGCAGCCCTGGAACGGCCGCTTTGCCGGCATCAACATGATCGCGCTGGCCGAGCTCAATGCGATTGCCGCCCAGGCGGCTTCCAGCGGCCAGCCGGCGCTGGACCTGGGCCGTGTGGACACACGCCTGCGTCGCAATCTGCCGCTGGCCCTGCGTGTGGTCATGGCCTGGGACAGCGACGACACCGACATCGACATGTGGGTGAGCGACCCCAACGGCGAAAGGGCCAGCTACGCCAACCGCCTGACCTACCAGGGCGGCGCCATGAGCCCAGACGCCAGGGGCGGCTACGGCCCCGAGACGTTTTCACTCAAGGCGGCCAAGCCCGGCAAGTACGGCGTAGAGGCGCAGTTCTACGGCCACCGCCAGCAGGTATTGTCGGCCGGCACTACGGTGATGGTGCGGGTGACCACCGGTTTCGGCACACCGCAGGCGCGCGATGAGTGGACCACCTTGCGGCTCGCGCGCGGCCAGGAGACCGTGCGCGTGGCCGAGGTCGAGGTGCGCTGACGTCTCGCCTCAAAAACAAGATGCCACTATGCGTATAAAGGCTATACCGCTTTGGCGGGTGCCGCCGGCATGAGAGGCGCATAGAATCAATCACCGGGCCCAAGCAATTGCGCCCGGTTTTTTGTTTCAGCCTTGCTTTATTGCAGGCGTCTGTACAAAACCGGTCCAGTCCAAGCGCCTTCTGTTCTTCAACAGTTTTTTCTAAGGCTTGGGAATCATGGAAATCTTCGACTACGACAACATCCTGCTGCTGCCGCGCAAATGCCGCGTGGAGAGCCGTTCAGAATGCGACGCCAGCGCCACGCTGGGCGGGCGCAGCTTCCGCATCCCGGTGGTGCCGGCCAACATGAAAACGGTGGTCAACGAGGAGATCTGCGCCTGGATGGCGAAGAACGGCTACTTCTACGTGATGCACCGCTTCGACCTGGACAACGTCCAGTTCGTCAAGGACATGAGGGCCCGCGGCGCCTACGCGTCCATCTCGCTGGGCGTGAAGAAACCCGACTACGACACGGTGGACCGCCTGGCGGCCGAGGGCCTGGTGCCCGAGTACATCACCATCGACATCGCGCACGGCCATGCCGACACGGTGCAGAAAATGATCGCCTACCTCAAGCAGAAGCTGCCGGCATCCTTCGTGATCGCCGGCAACGTGGGCACGCCTGAAGCAGTGATCGACCTCGAGAACTGGGGCGCCGACGCGACCAAGGTCGGCATAGGCCCGGGCAAGGTCTGCATCACCAAGATGAAAACCGGCTTCGGCACGGGCGGCTGGCAGCTGTCGGCGCTCAAGTGGTGCGCGCGCGTGGCGACCAAGCCCATCATTGCCGACGGCGGCATACGCGAGCACGGCGACATCGCGAAATCAGTGCGCTTCGGCGCAACCATGGTGATGATCGGCTCCATGCTCGCCGGCCTGGAAGAAAGCCCCGGCAAGACCGTCGAGGTCGACGGCAAGCTCTTCAAGGAGTACTACGGCAGCGCCTCGGACTTCAACAAGGGCGAGTACAAGCACGTCGAAGGCAAGCGCATCCTGGAGCCCGTCAAGGGCACGCTGGCCGACACGCTGCGCGAGATGGAGGAAGACATCCAGAGCTCCATCAGCTACGCCGGCGGTACCAAGCTGCTGGACATCCGCAAGGTCAACTATGTCACGCTCGGCGGCGATAACGCCGGTGAGCACTTATTGATGTAAGTCCCGCCTAGCTGCGGGCAGCGCCCAGTCCCAACAAATCCAGCGCCAGGCCGTGCAGCCGATGCCCGGTCTCGGCCAGCGCATCCAGCGCGCTGAAATGGTTTCGCCGCAAATGCGATTCGCAGACCGGCACGACACCCTCGCCCCAGGCCTGCTGGATCAACAGGTTCTGGCGCAGGAACTCCGCACTTTCATCGGCCCCCGCCACGCTGTAGAGCGTGCCGCGGCGCGGGGCCGGCAGCAGGGCCGGGCTGGCCTTGGCCACCTGCTCGGGCGTGAGCTTGAGCGAGTCCTTGACGAAGGGCGCATGGCGCATCGGCTCCAGGTCGTAAATGCCTGAAATCGACAGCGCATTCTTCACCAGGTCCATCGGCAAATCGCCTGCATAAGCTTTCCAGTCGCAGAGCAGCAGCATGGCCGCCAGGTGGCCGCCGGCCGAGTGCCCTGCCACCGTGATGCGGCTGGGGTCGCCACCGTAGCGCGCAATGTGGCGCCAGGTCCAGGCCAGCGCCTTGACCATCTGCATCGTGATGTCGGGAATCGTCACTGCGGGGCACAGGGCGTAATTGGGCACGACCACGCAGGCGCCAGCCTCAGTGAAAGGCGGCACGATGTAGGAGTGGTCGGACTTGTCGAGCGAGCGCCAATAGCCGCCGTGGATGAACACCAGCACCGGGGCGCCCTTGCCCAGCTTGGTGCCTTGCGTGCCGAAGTTGCCGGCCGGAAACACATCCAGCATTTCACCCGCATGGTTGCCGTAAGGCACGTCCACCTGGCAGGGCAGGCGTTTGCGGACAGCCTGTGAATCCTCGGCCCAGCGCGTGAAATAGGCCGGATGGTCGGGCACCAGCGCCCGGTTGTTGTACATGCGGTCCAGCCAGGCGGGATCAAATGGGTTCATTGTTGTTCTCCTGAGAAGTGGCAAATGGCAGTCAGCGGCCGCCATCTTGGCACAGCCGAGGCTGTCCGCCTTCGGGTGCGGGTAAACCCGGAATTTCTTATCCGCTTGATCGGCGTATTCTGTATACAGAGTACAGATATGACATCCCAACTGATCAAAATCGAATCCACCCCAGACCTGGTCGACCAGGTCTACCGCAGCCTGCTGGACGCCATCAGCGAGGGCTCGCTGGCGCCAGGCGCACGCATCACGCAGGAAGAAATTGCCGCGCAGCTCGCCGTGTCGCGCCAGCCGGTGCTGCAGGCCTTGCGCCTACTCAAGAAAGACGGCTTTGTGCTGGACGCGCCCGGCCGCGGCGTGCTGGTCGCACCGCTGGACGTGGCCTCGCTGGTGCAGATTTACCAGGTGCGCAGCGCGCTCGACGCGCTGGCCGCCCGGCTGGCGGCGCAGGCCAGCGCCCGGCTGGACCCGCAACTGATCAGCCTGGGCCGCAAGGCCGCGCGCGGCAGCGACGTCAAGGCCATGATGGCGGCCGACGCGCGCTTTCACGCGGCGATTTATGAAGCCTCGGGCAACCCGCTGATCGCCCAGAGCGCCCAATTGCACTGGCACCACATACGCCGCGCCATGGGCGCCGTGTTGCAGGTGTCGACCATGCGCGAATCGATCTGGGACGAGCACGAGGCGATCGCCGAAGCTATCGCTGCCGGCGACGCGGGCAAAGCCGAAACACTGATACGCGAGCACGACGAGGAAGCCGGCCACAACCTGGCGGCGCTGCTGTCCAGCGCCCTCGCCCGGCCCGCCGCTTCCACCGCCCCCTGAGGCACCGAACAAACACCGAAGGAGACATGCGATGAGACTCAGTCCAGAACAACTTGCGCAATTCGACCGCGACGGCTACCTGTTTTTCCCCGGCCTGTTCACGCCGGAAGAAACCCGCACGCTCAACGATGCCGTGCCCGAGCTCTACGAGCGGCGCGAGGACTACAACATCCGCGAAAAAGGCAAGGACGCGGTGCGCACCAACTTCGCGGCGCACATGTACAGCGAACCCTTTGCCAGGCTCGCGCGGCACCCGCGCATGATCGAGCCGGTACAGGACCTGCTGGGCGAGCAGCTCTACATGCACCAGTTCAAGATCAACGGCAAGATGGCCTTTGAAGGTGACGTCTGGCAGTGGCACCAGGACTACGGCACCTGGCTCAACGACGACATGATGCCGACCGAACGCGCGATGAACGTGGCCATCTTCCTGGACGAGGTGACCGAGCACAACGGCCCGCTGATGTTCATCCCCGGCAGCCACAAAAAAGGCGTGGTCGATGCCAAGCACGACCTCACCACCACCAGCTACCCGCTCTGGACAGTGGACAACGACCTGATACGCCAGCTGGTGCAGCGCGCCGGCGGCAAACAAGGCGGCATCGTCAGCCCCAAAGGCCCGGCCGGCTCGATGATCCTGTTCCATTCCTGCCTGATCCACGCCTCGGGCAGCAACCTCTCGCCCTTCAACCGGGTCAGCGTCTACCTGAGCCTGTGCGCCATCAGCAACCACATCCGCCGCCACAAGCGCCCCGAGTACATCGCCCACCGCGACTTCAGGCCCATCAGTTGCCTGCCCGACGACTGCCTGCTGAAAGACTACCCGGTGGACTTGCCGTGGAAGGACGGGGTGCCGGCTTCGGCGCTGCAAACTTCGATGGAAGAGATCGCGCCAGAACGCAAGGCAGCCTGATCCCATGAACCTCTACACAAAACTCCAGCAACGTGCGGCCGACGGAAAACCGGTTCGTATAGGTCTGATAGGCGCGGGAAAATTCGGCTCCATGTACCTCGCTCAGGTCCCGCGCACCCCGGGTGTGCACCTGGTCGCGATTGCCGACCTCTCGCCCGACGCGGCACGCAGCAACCTCGCGCGCGTGGGATGGAAACCCGAGATGGCCCAGGCCGCCTCGGCGCAGGCGGCGATCAAGGCCGGCACGACCTGGATCACCGACGACTGGCAGGCGGTGGTCACGCACCCGCAGATCGACATCGTCGTGGAATGCACCGGCAACCCGATCGCCGCGGTGGAGCATTGCCTGCAGGCCTTCGCGCACGGCAAGCACGTGGTCAACGTCACGGTGGAGGCCGACGCTTTTTGCGGCCCGCTGCTGGCGCACAAGGCAGCACAAGCCGGCGTAGTGTATTCACTGGCTTTTGGCGACCAGCCGGCGCTGATCTGCGACCTGGTGGACTGGGCACGCACCTGCGGTTTCCCGGTGGTGGCGGCAGGCCGCGGCCACAAATGGCTGCCGCATTTTTGCGAATCCACGCCAGAAACGGTCTGGGGCAACTACGGCCTCACACCCGAGCAGGCCGCGCGCGGCGGGTTGAACCCGAAGATGTTCAACAGCTTTCTGGACGGCTCCAAGCCCTCCATCGAATCGACCGCAGTCGCCAACGCCACGGGCCTCACGGTGCCCAGCAACGGCCTGCTCTACCCGCCCGCCAGCGTGGAAGACATTCCCTATGTCACACGCCCCATTAGCGAGGGCGGCGTGCTGGAACGCAAAGGCATGGTGGAGGTCATCTCCTCGCTGGAAGCCAACGGACGCAAGATTCCCTACGACATCCGCATGGGCGTCTGGGTCACGGTCGAGGCCGAGACCGACTACATCAAGAACTGCTTTGAGGAATACAACGCCCATACCGACCCCAGCGGGCGCTACTTCACGCTGTACAAACGCTGGCACCTGATAGGCCTGGAGGTCGGCGTCTCGGTCGCGAATGTCGCGCTGCGCGGTGAACCGACCGGCGTGGCGACCTGCTGGAACGCCGACGTGGTGGCCACGGCCAAGCGCGACCTGCAGCCCGGCGACATGCTGGACGGCGAAGGCGGCTACACCGTCTGGGGCAAGCTGCTGCCCGCCGATACCTCCATGAAGATGGGAGGCCTGCCGCTGGGCCTGGCGCACCAGGTCAAGGTGGTGCGCGCGGTCAAAAAAGGCCAGAGCCTGAGCTGGAACGACGTGGCCATGGACACCGCCACTCCCGCCTACACGGTGCGCCGGGAAATGGAAGCCATGTTCGCGCCGGCCCTGAAAAAAGCCGCGTAAAAAGCACCCGGAAACGCCGCCTAGAAAGCTCGCTGACAGCCTTCTCGCGCCGCCTGCTTCATGATGGCTGGAAGCCATTTTGAGGACACGAATGACCATCGCCAGCGACACGCCCCTTCCCCGCATTGCCTTTCTGGGCACGGGCATCATGGGGCTTCCCATGGCCAGGCGCCTCGGCGAAGCCGGCTATGCGCCGCAGGTGTGGAACCGCACGCAGGCCAAGGCCGGGCCGCTGGCCGCGCTGGGCGCGGTGGTCCATGCGCGGGCCGAGGCCGCGGTGGCCGGGGCCGACATCGTCATCAGTATGCTGGAAAGCGGCCCGGTGGTCGAAGCCGTGCTGTTCACGCAAGGCGTGGCCGCCGCGATGAAGCCCGGCGCGCTGTTTCTCGACATGGCGTCCATCCAGCCGCGCGAAGCACGTGACCATGCGGCGCGCCTGGGCGCGCTGGGCATTTCCCACCTCGACGCGCCTGTGTCGGGCGGCCCCGGCGGCGCGGAAAGCGGCACGCTGGCCATCATGGCCGGCGGTCGGGCGGAAGACTTCGCGAGAGCCCTGCCGGTGCTCAAACACTTCGGGCACGCGATCCACGTGGGCCCGCACGGCAGCGGCCAGCTCACCAAGCTGGCCAACCAGATGATTGTGGGCATCACCATAGGGGCGGTGGCCGAGGCGCTGCTCTTCACCTCGCGCGGCGGGGCCGACATGGCGAAGGTCAGGGAGGCCATCACCGGCGGCTTTGCCGACAGCCGCGTGCTGCAACTGCACGGCCAGCGCATGCTGGAGCGCGACTTCGCGCCGCGCGCCCGCATGGACATCCAGCTCAAGGACATGCGCAACGCGCTGGCGACCGCCCAGGAGATTGGTTTTGAGGCGCCTATCACCGAGCTGTTCGAGCGGCTTTACGCCGAGGGCGTGGAGAACGGCCTGACGGACCTGGACCAGTCCGCGCTATTTGTCGAACTGGCCAGCCGCAACGGCATGAGCTGAAGCGCTCAGCGCATCAACAAGGCGCGCAACAGGTAGCCCGCGATGCGCGGATTTTCCTTGATGCGCCGCATGCTGTAACCGTACCAGTCCTTGCCGCAGGGCACGTAGATGCGGACCGCATAGCCTTCGGCCAGCAGGCGATCCCGCAGGCCTTCGCACACGCCGAGCAGCATCTGGAACTCAAACGCGGTGGGGGCCACGCACCGGCCACGTGCCAGCGCGATCACCTGGTCCACGAGTTCCTCGTCGTGCGTCGCGACGCCGACAAAGGAACCGCTGTCAAAGCAACGAGCGACCTGGCGCAGGAAGTGCGGGTTGATCGCGCGCCGGTCGTGCCAGGCGCCTTCCACAAGATGCTCGCGCGCCTCGACATAGATGCCTTTGCAGATGCGCAGGTTTTCACCCGCGCCAAGCAGCGGGCCGATATCGTCGTCAGTTCGCTTGAGGTAGGCCTGCAGCACCAGGCCGACATTGGTATATCCGCGCTTTTTCAGGCGCAGCAACAAGTCAATCTCGCGCTGTGTGCAGCTCGCGTCCTCCATGTCGATGCGCACAAACGTTGAGCTCGCCTTCGCTGCGTCGAGCAGGCGTTCCAGGTTGCGCTCGCAATGGGCGGCGTCGAGCAGCAGGCCCAGCGCGGTCGGCTTCACCGAGATGTTCGCGCGCAGACCGTCACGCGCGATCGCTTCGAGCACCTTGAGGTATTCACGCGTTGTGTCGTCGGCTTGAGACAGTGATTCGACGGTTTCGCCCAGGACGTCGACAGTTGCGGAGAAACCCGCGGCATTGAGCGCTGCGATGCGGTTGATCGCATCGGCCACGGTGTCACCGGCGATATAACGACGCGAGACCTTGCGGATCAGCGCACGCGGCGCCAGCGGGATGGCCGAGGCCACCAGGGTATTGAACAGGGACATGACGGTTTCCAAAAAATGAGTTGAACGTGACCGTGCGAACGATGCGGGATCGTCGCGAATGAAAAAAGGCGGTCGGAATCAGGCACCCGGCCTGGGTCGGTCCGGCGGATGCGGGCAGTGCTTCAGCCTTGCGTCAGGACGGGTGTCCGGGCGCGCGGAAGCAAAAAATCAGTTTTTTGAAAGAGGAGGCCAGGCGGCTGCGTGCATGTCGATGTGTTTTTTTCGAGAGGCGCCGGACCGCCGGCGCCGCCATCGCATCATAGCTTCAGCGGCTGCGCTAGTGGCCGCGCTAGTGGCCGCGCTAGTGGCCGAGCATATTGGTGCGCACATGCACCAGGTGCGCTACGCAGAGTTCGCGCGCACGCTGCGCGTCTCGCTGCTGCAGCGCCTCCACCAGGCTGCGGTGCTCGCGCTGGTAATCCAGCCGGCGCTCTGGCGTGGCGCTGCGGCGCTTGAGCATGCCCCACTCGGCGTCGGAGCGCGCCTGGTTCATCATGCGAAAGACGCCGGAGATAAAGCTGTTGTGCGCGGAATCGGCGATGACCTCATGCAGCAGGCTGTCCCAGCGCTCGAAGTCTTCCAGCGTGGTGGCCGCTTCGGCCTTGGTGCAGCATTCGTGCATGCGCTCGAAGTCGGCTGAGTTGGCATTGCCTATGACCATCTCGATGATCGCCGGCTCAAGCGCCAACCGGGCGCTCATGAGTTCGGCCGGGCTGGCCGAGCGCGCCGGCCCGCCTTCAGCCATGGCGGCCAGCGATTCGGCGATGTGCGCGCTGACGTAGGTGCCGCTGCCTACCGTCTGGGTGATCAGGCCCCGCTCCTTCAAACCTGCCAGCACGCGGCGGACGGCCGCGCGGCTCAGGCCGCTTTGCTCGCTGAAGCTGCGCTCGGTCGGAATGCGGTGGCCCGCGCGCCATTTACGCGACTTCAGGTTGTCGAGGATGGCTTCCTGCAGGGCTGTTGCGCTGTTCATGGGCTGGGTCGAGGTGGTGTGAACAGGGAAATGGAGGATCGGTCCCGATGATAGTGGCCTGTGATTGAAGACCGCATGATTCGTCAAATTGGTTTCAATTGGTTTATCTACATTTTCTTGCAAATTACGCACGATTAATAGGAGTATTTTCTCGAAAAACCACGTTGAACTTGCACTGCGTGGTTGCACATTGGTAGCTCTTGGTTCTACGATGGCCCAGATGAAAAGGCCGCAAAGAGGCCTCACCAAAGGCCGACATGGCCCACAACAGGAGACAAGATTGCGCATCGCGACTTTCCAGTACCAGGGCCGGCGGCGCGTCGGCCTCGTGTCAAATGACGGCCAGGGCGTCACGCCGTTTGACCTGACGCCCGAGCAGGCGCGCACAGGCGCATTGCCGCTCATCACGGCCGGCGGCGACGTCTCGCAAGCCGCCTTGCAAGGCAGCGGAACCATCGCCATCAGCGCTGTCAGGCTGGAAGCACCTCTGCCGCTGCCGCGCCGCAATATCTTTTGCGTGGGCCGCAACTACCACGCCCATGCCAAGGAACTGTCGGCCTCGGTTTTCAAAGACAACAACGCCAACCCTGAATCCTGGCCCATCGTCTTCACCAAGGTGCCGGAATGCGTGGTCGGGCCGCATGACGACGTGGTGCTGCCGATCGGCGTATCGGAGCAGATCGACTATGAATCGGAGCTCGCCGTCGTCATCGGCAAGGGCGGCCGCAACATCTCTCGCGCGGAGGCCATGGAGCATGTGTTCGGCTATACCATCGTCAACGACGTGACCGCGCGCGACGTGCAGATGCGCCACCAGCAATGGGACCTCGGCAAGTCCTTCGACACCTTTTGCCCCATGGGCCCGTGGATCGTCACGGCCGACGAGCTCGACGGCACGCGCACCCGCGTGCGCGGCTGGGTCAACGGCGAACTGCGCCAGGACGGGCAGACCACGGACCTGATCTTCGACATTCCGACGCTGATCGAAACCTGCTCGCGCGGCATCACCCTTTACCCGGGTGACGTGATCGCCACCGGCACACCGGCCGGCGTGGGCATGGGCATGACACCGCCGCGCTACCTCAAGGCGGGCGACGTGGTGCGCGTCGAAATCGACGGCATTGGCGCGATTGAAAACCGTTTTGTGTGAATGGGGTTTTGAGCGCGCGCTGGTCGTGAAGGAGACAGGTACCAAGGGCGGATAAGCCCCAGGTCGCGACGCAGGCCATTGCCGCCCATAAAAAAAGCCGCTGCAGACTCGAAGTCTGCGGCGGCTTTTTGCTTCGCCGTTGCGGCGCGATGCTTATCTAAGCATCAATCGCGGAAGGGCTTGGAGAACTTGCCGGGTTTCTTGGCCGCGTCACGGGGCACAAACACCTTGCCTGCAGGCTTGGCGAAACCAGGCTTGCGGTTGGCGAAGTCGGGGCGCGGCGCGAAACCTTCATTGCGGGAAGCAAAGCCCTCGTTGCGGGGGGGGAAGTTGCGGTCGTCACGCTGGGCGAAGCCGGCGTTGTTGTTGCCGCCGCCGAAGCCGCGGTCATCCTGGCGGCGCGGGCCGCGGTCATTGAAGCCCGAACGGTCCGCGTAGTTGTTGCCGCCTTGCGGTGCGGGAGGACGGCCCTGGAAGGCGCCGCGGTCACCGCCGCGATCGCCACCACGGTCATCGCGGTTGTTGCCAAAACCGGCAAAGCCGCCGTTGCCGAAACCACCTGCTGGCTTGCGGCCGGCATAGCCGCCACGGTCACCACCGCCGCCGCCGAAGCTGCGGCCGCCGCGGTCACCGCCGAAATTGCCGCGTGGGCGATCGGACGTGGGGGCGAAACGCTGCTGCGGCTCCAGGCCGGCGATCACGCTGGGCTTGAGGTTTTGCTGCATGTAGTGCTCGATGTCCTGGATCTTGCGGCGGTCGCGGAACTCGGCGATCGTCACAGCCACGCCTTCGCGGCCGGCACGGCCGGTGCGGCCGATGCGGTGCACATAATCTTCGGCTTTCATGGGCAGGCCGTAGTTGATCACGTGGGTGATGGTGGGCACGTCGAGGCCGCGGGCGGCCACGTCGGTTGCCACCAGGACTTGCACGCGGCCGTCACGGAAAGCCATCAGGCGGCGGTTGCGCAGGCCTTGGCCCAGCGCGCCGTGCAGCGCCACGGCGCTGAAGCCTTCTTGCACCAGGTCGTTGGCCAGGCCGTCGCATTCAACCTGGGTGCTCGCAAACACGATGGCCTGGTTGATGGTGGTGTCGCGCAGCAGGTGATCCAGCAGCTTGCGCTTGTGGGTCATGTTGTCGGCCCACAGCAAAGACTGCGTAATGGACGCATGCTTTTCGTGCGGCGAGTCGATTTCGACGCGCTGCGGCGTGCGCATGACGCGGGTGGCCAGTTGCATGATGCGGGGCGCGAAGGTTGCGCTGAACATCATGGTCTGCTTGCGCTCGATCGTGAGCTGGTTGACTTCGGTCAGGTCGTCGGCAAAACCGAGGTCCAGCATGCGGTCGGCTTCGTCGACGACGAGGAACTGCACCTGGTCCAGCTTGATTTGCATGCTGCGCTGCAAATCGAGCAGGCGGCCGGGCGTTGCAACCACGAGGTTGGCGTTCTGCAGCTTGGCGATTTGCAATTGGTAAGGAATGCCGCCAACAACGTTGGCAACGCGCAGGCCGCGGCAATGGCGAACCAGGTCGATGGCGTCGGCGCAAACCTGCTGGGCCAGCTCGCGCGTGGGGCACAGGATCAGCGCGCCGGGCGTGGCGGCCTTGAAGTTGCGGGGGCTGGTCGGGTCTTTGCGCTTGGGCTTTTTCAGCGGGGTTTCGCCGCGGGCGACGGCTTCTGCGCTCAGGCGCTCAAACTCGGAGCGCTCAAAGCGCTCGGCTTCTTCCTGTTGCTTTAGCAGGGTGTGCAACACGGGCAACAGGAAAGCGGCGGTCTTGCCGCTACCGGTCTGGCTGGAAACCAGCAGGTCGGTGAACTTGGTGGCCTTGGGGTCAGCGTCCAAGGCTTGCATGGCCTTGGGGATGGTGGCCATCTGCACGGCGGTGGGCTTGGTGAAACCCATGTCGGCGACAGCCTGGAGCAGTTCCTTGGCCAGGCCAAGCGCTACAAAACCGTTGGGCTCGGCCACGATGGCGTCGAGCGAAGTTGGAGTTGCTTCAAGCGCATCGGAAAAATCCGGAGCGGCGTTGAAACCGGTGTCGATGTTGTCGGCGGCAATGGCTTCGGGCAAAAAGTCGCCACGTGCCTCAAAAGAGTCAGTCATGTGTTTCTCACTAATCACCTGTCCGCAGCGCTTTTGGCGAAGGAACAGGAAACTTCACCTCCCGCGATGCGGAAGGCTTCGTTCATGGTTAATAAAACATCAACCATCAAACGAATATGCAGCTTGGGTAGCGAGCGATCAACAAGGATGTTGGTGCTGTACCCGAAGCGGTGACTCCGTTGTGGAGTCCAAAAGTGTGAGGTAGATGTACAAATGCAGCGCACCCAGTGCAACTGCAAGCCCACGATTATAGCGCGCTTTACGGGTTTCTACCAGTCTCATCTTGTTTCTGTGGCATTTGCGCTTGCACGTGCTCTCGTTTCAGGAGCATCGCGGGCAATCCCAGCCTCAAGAAAACGCAAACCCCCGGGGAAATCACTTCAGGAAGTGTTCCCGATAATGCTCTAGTTCGTCGATGGATTCGTGCACGTCGGCCAGCGCCGTATGGCTTTGGCGCTTCTTGAAAGCGCTGTAGACCTCCGGCCGCCAGCGTTTGGCCAATTCCTTGAAGGTGCTGACGTCAACGTTGCGGTAATGCAGAAAGGCCTCCAGCTTGGGCATGTACTTGACCAGGAAGCGCCTGTCCTGGCTGATGGTGTTGCCGCACAGGGGCGAGACTCCCTTGGGCACATATTGCGCCAGAAAGGCCAGCAGTTGCGCCTCGGCATCCGCCTCGCTCACCGTGCTGGCCTTGACCTTGTCGATCAGGCCGCTGCGCCCGTGCGTGCCCTTGTTCCAGCTGTCCATCTGGTCCAGCAATTCGTCGGTCTGGTGGATCGCCAGGACCGGGCCCTCAATGCGCGGCGTGAGCTGCGGGCCGGTGACGATCACGGCGATTTCAATAATGCGTTCTTTTTCCGGGTCCAGCCCGGTCATTTCGCAGTCCAGCCAGACGAGGTTCTGGTCTGATTTTTTGAGTGTGGTTTCAATTTCGGGCATGCTCCGATTCTCGCTGATCGCCTAAACTGCCCGCTATGACCGACTATTCGCTTGTTTTCACCGGGGTGTTCTCGGCCGTGCTGGTGCTGGGCCTGCTGGCCAAGTTCTACCTGGCTTCGCGGCAGATCCGCCACGTGGCGCGCCACCGCGGCGCCGTGCCCGCGGCATTTGCCGGCACCATCTCGCTTGAAGCGCACCAGAAGGCAGCCGACTACACCATCGCCAAGGCCCGCTTCGGCATGCTGGAGATGGCGTTTGGCGCCGCCGTACTGCTGGGCTGGACCCTGTTGGGCGGTATAGACGCGCTGAACCAGGCGCTGGCGGGCTCCAGCCTGGGCGCTTACGGCACCCTGCTTCCCCAACTGGCCCTGCTGGGCGCCTTCGGCCTGATCAGCGGTGTGCTGGATTTGCCCTTCACGCTGTACAGCACCTTCCGCATCGAGGAGCGTTTCGGCTTCAACAAGATGACGTTCAAGCTCTGGCTGGCCGACCTCGTGAAATCCACGCTGGTGGGCCTGGTCATAGGCCTGCCCATCGTGGCGCTGATCCTGTGGCTGATGGGCAGCGCGGGCCGCCTCTGGTGGCTCTGGGCCTGGGGTGCCTGGATGGGCTTCAACCTGCTGGTGCTGGTGCTCTATCCCACCGTCATCGCGCCCATGTTCAACAAGTTCAAGCCGCTCGAAGATGAAGCGCTGAAGGCGCGCGTGACGGCCCTGATGCAGCGCTGCGGCTTCGCGGCCAAAGGACTGTTCGTCATGGACGGCAGCAAGCGCTCCGCGCATGCCAACGCTTACTTCACCGGTTTCGGCGCGGCCAAGCGCGTGGTGTTTTACGACACCCTGCTCAAGCAGCTGAACCCCGGCGAGGTCGATGCCGTATTGGCCCATGAGCTAGGGCACTTCAAGCACAAACACATCATCAAGCGCATCGTCTCCATGTTCGCCATGAGCCTGGCAGGCTTCGCGCTGCTGGGCTGGCTGTCGTCGCAGGTGTGGTTTTACACGGGCCTGGGCGTGCGGCCCAACCTGAATGGCGCCAACGACGCGCTGGCCCTGCTGCTGTTTTTGCTGGTGGTGCCGCTCTTCAGCTTTTTTATCTCGCCGCTATTCGCCCAGTTCTCGCGCAAGCACGAGTTCGAGGCCGACGCCTATGCCGTCGCCCAGACCGACGGCAAGGACTTGCAGAGCGCGCTGCTCAAGCTCTACCAGGACAATGCCAGCACATTGACGCCCGACCCGGTGTTCGTGAAGTTCTATTACTCACACCCGCCAGCTTCCGAGCGGCTGGGCCGCATGACCCCCTCCCTTGAAAGCGCCGCGACATGAGCAACCCCATTCACCAGAACCGCCGGGCCCTGAGCGCCACCGAAATCGTCACGCAGCTGAGCAAACTCAACGGCGAGCAAGCCCTGGGCTGGCGCCTGATCGACGGCTCCCTGGAAAAAACCTATAGCTTCAAAAACTATTACGAGACCATCGCCTTCGTGAACGCGCTGGCCTTCATCGCCAATGCCGAGGACCACCATCCAGACCTCGCGGTGAGCTACGGCAAATGCACGGTGCGCTTCAACACGCATGATGTGGACGGCGTTTCCGTCAGCGACTTCTTCTGCGCGTCGAAGGTAGACGCCCTGCTGGCTTGAGCAAACCGTCGCGCCCCGCCGCTGCCCCCATGGCGGGCACGCAGCCGGGGCTGGTGGTTGCCGGCTTCGGCCGTCACGTGCTGGTAGAAACCGAGGCCGGCGAGCGCCTGATCTGCCACCCGCGCGGCAAAAAAAGCCAGGCCGTGGTCGGCGACCGCATCTGCTGGCTGCCTTCGGAAGACGAGGGCACCATCGAAAAAATCGAGGAGCGCCGCAACCTGTTTTATCGGCAGGACGAGATGCGGACCAAGTCCTTCGCGGCCAACCTGGACCAGGTTCTCATCCTGATCGCCGCCGAGCCCGAATTCTCGGAAAGCCAGTTGACCCGCGCCCTGATCGCCGCCGAGGCCGAAGGCATCACGCCCGTCATCGCGCTGAACAAAAGCGACCTGGGTGAGCCCTTCACGCGCGCATGGGCCAAGCTGGCCCCCTACCGGACCATGGGCTACCGCATGCTCTCGCTCGCGATCAAGCCCAAAGCGGAAGGCTGCAGGCCGGCGAACACCCAGGCCGCGGAATTGCAGGAGCTGGTCGAACTGCTGCGCGGCAAAAAAACCCTGGTGCTGGGGCCCTCGGGCGCCGGCAAAAGCAGCCTGACCAACCTGCTGGTGCCCGGGGCACGCGTGCTGACCGCCGAAATCTCGCAGGCCCTCAACTCAGGCAAGCACACCACCACCAGCACCACGCTGTATTGGGTGGACACCGGCGACGGAAACACGCGGGCCACGGCACTGATCGATTCGCCGGGCTTCCAGGAATTCGGCCTGCACCACATCGAGCCCATGCGCCTGGCCGGCTACATGCCGGACCTGAAGATCCACGCCCAGGACTGCAAGTTCTACAACTGCACGCACCTGCATGAACCGGGCTGCGGCGTGATTGCCGAGGTCAATGCGACCGACCACATGAGCAGTATCAGCGCCAACCGCTATCGACTGTACAGCGAGCTGTTCGCGGAGCTCTCGCAGAGCCGTTATTGAGGGAAGCGTTGGGGCGGCGTGCCGCTCAACCGAGCAGGCGGGCCAAGGTGAGCAAGGCCAGCAGCACCATCCAGAGCACCACGGAGCGCCACACCAACCCCACGATGCTGCGCAGGTGCGCGACTTCAGGCTCGCGGCCCGGCGTGGCCTCAGTGGCGATGCCGTCTTCCGCATCAAGCCCGCCGGCCTGGAAGCCTTGGGAGCTGTCCGGTGAGAAGGTGGTCTTGAGCGCCTCACCGCCCAGGCGCACGTTGACGGCGCCGGAGGTGGCGGCCAGGATGATGCCGTCATTGCGGTTCTCGGAAGCCGAAGGCACATTCGCCGGGAGGCGCTGCGTATAGGTGCGCCAGGCGTCGATGGCGTCCTCAAAACTGCCGACGACCGCGAACCCCAACGAGGTCACACGCGCCGGCACATAGTCGATCACGCCCCAGGCGCGGCTGGCGGCCAGCTGCAGCGCCATGCTGGCGCCCTCGCCCGCCGCGGCGGCGGTTTTGCGTTTGTAGGCCCAGTAGCGCGAGACGAATTCGCTCATGCGATACAGCACCGCGCCCGCCGGCCCCAGGCCCAGCGCGGCCAGAACCGAGAACCAGCCCAACACGCCGAAGACGTGCCGATGCGCGGCCAGCACCGAATACTCGATAACGTGGCGAACGATTTCACTGCGTGGCAGTTCGCTGGCATCCACCTGGCGCCATTGGGCCAGCAGTTCGCGCGCCGTGGCCTCATCGCCGTCGTCCAGCGCGTCGCGGATGTCGGTGAAGTAGTGGCTGAACTGCCGAAAGCCCAGCGTGACGTACAGGATCGCCACGCTCCAGGCAAAAGCCAGCACGATGTTGATATTCCAGAGCAGCCAGTGGATCAGCATGGTGACCAGCGCCGGCACCATGACGGCGACCGTCCAGGCGATCCAGCCGTGGTGGGGTTTGCCGGCGTCCAGGCTGCGGTTGGTCCAGCGCGCCCAGCCGCGAAAGCCTGCATGGATCCAGTTGCCACGGGCCAGTGGCCGGGCCTGTTCGATGATGAGTGCAAACAAAACGGCAAAAAAGCTCATGCTGGAATCATAACTTGGCCCCCACGCTCCCCCACTGCGTGTGGGTCGCTGCCCCCCGAGGGGGCCGCTGCGCCTGCGGTCTGGCGAAGCCAGTCCCGCGGCCCCTGCTGGCCTAAAACCCGCCCCCAGCAACGCTCAAGCAATCAGAAAACGATACAGATTGCGCAGCATGCCGGCCGTCGCGCCCCAGATATAGCGCTCGCGGGCTTCGCTGATGTCGCTCTCGCCGGAAGGATCGGAGTAAGGCATGGACAGCCACTGCCGGATGACGCCGTCGAATTCGAACTCGTGGCGGCGATGGTGGGCGGGGTTCATCAGGTAGCCTAACGGCACCTCGAACACGTCGGCGACTTCACCCGGATTGGGTTGCAGCGCGAAGCCGGGTTTCACCAGTGCCACCACGGGCGTGATGATGAAGGCCGTGCCGGTGACGTAGGTGGGCAAGGTTCCCAGCACCTCCACGTGATCGCGCGGCAGGCCGATTTCCTCGTGGGCTTCGCGCAAGGCGGTGTCCACCGCGTCGCGGTCGGTGTCGTCGGTGCGGCCGCCCGGCAGGGCCACCTGGCCGGAATGCGTGGAGAGGTTGGTGGTGCGCTCGGTCAGCAACAGCGTCAACTCGTCGCGCATGACCAGCGGCACCAGCACGGCCGCCAGCGCCGGCGTGCGGTCGGTGAATTTTTTCTCAACGCTGTGTTCGGGCGTCCAGACCGGTGGATGCCGGAAGCGCTCGCGCAAGGCCTGCGCCGACAGCCGCTCCAGCGGCACGCCGGCCAGGTGGTCGTCAATGCCCAGCACCGGGATGCTGCGGGGGTCAAACTTGGGCAGCGGCTTGGAGGAGTTCATGAGAAGAGGAAGAGGAGCACAGCGTAACAGGCACAAAAAAGCCGCTCATTGAGAGCGGCTTTTTCAGGGGCCACGCTGCTTTTACGCAGCCTTGGCGCCCAGCTTTTCCTTGATACGTGCGGATTTGCCGCTGCGGCTGCGCAGGTAGTACAGCTTGGCACGGCGCACATCACCGCGGCGCTTGACTTCAATCTTGGCGATCAGCGGGCTGTACACCTGGAAGGTGCGTTCGACGCCTTCGCCATTGGAGATCTTGCGGACGATGAAGCTGGAATTGAGGCCGCGATTGCGCTTGGCAATCACCACGCCTTCAAAAGCCTGCACACGCTTGCGGGTGCCTTCAACCACGTTCACACTGACAATGACGGTGTCGCCAGGTGCGTAAGCGGGAATGGTTTTGTTGAGGCGGGAAATTTCTTCCTGCTCGAGGGTCTGGATCAGATTCATGATTTTTCCATCTAACTTTTTCGTTCATGCACGCGCTACGCTAAAGACCGCAAATCCATGGATTCATCCGAAGATGGTTCAGATGGTTGCAGTGGCCGCCAGAGGATCGAAAAGCCTTTGATTATAGCAAGCCAGGGCTTTGCTCAAGCGTCCTTGTCCGGGTTTTCGACCAGATCGGCCAGAAAAGCCTCGTCGCTTTCGCTCAAATGGCCACGTTCCCGCGCTTTTTGCACCAATTCGGGGCGTTCGTGTTGCGTCAAAGCCAGCCGCCGCTCGCGCCGCCAGCGCTCGATGTGGGCGTGGTTTCCGGACATCAGCGTGGCCGGCACCGGCTGGCCGCGCCAGCTTTCGGGCCGCGTGTAGTGCGGGCAATCCAGCAGTCCGTCGAGCGCCGGGTTGAAACTGTCGAACTGGTGGCTACCCTCATCGTTGAGTACGCCGGGCTGCAGCCGGGCCACCGCGTCCAGCAAGGCCATGGCGGCGATCTCGCCGCCCGACAGCACGAAGTCGCCCAGGCTGATCTGCAGGTCGACGTGGGTCTGGATGAAACGTTGGTCCAGCCCCTCGTAACGGCCGCAAACCAGCACCGCACCGGCGCCGGCCGACCAGCTTTCAACACTGGCATGGTCGAGCACCTTGCCTATGGGCGAAAACAGCACCGTGGGCACCTTGGGCGCACCGCCGGCGGCGCGGTCGGCGTGGATGGCTTGCAGGCACAGCGCGAGCGGCTCGGCCATCATCACCATGCCGGGGCCGCCGCCAAATGGCCGGTCGTCCACCCGGCGGTAATTGCCGTCGGCATATTCGCGGGGGTTCCAGAGCTTGACTTCGACCAGGCCCGATTCATAAGCACGGCGGGTGACGCCGCTGGCCAGGAAAGGCGCGAAGAGTTCGGGAAACAGGGTGATGACGTCAAAGCGCATGGAAAGGCTATTTTGCGCGAGCCGGGCGCTGAGGGGAAATGGGACGGGAAAGGCCCCGAAAGAGACCCCGGAAAGCGGCAGGCCTCAGTAGTCGGGCTGCCAGTCCACGGTGATGAGCTTCCCGGCGATGTCGACGGCGTCGACGTAGACCGAGACAAAGGGAATCATGCGTTCGGCGGTGGCGCTGCTGCCGTCTTCCTGCTGGGCGGTGTATTCCACGCAGAGCACGGAATGCGGGCCGGTGGCCATCAGATCGCGTACCAGCCCCAGGTCAACACCTTCGCGGTTAACCACTTTCAGGCCGATCAGGTCGACCCAGTAATACTCGTCCTTGGAGGCGGCGGGAAAGCTGCTGCGCGGCAAAAAGATGCGGGCGCCGCGCAAGGCCTCGGCGGCATTGCGGTCGTCCAGGCCGGTGAATTTGGCGACAACAGAATCGGAATGGACTTTGGCCTCGTCCACGCTGAGCGTGACGGTGCCGGAAAACAAGGTGAAACCCGGGCGGAATTTGGCGTCAGGCGCCTGCAAAAACCAGGATTTGGCCGCGAAAAGCGCTTCTGGATCGGTGCTGTGCGGCAGGATTTTCACCCAGCCCTTGACGCCCCAGGCATCCAGGATGCGCCCGACTTCGATGGCGTCGTCCGGCAGGCTTGAGGGTGTCAAGCCCGCGGACGGCGAGAGGCCGGGCTGCATCGAAACTTGAATAAGTTTCTGGAGATCAGGCGGCCTTGGCGGCGCCTTGCTTGACCAGGCGTTCCACGGTCGGGGACGGCTGTGCGCCGACACCGATCCAGTGGGTCAGGCGGTCTTGCGCAATGCGCAGGCTCTCTTCGCCACCTTTGGCGATCGGGTTGTAAAAACCGATGCGCTCGATGAAACGGCCGTCGCGGCGAACGCGTTTGTCAGCCACAACGATATTGAAAAAAGGACGGTGCTTGGAACCGCCGCGTGCAAGTCGAATGACGACCATGATTTATCCTTCGGGTGGTGGGGCTTACCGGTAAAGTAGATACCCCAATGTTCTGCAGCGCTTGAGACACACGACATGGCCACCCGGCCAGCGAATTGCTGCAAAGCCTGAGATTATAGCCTGCCGGACGGTTTTCCCGGAAATTCGCTCTTCTTCCCTGCCTTTCGCAGCCTCCAACCGCCCTGCGCGCCCTCCTCCATGCCCCTCATACGCCCCAGCCGCGACGAAGACATTCCCGCCATTACCGCCATTTACGGCCACCACGTGCTGCACGGCACGGGAACCTTTGAAACCGAACCGCCCAGCGTCGCCGATATGGCCACCCGCCGTGCCGACGTGCTGTCCAAAGGCCTGCCCTACCTGGTCGCCGAGCAGGACGGCCAGGTCGCCGGTTTCGCCTACGGCAACTGGTTCAAGCCGCGCCCGGCCTACCGGTTCTCGGTGGAAGACTCCATTTACCTGGCCCCCGACCAGCACCGCAAGGGCCTGGGCCGCGCCCTGCTGGCCGAACTACTGGCGCGCTTTGAAGCTGCGGGCATACGCAAGGCCATGGCGGTGATAGGCGACTCGGCCAATGCCGGCTCGGTCGGCGTACACCGCTCGCTCGGCTTCACCGAAGTCGGCACGGTCCGCTCCTGCGGCTGGAAATTCGGCGCCTGGCGCGACATCGTCATCATGGAAAAGACCCTGGGCGCAGGCGACACGCAGCCGCCGCCCGAGCAGCCCGCCGCATAATCGCCGCATGCAGACCGTCTCTTCCTCTCCCAAAGCCCCCAAAAACAAAACCCTGGCCGCCTGGCTGGCCTTCATCGCCGGCCAGCTCGGCGTGCACCGCCTTTACCTGTTCGGCCTGGGCGACGTCTGGGCCTGGTTGCACCCCATCGCCGCCGCGCTGGGCTGGTGGGGCGTGGAGCGCGTGCGGCAATACGGCCAGGACGACCACCTCGCCTGGGTGCTGATTCCCCTGCTGGGCTTCACCCTGGCCGGCACGGCCCTGACCGCGATTTACTACGGCCTGATGCCGACGGAAAAGTGGAATGCGCTGCACAACGCCGGCACACCGGCCACCCAGGCAGGCAACACCAACTGGCTGACCATAGGCGCGGTGGTGTTCGCACTGCTGTTCGGCACGATTTCACTGATGTCCAGCATCGTGTTCAGCTTCCAGCGCTACTTCGAATATCAAGTTGAAGAAGCGAAGAAAATATCCCAGTGATCAGAACACCTGCAGGCTGACCCAGTAGGCGATCGCCGCCACGAAGGCCGAGGCGGGGATGGTGAAAATCCAGGCCCAGACGATGTTGCCGGCCACGCCCCAGCGCACCGCCGAGGCGCGCTGCGTGGAGCCCACGCCGACGATGGCGCCGGTAATGGTGTGCGTGGTGGAAACGGGAATGCCCAGCGCGGTTGCCAGGAACAGCGTCAGCGCGCCGCCGGTTTCGGCGCAAAAGCCGCCAACGGGCTTGAGCTTGGTGATCTTCTGGCCCATGGTTTTCACGATGCGCCAGCCGCCGAACATGGTGCCGAAACCGATGGCGATGTAGCAGACGATGACCACCCAGATCGGCAGGTGCTCGGTGGTTGCCATCATCCAGACCGGCAAGCCCTGCACGTTGCTGGTGGTCGCGGCGATCAGCAGCAGCCAGATGATGCCGGCGGTTTTCTGCGCGTCATTGCCGCCATGGCCCAGGCTGTAGGCGCCCGCGGACACCAGTTGCAGCCGGCGGAACCAGCGGTCGGCCCGCGACGGCGTCGAGCGGCGGAACAGCCAGGCCACTGCCACCATCATCAGCGAACCCAGCAAAAAGCCCAGCAAGGGCGACACGAAAATAAAGGCCACCACTTTGAACACGCCCGATGCGATCAGCGCACTGGCACCTGCCTTGGCGATCACGGCCCCCACGATGCCGCCTATCAGCGCATGCGAGGAACTGCTGGGAATGCCGTAGAACCAGGTGACGATGTTCCAGGTGATGGCGCCCATCAGCGCGCCGAACACCACGTGGGTGTCGACCACGCCCGGCATCACGATGCCCTTGCCTATGGTCGCCGCCACGCTCAGGTGAAAGATGAAATACGCGAGGAAGTTGAAGAAGGCGGCGAACAGCACCGCCTGCCCCGGCTTGAGCACGCCCGTCGACACCACCGTGGCGATGGAATTGGCGGCATCATGAAAGCCGTTCATGAAGTCGAAGGCGATGGCCAGGAAGACCAGCAGGAACACCACCCACAGGGCGGCCTGTACGGTTTGCATGATTCAGGCGCCCGGGTTCAGGAGTTCTCGAGGACGATGCCCTCGATCAGGTTGGCCACGTCCTCGCACTTGTCGGTGATGGTTTCGAGCAGTTCGTACACCGCCTTGAGCTTGATGACTTCGCGCACGTCGGGCTCTTCGCGGAACAGCCGGCTCATGGCCGAGCGCATCACGCGGTCGGCGTCGGATTCGAGCTTGTCGATTTCCTCGCAGGTCTTGAGCGCGGCCTCGGCCGTCGCGGCGTCGCTGACTTTTTCGATCAGCGCCACGGCGTCCTGCAGGCGTTCGCAGCATTTGACGCTGAGGTCGGTCAGCCGCACGATGTCCTCTGTCATGTGGCGCACGTCATACAGCGCCATGGTTTCGGCCGAATCCTGGATCAGGTCGGCGACATCGTCCATGGTGTTGATGAGCTTGTGGATCTGCTCGCGGTCGATGGGCGTGATGAAAGTCTTGTGCAGTGCGCGGTTGACTTCATGCGTGATGCGGTCGGCGGCGCGTTCGGCGTGGTCGACTTCACGGTTGAAGGCTTCGCGCTTTTCCACGTCGCTGTAATTGGCGACCAGCTTCGAAAAAGCGTGGGCCGCCTCCACGATGCGTTCTGCATGCTGGTTGAACATCTCGAAAAAATTGCCTTCACGCGGCAGCAATTTGCCAAACAGCATGTTGTTTCCTCAGGAAATATGTCAAAAGTATGACGTTTTTGTGACTGCCGGGAGTTTAACCGTCTCGGATTTCGGGGCGGTTTGGGGGCTGGCGGTGGGTTTTCTGCTTGGGCTTGCTGGCCGGGGTTGCCCGGCGGCAAGTAACTTTCTTTTGCTTCGCCAAAAGAAAGTCACCAAAGAAAAGGCGACCCTGGTTGCTGCGTCCCTACGCTTCGCTACGGGCAACCTGCGGTGCTCGGTCCAGACGGGGTCTCGCTAAACTCGCCTTCGGCTCAAACAACGCGATCCCTGATCCGTCTGGACCTGCGCTCCTCGGCGCATCCACAAGGGGTAGGGACGGAATACCAAACAGCCGAAGACAAAACCGAATTTCAGGCGGAGCGGAAGATAAAGTAGACCGCACCCACCATGCACAGCGCCGCCCACAGGTAATCAAGCTTGAGCGGCTCGTTCAGGTAGAACACCGCGAAGGGCACGAACACGCTCAGCGTGATGACCTCCTGCATGATCTTGAGCTGGCCCACGCTGAACTGGGTGAAGCCTATGCGGTTGCCGGGCACCTGCAGCAGGTATTCAAACAAGGCGATGCCCCAGCTGATCAGCGCGGCGACGTACCAGGGCGAGGTCGCGAGGTTCTTCAGGTGGCCGTACCAGGCGAAGGTCATAAACACGTTGGACAGCAGCAGCAGGCCTATGGTCTGCGCCGACACCGGCAATGACTGGAGGAATTGCATCAAAAGGACTCCGGATTAGGCGTCAGCCGAAATGGCCGACCAGGATCAGCACCACGGTCAGCGTCACCAGGGCCAGCGCGGTGGAGACCACCACGCTGGCGGTGATCAGCTCTTCAGCGACCTTGTAGCGCTGGGAAAACAAAAACACGTTGGCGCCGATCGGCAGGGCCGAAGCCACCACCATCACCGCCATCGGCACGCCGCTCACGCCCAGCAGCCGGCAAAGGCCGAACACCAGCAGCGGGTGCAGCAAATTCTTCACCCCGGCCAGGGCCAGCGCCTGGCGCCAGTGCTCACCCACACGCGTGTTGGCCAGCGTCACGCCGACCAGCACCAGCGCCAGCGGGCCGAAGGCGGTGGCCAGCAGTTCCAGGGGTTTGTCGACGACGGCGGGAATCGTGAAACCGGTCTGCGCGAACAGCAGGCCGGCGATGATGGGCAGCGGCACCGGGTGCAGCAGCGCGTTTTTCACGGCCATCATCACGGTGGCCACCGGGTGCCGCGGCGCGCTCGTCACTTCATCGGTGGTGCCGAGTTTTTGTTCATGCGCCACCGCAAGCTCCAGCACCACGGTGGCGCTGGTCAGCAGCACCAGCGAATGCACCGAGACCAGCGTGAACAGCGTCACCAGGCCCTGGGGCCCGTACATCAAGCCTATCAGCGCGATGCCGATCATGACGGTGTTGGAAAAGGTGTTGGCTAGCGCCAGCACGGCGGCGCGGCGGTTGAAACCCTGCACCAGCAGGGTGCCGCCAAAGAGCACGATGACCGCCAGGAAGTAGGCCAGCACCGGCTTGAAATCAAGCTGCTCGATGCGCACCCGGCTCATGGTGCGAAACAGCAGGGCCGGCGTGAGTAGCAGGAAGATCAGGTTCGAAAGGTCCTTGATGGCATTCGCCCTGATCCACTGTGCCCGGCCGGCGAAAAAACCCGCGGCAATCAACAGCACAACCGGGAACAGGGACTCAAAGACAAGCTGGTTCATTGGCGCAATCTTAGCTTGCGAACCACTGCGCCATAGCTAGCCCCCTGCTCCCGGTGGCGGCCTAGAACGCCAGCTGCATTCCCACTTTCAGGCTGCGCCCCGGCAGCGGCGCCTTGGGGAATGCGGTGGTCGTCAGCACCGAGGCCGCGCTGTAGGCCAGCTGGTTGGTCAGGTTGTCCACCCTGGCGTACCAGAGGATGTTGCTGACGCCGGCTTTCATGCGGTAGGTGGCCGCCAGGTTCCACAGCGTATAAGCTGAAGTGGCGCGCTGGCCGGCGGCCACGCGGTTCTGCGCCATCGAATGGTCAAAGCCTAGGCTGCTGCCCCAGGGCCCGCTGGCCCAGATCAGGCTGGCGCCCAGGCGCGCCGGCGCGATGCGCGGCAGCGGCTGGCCGTTGCCGAGGTTGGTGGCGCGAACGACGTCGCCGCGCAGCGCCAGGTCCAGGCTGGACGCGCCTTCCACCAGGCGTATGTTGCCGCTGGCTTCCAGGCCCACGAATCGCGCGCGCACGCCGGTGTAGGCGAACTCCGGCAGCAGACCGTTGTCCGGGTTGCTGTCGTCCACGCCATCGCCATCCAGGTCGGCCGGGTTCAGCGCACCGTCTTCCTGGCCGTATTGGTTACCCGTGGCCAGCAGCCCGATGTAGTTCTTGAAGCGGTGCACATAGGCGTTGGCGCTAAAACTGTTGGCGCCCGACTTCCAGTTGGCGCCGAGGTCCAGGCTGGTCGACTTTTCCTTGCCCAGGGTCGGGTCGCCTGTTTCCCAGGCCTTGGTCGCCACGTGGGGGCCCTGGGCGAACAGCTCATAGTCCTTGGGCGCGCGTTCGGTGTACGCCAGGTTGCTGGTCAGTTGCCAGCCCGGCGCCGCATTCCACAGGGCGCCCAGCGCATAGCTGTGTGGCGTGAAGTCGCGCGTCAGCGGTGCGAAACGCGCCACCTGCGGATTGCCCAGCGACTCCACCTTGACCGACTCCAGCCGCCCGCCAAAACTGAGTTTGCCCCAGCCCGTGGCGTACTCTTCATAAGCGAACATGGCGTTCTGCGAAGTCTTGCTGTAGGGTGCGAAAGCCTCCGCGCCGTCGGCCGAGAAACGGTTGTTCTCGGCCTGGAAGCCGACCAGGCCCTCCAGGTTGCCGATGCGCGCATGCCGCGCCTCCAGCCGCACATCGCTGCCCTTGTTCTTGAACACGGTGCCGGGATTCGGGCCCTCAAACTCGGTGTGCTGGTAGTCGGTCTGGCTCAGCTGGCCCTTCACGCTGCGGATAAAGCCGCCCAAGTCGCGCACCTCGCCTTCCAGCGCCACGCGATTCGACTTCATGTCGATCGTCACGTCGTCTTCGGCCACCGTGCCGTAGTTGCTGCGATAGGTGCTGACCGACGCGCCCAGGTAGCCGTGGTCAAAAAACACCGAACCGCCGGCCGCGCCGCCGCGCACCTTGCTGTCCGAGTTGCAGATGCGGTTGGTGATGGTATTGATGCCGCCCTTGCCGCAGGCCAGGTCCGTCGGCACCTTCACGTCGCCGGTTTCGCGGTTGAACACGTCCACATGGAGGGCATAACGATTGTTGCCGCCTTCGAGCAGCACGCCGCTGCTTTTCTCGCGGTTGCCGCTGGCCAGGCCCAGGTCGACCTTGCCGCCCACGCCGCCCTTTTCATCGAACAGCGCCTCGCGCGGGATGCGGTTGTCGATGACGTTGACCACACCGCCCACAGCGCTGCCGCCGTAGAGCAAGGCGCCAGGGCCGCGCAGCACCTCGACGCGCTCGATGCTGATGGGATCGGCCGTCACCGCGTGGTCATAGCTCAGGCTGGAAGCATCCAGCGTCGCGCCGCCATTGCCCAGGATGCGGATGCGGTCGCCGTCCAGGCCGCGGATGATGGGGCGGCTCGCGTTGGGGCCGAAGTAGGTGCTGCTCACACCGGGCACCCCGTCCAGGGTTTCGCCCAGCGTGGTTTTGGCGCGCAACAGCAGCCCGGCACCCGAGTACTGCGCCGCGGGCACGATCAAATCGGTGGAACCGAGCGGGTTGCCGGTGACGGTGATTTCTTTCAGACTGGGCGCGGGCGCCGGCGAGGCGGTCTGGGCACTCGCCAGGCCGCAAGAGAGCGTTGCCGCGACGCAGAGCGCGTGGCTGATAAAAGGTGGTTTCATGATGACTCGCTGAATCGGGAAAAACAAAAAGAGCAAAGCTGCGCCTGGCCTGGCGGCCGGCACTAAACAAGCAGGGGAGAATTCAGCGAGTGAAAGGCGGGCCGCGCGCGTCGAACAGCGCCGCCCATCGGGCGAGTGCTTCGCCGCGGGAGATGTCAAAAGCCACGCTGGAAAGCACCAGCGGCAAACTCAGCAGGGGAAACGCAGGCGCCGCCTGGCCGTGGCTGGCCTGGTCGAACAGGCGGCAGTCCGAATCGCCGTCATGCGAGGAAAACAGCGAGGCCAGCCAGCCGCCCTCACCTTCTTCTTCGGCATGCGCAAGCGCGGAGTGTTCCTGCTGATGCTGATGGCCGTCGTGATGCACATTCGAATGCAAATGGATGTGCGCCTGCGGGCCATGCACCACCCCATGCATCACCCCCAGCAACTGCGCAAGCAGAAGCGCGGCGGCCAGCAACCAAACCAGGGTCCCGGCGCGACTCAACCCCCGGCGCTCACTTGACGCTGGTGGCATCAGTAATGCGGTAATAGAGGCCGTAGGAATCGTCATTGAGGACGAGGAAGCGCCCCTCCACAACCACCGGTTCCATGCTGTATTTCACCGGCGTCTTGGTCTTGACCTCGACCATGCTCTCCGGTCCGCCGGGCAGGCAGAAGGCGCAGGTCAGCGGCACCGACGACAACAGGAAATGTTTTTGTTTTTCGCCCGGGTCCAGCGGCATCATGAAACCCTGGATGCGCTGGGTCTTCTGGTTCAGCGCCATCTGGTCCAGGGTAAAAACCGGCAGGATGCGGTTCTTCTCGTTTTTGGTTTTCACCGCCGTCAGCACCGACCAGGGCACCACGTCGGTGCGGGCCGCCAGCGGCGGGAACGGGCTGTTGGCGCCATGCACGCCCGCACCTTGGCCCACCGGCAGGTCAAAACCCGGCGCCGCAGCAGCAGCCGGCTTGGCGCCGCCCGCTACCGGCGAAGACAAAGTCTGCGCCTGCAGGCCCGCAGCCGTGACGGACAGGCCGCAGGCCAGCGCAGCAGCGTGGCTCAGGCAATGGCGAAGGATGTGATGCATGCGGGACTCCTGGAGGTGTGGCGCCGGTTCAGGCCTGGATGATGCGCCAGGCTCAGTGAACGTGCTTCATGCCGCAGTATTTGCCGACGGCCAGCCCTTTGCAAGCGGCCTGCAGTTCTTTTTCGCAGACCTCGTCCTTTTTACCCGATTCCAGGCATTTGGCCGCGTTTTCATGCGCAGCGGCCATGGCGCGGTGGCGCTGGATGTCTTCCTTGGTTTCCTTGTCGCTGTGCTGCGCATGGGCCAGCGAAAAAGTGGCGCTCAGGGCCAGCGCGGCCACACCGCCCAGGACGGGCGAGAATTTGAGGAATTGCTGGGCGAAACGAAGGCTTGGCATAAAAGTTACCTTGATTGGAGAAGTTCAAACACACTGACCCGGTAGGCCTCCCAGGCGGGCAGCAGCGCGGACGCCAGCGCCACCCCCAGGGCCAATACCGGCACGCTTACCAGTTCGACCGGCCACGACATCGCGCCGATCAACACGGATTTTTCGAGCTGCAGCGCCCAGCCCAGCAGCGCCGTCAGGCCCTGCCCCGCCAGCACGCCCAGCAGGGTGGCGAGCAGCGCCAGCCACAGCGCCTCGCACAGCAGCAGGCCGGCCACCTTGCGCGGCGGCGCGCCCAGCATGCGCAGCAGCGCCAGGTCGGCCCGGCGCTCGCGCACCGCGCCCCACAGCGCAATGAACACGCTCAGGCCGGCCGTGAGCAGCAGCACGCCGGCCAGCGCGCGCAGCACGTCGGTGCCCACGCCCACCATGCTGAGCAGGCGCGTGATCTCCAGCGCCGGCGCGGCGGCCTGCATCTCGGTGCTGCTGTTGATGTAGCGCGGGAAGGTCACCGCCGCCAGCGGCGTTTTGTACTGGATCAGCGCCAGCGTGATTTCGCGGTCTTCTTCCAGCACCTTGCGGTCGTCGTCGTCCAGTGCGGTGTCCGTCTCGTGCACCTGCCAGACCGATTCGGTGGCCGTCAGCACCAGGCGGTCCAGCACCGTGCGGCTTGGCGCCAGCACGCCGGACACCACATAGGGGCTCAGCTTGTGCTCTTCACCGCCGCCGCCCAGGCCGTGCGTGCCGGTGAAGCTGTCGCCCACCTTGAGGCCGGTCTGCCGCGCGACCTGCGCGCCTATCACCGCCTGCATGGGCTTGGCCCACAGCGTGCCCTGCGTCAGTTGCGCCTCGTAGTGGCTGATGTAGTCGGGCGTGGTGCCCACGATGCGAAAGCCGCGAAAGCTGTCGCCCAGGCTGATCGGAATGATCTTGGCGACCTGCGGGTGTTTTTCGAGTTCTTTCACTGCGGCCAGGGGCACATTGCCGGTCGGCACGTCGAGGTGGAACACGCCCGAAAGGATCAGCTGCATGGGGCTGCCCTTGGCGCCCACCACCACGTCGATGCCGGCCAGGTCGCGGTCAAAGGCCTGGTTGATCTGGTGGCCCACCAGCAGCAAAAATGTGATGGACGCCAGGCCCAGTGTCAGCAGCAGCAGGTTGAGTGCCGCGGCCAGTGGACGCGACCACAGGTAGCGCCAGGCGAAAACAATCGTCTTCATGGCTGGCGGCGCCCCAGTTGCAAGGCCTTGAGGCCTTTTTCGTCCCTGAAAAACTCCGCCACGCGCGCATCGTGCGTGGCGATCACCAGCGTCGCGCCCTGCTGCCGCGCCGTGGCCCGCAGCAAGTCCAGCGAAGCCGCCGCGGCCTCGTCGTCCAGGCTGGCCGTGGGCTCGTCGGCCAGGATTACCCGCGGCTTGAGCAGCACCGCGCGCGCCAGCGCCACGCGCTGCGCCTGGCCGCCCGAGAGCTGCGCCGGCTTGCGCTGCGCCAGCGCCTGGACATCCAACGCGGCCAGCGCTTCGCTGATGCGGCTTTCATCGGCCGGCTGGCCCGCGGCCCACTGCGCCATGGCCAGGTTGCCATGCACGGTGAGCGCCGCGCTCAAATGCAATTTCTGCGGAAGAAAGCCGACAGTAGCAGCACGCCAGGCATCGCTGGCGGCCTTGCCCAAGGCTTTCAGGGATTGCCCCGCCACCGTGATGTCACCCTCAGTGGGCGCCAGCAAACCGGCGGCCAGCGCCAGCCAGGTCGACTTGCCCGAGCCCGAAGCGCCGCGCAGCAGCAGCACGCCGCCCTGGGCCACGTCCACGTCCTCGAAGCGCAGTTCGGGGCCACCGCCCGCGTAGCGGTAAACAAGCTGGCGCGTGCTGATCATGAAGAAGCCGTGGCCGGCGCCGCCGTCGCGCAGTCGGCACAGACGCCTCGCACCGCGAAGTCCATGCTCGTGCCCTGGTAACCCAGGGCCTTGAGCGCTTCCAGCGCGGTCTGCGCGGCCCGCTCCAGGTCATTGGCATTGGCTTTCAGGGCCCCCGAGAACGCGCCGTCCAGCGGGCTGTCGCGGTGGCAGCTCTGGCATTCAAAGTGCGGGATCGCGTGCACGCTGCTGGGCATGGCCTGGTAGCGTCGCACGCGTTTGGCATCGACGCGGCACAGCAAAAGCCCCACCTGCGTGAGCCGGTCTATCAAGCGGTACAGCGTGACGCGGTCCAGCGCCAGCTCGGCATCGTCCGCCAGCGCCGCCTGCAGCTGCGCATGGGTGTAGCTGGTGTCGGGGTGCGCCAGCAGCCAGCCCAGCACCAGCCGCGCCGCTGCCGTGCGGCGCAGTCCGTGGGCGGAAAGCAGGGTGTCTATCGGGTCGGCCGGGCGGTCAGTCATGGGAGGAAAGTTGGGCGCAGCGCTGAAGGGCTACGGATTTTCAATTAACGCAATCGAGTTGCATTATTACCGCAATTGCGCCTGTTTCCAGCCCGGCTTTGTAAAGTCAGTCCCGGTAGGGCTTGTCGCTCCGGGGGGCCTGCGGCAATTGTTCGTCGAGCGACTGGCGGTAGCGCAGGCAGCCCTGCAAAAATTGCGGCCAGTCGGGCACCACTGGAAGCGGGTCCGACTTCTCCGGCAGCAGCGACCACAGCGCGGGATGGTGCCAGCACAGCTCGTGCCCGGTGCTGTCGCGGTGTTCGCGAATGCCCTGCCGCAATCTTTTCACTTCAGCGATGAGCTGTTCGCGCGACAAGCTTTCAAGGTCAGCGTCCATGATGCCTCCGTCTTTGCAAGCGACGCATCCATCATAGGCAAGAAGGCCGAAACATGCCCTCAGGTTTCAGGGCGCGTGTCCGGCCATGCGGCAGGCCGTTTCGGCGCAGTCTTGCTGTTGCCGCTGACCGTGGCCAGCCCGCCAAACAGCAGGATCAGCGCCAGCCAGGCCAGCATCACATCCCAGAAATGCTTGACCAGGAAATAAGGCGCCAGCAGGGTGGTGAACCAGTAGCTAAGCGGACCGAAGCGTTCGCTGATGGCGCCACCACCGCCGTAGCCGCAGCGTATGGCCGGTGTGTCAAAGCCGGCCGATACACAGCCTACCCATTCCAGCACTTTGGCCGAGGTGAACATGCTCAGCACGGGTGTGCCGAAGGCAATGGCAAAAAGCACCAGGCTGATGAGCAGCGCCAGGAAAAGGGTTTTGCAGGCAGCGTGCATACGGGATTTTTGTTGGGAGGGGCTTGCGCTGGTCTTTGTGCCGCATCGCGGGCTTGACCACGATTGAGGCTAATGTATACCGTCGATCAGCGGCGCCAACCCGGCCCTGCGCTATAACGTCATATGAACGCGGCATGGCCCGGCATCAGGCCGGAAGATCCGCCCTCCTCATACTCATTTCACGGTAATACCCCATGTCCCCCAAACACCCCACCCACCTGCGCGCCCACACCTACCACGGCCTGGCCCCGGGCCCGCGCCTGCTGGTCACCGGCGCCGTGCACGGCAACGAGACCTGCGGCACGCGGGCCATCACGCAGCTGCTCGAAGAAATCGACGGCGGTGCGCTCAGCATTGAACGCGGGACCGTGACCTTTGTGCCGGTGACCAACCCGCTGGCCTACCGCCTCAAGCAGCGCATGGGCGAGCGCAACCTGAATCGCAACATGGCGCCCAGCGCGATCCCGCAGGATTTTGAAGACCGCATCGCCAACGTGCTGTGCCCGCTGCTCGATGCGCACGACGTGCTGCTGGATTTGCATTCCTTCCACACCGGCGGCGCGCCCTTCGTGATGATCGGCCCGCAGAACAACCAGGGCGCGCTCGAGCCATTTGCCCATGCGCCCGAAGAGATGCAGCTGGCCCTGCATACCGGCCCGCACCGCATCGTCGAAGGCTGGCTGGAGACTTATGCGCGCGGCGTGAAGCGGCGCACGGCGGTGGCCGAAGCCAGCGGCGGCACGCGCGCGCAAAGCCTGGTGACGGACCCGAACTACGGTGTGGGCACAACGGAATACATGCGTTCACGCGGCGGCTACGGCGTGACACTTGAATGCGGCCAGCATGAAGACCCGCAGGCGGTGCAGGTGGCGCGTTATGCGATCTTGCAGACGCTGGGTTTGCTGGGCCTTGTGGCGCAGCCCGCCGCGCCGGTCCCCATGGAGCGCGAAATCCTGCGCCTGGTCGACGTCATAGACCGCGAGCATGCGGGCGACAGCTTCACCCGCGAATGGCGCAGCTTTGACGCGGTCAAGGCCGGCGAAGCGATAGGCACGCGGCACGGCGGCGAAGCCATTACCGCGCCGGCCGACGGCTTTGTGGTGTTTCCCAACCCGCGCGGCGAGGTCGGCCAGGAGTGGTTTTACTTCGCTCAGCGGCGCGTGTGAACGCCGGACCGGCGCCCTGAGCGCCGGGTTGACAGCGCCGTGTAGCCGCCTTAATATAGCCAAACAGCTATATAACTAAGCAGGAACATGACACCCTCCGCCGACACCCTGAACAAGGCCTTCGCCGCGCTCGCCGACCCGACCCGCCGCGCCATCGTCGCGCGGCTTGCCGCGGGCGAGGCCACGGTCAATGAATTGGCCGCCCCCTTTGACATGAGCCAGCCTTCCATCTCCAAGCACCTGAAAGTGCTGGAACGCGCCGGCCTGATTTCACGCGGGCGCGCGGCCCAGACCCGGCCCTGCCGCCTGGAAGCCGCGCCGCTGCAGGAAGTCGCGAGCTGGATGGCGCTGTACCGCCATGTCTGGGAAGACAGCTTCGAACGGCTGGACGCGTTTTTGCAATCGACAGCCCCCACACCAGCCAGTGCACCCCATCCATCCAATCCATCGAAAGGAAAGAAAAATGCCTCCAAATGACGACACCAAGGCCGGTAGCCCGGCCTTCCTGATAGACCGCGTGTTCAAGGCGCCGCGCGAGCGCGTCTGGCAAGCCTGGAGCGAAGCTGCCCAGATCGGCCACTGGTGGGGCCCCAAGGGCTGCGCCATCGAGGTCTTTCGTTTTGAGTTCAGGCCGGGCGGCTTTTTCCACTACGCCATGAAGTTCCCGAATGCGCCCACGATGTGGGGGCGCTTCAACTACCGCGAAATCGCCGCGCAGGAACGCCTGGTCTGGCTCAACTCGTTCTCGAATGAAAACTGCGGCATGGCGCGGGCGCCCTTCAGCGAGGACTGCCCACTGGAAATCGAAAACTCGGTGAGCTTCACGGAGCGCGATGGCAGCACCATCGTGTCATTGCGCGCCCGGCCCTTCGGCGAAAGCGCCGCGGAACGCCGGTATTTTGAGGACTTGCATCCGTCCATGGCCCAGGGTTATGGCGGCACCTTTGACCAGTTGGCAGCCCATCTAGGCGCCTGAACCGGGCAGCCCCCATCCCAACCTTCCCCCAGCGGGGGAAGGAGCCAATCAGTCCTTCACGCGCGAGGCAAAGGTCTTGCGGAATTTCTCGACCTTGGGGCCGACCACAAAGGCACAGTAACCCTGGTTGGGGTTGTTCTCGAAGTAGTCCTGGTGATAGGCCTCGGCCGGCCAGTAATTCTCGACCGGCAGCACTTCGGTGACGATGGGCTTGCCGAAGGTTTTGTCCTGGCTGACTTCGCGGATGAAACCGTCGATCACTTCTTTTTGCTCAGGCGTTGAGTAATAGATTCCGCTGCGGTATTGCGTGCCGGCGTCATTGCCCTGGCGGTTCAGGCTGGTCGGGTCGTGGATCACAAAAAAGATCTCGAGGATTTCCTTGAGCGTGATCTCTGCCGGGTCGTAGGTGAGCTTGACCACCTCGTTGCTGCCGGTGCGGCCGGTGCAGACTTCTTCATAGCTGGGCCGCGCGGCCTGGCCGTTGCTGTAGCCGGACTCAACGTCGGTCACGCCGCGCACCTTGACGTACACCGCCTCGGTGCACCAGAAGCAGCCGCCGCCCAGGGTGATGGTTTGAAGGGATGAGGACATGGCAATCTCCGCTGAAAAACGTTGGTCGTGAAACGAGCGGAAATCTTACGCTGCGGGCCGCGCACCTGCCCTGCTCGCCCCGCTTGCCCTTGCCGGGCAGGGGCTCAATCGCGGCGGCGCGCGGCCTTGCTGCGCTGCATGGGGCCGACGGCGCGCTGCATCAGCCGCAGCAGGGCCAGTGCGACGAGAGCACCGCCGACAGCCAGGCCGAGTGAACCCATGCTGAACACCGTATCGTTGGTCTTGCCACGGCTGAGTATGGCGGCCACAAAGTCACCGCCTATGTAGGCGCCAAACACGCCGACACCGAGGTTTTCGAGGATGAGGATTTTTTCGCGGGTGCCTGCGAACAGGCAGGCGGCGCCGCCGAGGAGAGCACCCACCACACACCAGATATACGGGTTGATGCCGTTCTCCTGAAGACTGAAGACTATGAACTGCCCGATGGTGGCAGCTTTGAATCCCCAGTGGTGGACATACTTTTCCCAAGGTCTTTCGCCGGACGCCGGATGCGGGGGCTTCAGTCCTTTGCCGCCGGCGCCATCGCGCGCACTGCCTGCACAAACGCCGACAGCGCCGCATGGCCGCCACGCGCGGTCTTCCACAGGCAATGCGTGTCGTAAGGCGTGGTGGCCGCATCCAGCGGCACAAAGGCCGCGCCGGCCATGGCCGACTGCCGTAGCGCGGCCGGCACCAGCGCCACGCCCATGCCTTGCGACACCAGCGAGACCACGCTGAGCCAATGCCGCAGTTCATAACGCATCTCGGGGTAAAACCCGGCTTCGGTGCAGATCGCCAGGATGCGTTCGTGGTAGTCGGGTGAGACCGCGCGCGACACCACGGCAAAGGGATCACCCTGCAGGGCCGAAAGAGACAGCGAGCGCTTGCGGGCCAGCGCATGGCCGGCCGGCAGGCAGCAGATGAAGGCCTGGCTGGATACCAGGATTTGCGACAGCTCGGGCGGCACACGCGTGGTGTGCACAAAACCCAGGTCCAGCCTGTCGTGCGCCAGTTCTATGAGTTGTTCACTGGAGCTGAGCTCCTTCAGCGTCAGGCGCAGCAGCGGGTGTTCAGCCTGGAAACGTTCCAGGATACGGGGCAGGCCGCTGTACAGCATGGTGCCCGAGAAACCGATGGCCAGGCTGCCGGCCATGCCCTGGCCCACGTCGCGCGCATGGCCGGCCGCCTGCGCGGCCTGGTCCAGCAGGGCGCGCGCCGCCGGCACAAAGGCCTGGCCTGCGGCCGTCAGCTGCACGGACTTGCTGCTGCGCGTGAACAGCTTCGCGCCTATGGAGGCTTCCAACTGCTGGATGTTCAGCGACAGCGGCGGCTGCGAGATCGACAGGCGCCGGGCCGCGCGGCCGAAGTGCAGCTCTTCGGCCAGGACCAGGAAATAGCGGAGGTGGCGGAATTCCATGAATATGTTTTTTATATCGTTGAATCAATAATTGATATTAGACAACTATTCATGCTTGTCAAACAATCACCCATGGCCGCCGGCACCGCAGGCCGCGCCCCTACACTGCAAACCAAGCCCCCTTCCCTTTTCCGGAGACACAGACCATGAAAACCACCTTCAACTGGCAGGACCCGTTTTTCTTCATGGAGCAACTGAGCGACGACGAGCGCGCCATCGCCGACGCCGCCCACGCCTTTTGCCAGGAGAAGCTGCAGCCGCGCGTACTGATGGCGGCGCGCCACGAGAAGTTCGACCGCGAGATCATGAATGAGGCGGGCGCCATGGGCTTCCTGGGCTCGACGATTGAAGGCTACGGCTGCGCCGGCCTCAACTACGTGAGTTACGGCCTGGTGGCACGCGAAGTCGAGCGCGTGGACAGCGGCTACCGCAGCGCCATCAGCGTGCAGAGCTCGCTGGTCATGCACCCCATCAACGCCTACGGCAGCGAAGCGCAAAAACAGAAATACCTGCCCAAGCTGGCCACCGGCGAATGGGTGGGCTGCTTCGGCCTGACCGAACCCAACCACGGCTCCGACCCGGCCAGCATGCTGACGCGCGCCAAGCCCGTCGACGGCGGCTTCATCCTCAAGGGCGCCAAGATGTGGATCACCAACAGCCCCATCGCCGACGTCTTCGTCGTCTGGGCCAAGCTGGAAGATCCCGACGGCAAGGTCGGCGGCCAGGAAAGCATTCGCGGCTTTGTGCTCGAAAAAGGCATGAAGGGCCTCTCGGCACCCAAGATCGAAGGCAAGATGAGCTTGCGCGCCTCCATCACCGGCGAAATCGTGATGGACGACGTGTTCGTGCCCGAAGCCAACCTGCTACCCAACGTCAGCGGCCTCAAGGGCCCTTTCGGCTGCCTCAACAAGGCGCGCTACGGCATCGCCTGGGGTGCTTTGGGCGCGGCCGAAGATTGTTGGTTCCGCGCGCGCCAGTACACCCTGGACCGCCAGCAGTTCGGCCGCCCGCTGGCGCAGAACCAGCTGATCCAGAAAAAACTCGCCGACATGCAGACCGAGATCACGCTGGGCCTGCAGGCCTGCCTGCGTGTGGGCCGGCTGATGGATGAAGACAAGGCCGTGCCGGAAATGATTTCGCTGATCAAGCGCAACAGTTGCGGCAAGTCACTGGACATCGCCCGCATGGCGCGCGACATGCACGGCGGCAACGGCATCCATGACGAATACCATGTGATCCGCCACATGATCAACCTGGAAACCGTCAACACCTATGAAGGCACGCACGATGTGCATGCCTTGATCCTGGGCCGTGCACAGACCGGGCTGCAGGCCTTCTATTAAGAAGCGCTTTTTCTTTTTGTCGCCAGGCAGGCCTTGCGGGGGCTGTCCGGTGGCCACCGGGCGCCGCCGGCCTGCGTGAGCCTGCGCCCAGGGGCCCATGTAGCCGCAAAGTCGCACCCGCAACGGCTTTACCGCGGGTTTACTTTGAAGGGCGAGGTCCTCCAGCGACCCCGGTGTAGCCTAGGCGGTTTGGGTTGACGGTCGGAAAGTAAGCAGATATATTACTAACCAGTCAGTCAGTAACTATGTCACTTTCCAAACTCTTCAGCGACACCACGGCCGTCGCCGCCAAACGCGAGCGCCGCAAGGAAGCACGCCCAGGCGAGCTGCTGGAGGCCGCGCTGGACCTTTTTGTCGAAAAAGGCTTTGCCGCGACCCGCGCCGAGGAAGTCGCCGCCCGCGCTGGCGTCTCCAAGGGCACGCTGTTCCTCTACTTCCAGAGCAAGGAAGAGCTGTTCAAGGCCGTGGTGCGTGAAAACATCTCGGGCCGCTTCACCGAATGGCGCGCCGAGCTGGACGCCTTTGAAGGCACCACGCCCGAATTGCTGGCCTACTGCATGAACAGCTGGTGGGAGCGCGTGGGCCTGACACGCGCCTCGGGCCTGACCAAGCTCATGATGAGCGAAGCCAAGAACTTCCCCGACATCGCGGCCTTTTACCAGCAGGAAGTCATCATGCCCGGCCAGGCCTTGATTCGCGCCGTCCTGCAGCGCGGCATGGACCGCGGCGAGTTCCGTCCCATGGACCTGGACTACGCCGTCTACCTGGTGATCGCGCCCATGATTTTCCTGATCCTGTCCAGGCACTCCGCCGGCGTGTGTTTGAGCAGCGACACGGAGCTGGACCCCCAAAAATACATCGCCTTCCAGGTGGAAACCATCCTGAACGGCATCTCCGCACCGGCCGGCATCGCCGTCCGGGCCCACAGGAAAGCCGCAGCATGAAGCGCTGGCTCAAGTGGGCGATCGCCGGGCTCATCGTGCTGCTCATCGCGGGTGGGGTGCTGCGCGCGCTGGCCGCGCGCAAGGCCCAGCAGCAGGCGCTGGCCGTCAGCAGCACGACCAGGGACATGGGCCTGGTAGAACTCGCCGGCACCGATGTAGTCAAGGTCCAGGTGCGCGAAGTCGTGCAGGGCCTGCCCGTCTCGGGCTCGCTCAAGGCCGTCAACTCCGCCGTCATCAAGGCCAGGGTTGCCGGCGAGCTGCAGGGGCTGGCCGTGCGCGAGGGCGACGTGGTCAAGGCCGGCCAGGTGATCGCGCGCATCGACGCCGCCGAATACCAGTCGCGCGTGCGCCAGGCCCGTGAACAGGCCGAGTCCGCCAAGGCCCAGGTCGACGTGGTGCAGCGCCAGTACGACAACAACAAGGCGCTGGTCGACCAGGGTTTCATTTCCAAGACCGCGCTGGACACTTCGCTGGCCAACCTCAACGCCGCGCAATCCACCTACAAGGCCGCGCTGGCCGCCACCGACGTGGCCACTAAATCGCTGGACGACACGGTGCTGAAGGCGCCGATCGCCGGCCAGGTCTCGCAACGCCTGGCGCAGCCCGGTGAGCGCGTGGGCATTGACACCAAAATCGTGGAGATCGTGGACCTGAGCCGGCTCGAGCTTGAGGCCACGCTGAGCGCCACCGACTCCATGGAAGTACGCGTGGGCCAGAGCGCCCAGTTGCAGGTGGAAGGCAGCCGCCAGCCCGTGACGGCCGTGGTCGCGCGCATCAACCCCAGCGCGCAGGCCGGCAGCCGCAGCGTGCTGGCCTACCTGACCATAGACAATCCCGGCGCCTCCGGCGAAGGCAGCGCCCCGCCGCTGCGCCAGGGCCTGTTCGCCCAGGGCACCCTGGGCACGGCGCGCGCCTCGCTGCTGTCGCTGCCCGTCAGCGCCGTGCGCACCGACAAGCCCGCGCCCTATGCGCAGGCCGTTGAAAACGGCGTGGTGGTGCACAAGCCCGTCGAACTGGGCACACGCGGCGCCGCCGGCGGCGATGCCGTGGTGGCGGTGAAGGGCCTGGAAGACGGCGCGCTCGTCGTTCGCGGCGAGATAGGCGCGCTGCGCGAAGGCACCAAAGTGCGCTTCACGCAGCTGTCCGCGGCCGGCTCCGCGCAGCCTCCCGCCAGCACGCCCGCCAAACCGGCGCCCTGAGGCTTCACGCGCATGTGGTTCACGCAGGTCAGCCTCAAGAATCCCGTGTTCGCCACCATGGTCATGCTGGCCATCGTGGTGCTGGGCCTGTTCTCCTACCAGCGCATGCAGGTCGACCAGTTCCCCAACATCGACTTCCCGGTGGTCGTGATCACCGCCGAATACCCCGGCGCCTCGCCCGAAATCGTCGAGAGCGAAGTCACCAAAAAGATCGAGGAAGGCGTCAACTCGATCGCCGGCATCAATGCGCTGACCTCGCGCAGCTATGAAGGCCAGTCCGTCGTCATCATGGAGTTCCAGCTCTATATCGACGGACGCCGCGCGGCCGAAGACGTGCGCGAAAAAATCGCGGCCATCAGGCCCAACTTCCGCGATGAGGTCAAGGAACCGCGCGTGCTGCGCTTCGACCCGGCCAGCCGCGCGATCTGGTCTGTGGCCGTCCTGCCCCAGACCCAGGCAGGCAGCGGCAAGGCCATGGATGCGGTCGAACTGACCAACTGGGCTGACCAGGTCTTGAAAAAGCGCCTGGAAAACGTGCGCGGCGCCGGCTCCGTCACGCTGGTGGGCGGCACCAAACGCGAGATCAACGTCTACCTGAATCCGCAGGCCATGGAATCGCTGGGCATCAGCGCCGACCAGGTGGTCAACGCCGTGCGCAACGAGAACCAGGACCTGCCGGTAGGCGCCATCCGTTCGCTGCAGCAGGAGCGCGTCGTCAAGATCGACGCGCGCATGAAGCGGCCCGAAGACTTCGGCAAGATCATCGTGGCGCGCAAGGGTGCGGCCGGCGGCACGGCCGCGGCGGTCACCGTCGACCAGGTGGCCCGCATCGCCGACGGCGCGCAGGAACTCGACAGCATGGCGCTGTACAACGGCCAGCGCACCCTGCTGCTCACGGTGCAAAAAGCCCAGGACGAAAACACCATTGCCGTGGTCGACGGCCTGAACAAGGCCGTGGCCGAGCTGCAACCACTGCTGCCGCCCGGCGCGCGGCTGGAACTCATCGGCGACGGATCGCGCCCGATACGCGTGGCGGTCGAGAACGTGCGCCGCACGCTGATCGAAGGCGCGCTGCTCACCGTGCTCATCGTCTTCCTGTTCCTGAACTCCTGGCGCTCCACTGTGATCACCGGGCTGACGCTGCCGATCTCCATCATCGGCACCTTTTTATTCATGAACCTGTTCGGCTTCACCATCAACATGATCACGCTGATGGCGCTGTCGCTGTGCGTGGGCCTGCTGATCGACGACGCCATCGTGGTGCGCGAGAACATCGTGCGCCACGTGCAGATGGGCAAGGACCCCTACCGCGCCTCGATGGACGGAACCCAGGAAATCGGCCTGGCCGTGCTGGCCACCACCTTCTCCATCGTGGCCGTGTTCCTGCCCATCGGTTTCATGGGCGGCATCATCGGCAAGTTCTTCCACGAATTCGGCGTGACCATCGTGGCGGCGGTGCTGATCTCGATGTTCGTGAGCTTCACGCTGGACCCCATGCTCTCCAGCATCTGGCACGACCCGGCCATCGCGTCACACGGCCGGCGCGGCGCGCCCGTCACCTTCTACGACAAGACCATAGGCCGCGTCACCGGCTGGTTTGACCGCGCCACCGAATCCCTGAGCGGCAGCTACCAGGGCATCCTGCGCTGGTCGCTGGGCCACAAGCTGGCGACGCTGGTGATGGCCGTGGCGATCTTTGTCACCAGCATCTTCATGGTGCCGCTGCTGGGCACCGAGTTCGTGCCCAAGGCCGACTTCTCGGAAACCACCCTGAACTTCTACACGCCGGTCGGCTCATCGCTGGAAAACACCGAGGCCAAGGCGCGCCAGGTCGAGGCCATCGTGCGCGAGTTTCCGGAGGTGAAATTCACGCTGGCCACCCTCAACACCGGCAATGCCCAGGGCAAGATGTACGCCAGCCTCTATGTGCGCCTCATCGATCGCAAGGCGCGCACGCGCAGCGTCGACGAGATGTCGGGCGCGCTGCGCGAGCGGCTCAAGCAGGTGCCCGGCATCACGGTGACGCACGTCGGCCTGCTCGACTCGGTGGGCGGCAACAAGCAGGTGGAGTTTTCCCTGCAAGGCACCGACCTCAAGGAACTCGAACGGCTCACCCGCGCGGTCAGCGACAAAATCAGGGGCATCCCCGGCCTGGTCGACCTGGACTCCAGCGTCAAGGCCGACAAGCCGGTGATCGAGGTCGACGTGCGGCGCGACGCCGCTTCCGACCTGGGCCTGTCGGTCTCGCAGATCGCCGCCTCCCTGCGCACCCTGGTGGCCGGCCAGACGGTGGGCAACTGGCGCGCGCCCGACGACCAGACCTACGACGTCAACGTGCGCCTGGCGCCAGGCGCCCGCACCGCCCCGCAAGACCTGGAGCGTCTGCCCTTCATGAGCAGCGCCATGGGCAGCAATGCCGACGGCTCCTCTCGCGTCATACGGCTCAACCAGGTGGCGACCGTGAAGGAATCCACCGGGCCCAACCAGATCAACCGGCGCGACATGGCGCGCGAGGTCTCCATCAACGCCAACGTCTACCAGCGATCGGCCGGCGAGGTCTCCAACGACATCAAGGCCGTGCTCGACAACTTCAGCTTCCCGCCCGGCTACCGCTACCAGTTCAGCGGCTCCACCAAGAACATGGCCGAGTCCTTCGGCTACGCGGTGTCCGCCCTGGTGATGGCCATCCTGTTCATCTACATGATCCTGGCCAGCCAGTTCAAGAGCTTTCTGCAGCCCATGGCGCTGATGACCTCGCTGCCGCTGACCCTGATCGGCGTGGTGCTGGCGCTGCTGCTGTTCCGCTCCACGCTGTCGATGTTCTCCATCATCGGCGTGGTGATGCTGATGGGCCTGGTCACCAAGAACGCCATCCTGCTGGTCGATTTCGCCATCCGCATGCGTGCCGACCGGCTCGACGTGGACGGCCACCGCGTGCCCGGCATGGAGCGCGGCGAAGCCCTGCTGCATGCCGCCAAGGTCCGGCTGCGCCCCATCCTGATGACCACGCTGGCGATGATCTTCGGCATGGTGCCGCTGGCCTTTGCCCTGACCGAGGGTTCGGAGCAGCGCGCCCCCATGGGCCAGGCCGTCATCGGCGGCGTGATCACCTCCTCGCTGCTGACGCTGGTGGTGGTGCCCGTGACCTACTGCTACCTGGACGACCTGGGCCAATGGTTCAAGCGCAAGTTCGGCCGCAAAACCCGGGCCGCTGACCCCTCTGAAACACCGCCGGCCCCTCCCGTACCTGTCATGGCCGGCCGCTAAAATCAAAGGTTTATCTCGTGAACACCCGTTCTTCCCCTCTTTCCCCCCAAAATTCGCCAAACCACAGGCCCGCCATGAACTACGAACAAGCCCGATTCAACATGATTGAACAGCAGATCCGCCCCTGGGAAGTGCTGGACAACCAGATCCTCTCCCTGCTCGCCGTGGTCAAGCGCGAAGACTTCGTGCCGGCGGCCCACAAGGCGCTGGCCTTTGTCGATATGGAAATCCCGCTGCCGCCCCAGGCCAACCCCAGCCAGTGCATGCTGGCCCCCAAGGTCGAAGCCCGCATCCTGCAGGAGCTGGCCGTGCAGAAGCACGAAAAAGTGCTCGAGATCGGCGCCGGCTCCGGTTACATGGCCGCCCTGCTGGCGCACCGCGCCCAGCAGGTGATCACGCTTGAAATCGACCCCGTGCTGGCGCAAACCGCGCGCGACAACCTGCAGCGCGCCGGCCTCTACAACGCCGAAGTGCGCACCGGCGACGGCGCCGCCAAGCTGGCGCAGGCTGTCGCCGGCAACGACCCGCTGCGCGGCCCTTTTGACGTGATCGTGCTGAGCGGTTCCGTCGCCGAGGTGCCGGCTTCGCTGCTGTCCCTGCTCAAGGTCGGCGGCCGCCTGAGCGCCATCGTCGGTTTCGAACCCATGATGCGCGCCACCCTGGTCACGCGCGTGGCCGAAGACGCCTGGCGCACCACCCAGGCCTGGGACACCGTCGCGCCGCGCCTGCTGAACTTCCCCGAACCCTCGGTCTTCAGCTTCTGAAACAACGCCCGAAAGCACCGTTCATGATTCCCCAGCTCAACCCCGCCGATTTCAGTGCCTGGCGCGACAACGCCGGCGCCGGCGCGCCCGCCCTGCCCGTGGTGCTCGACGTGCGCGAGCCCTGGGAGCTGCAGACGGCCTCGGTCAAGGAAGACGGTTTCAGGCTGGTCCACATCCCGATGCGCGAAATACCGCAGCGCCTGGCCGAGCTGCAGGAAGCCGGCGCCGGCCAGCCGATTGCCTGCCTGTGCCACCACGGCATGCGCAGCCTGCAGGTGGCCAACTATCTGATGCAAAGCGGCTTCACCGAAGTCGTCAACCTGCAGGGCGGCATCAATGCCTGGTCGCAGCAGGTGGACCGCTCCGTGCCGCTTTACTGAGCCCCGCCGTTTTTTTCATCCGCCGATTCATCCATTTCTTCAGGACCCTTATGACCACGCCCAAGAAACCGCCGGCCCGCCCGGCGATGTTGCCCTTGTCGATTGCGGCCGCCGTGGCACTGCTGGCCATGGCGCCCCTGGCGCACGCCCAGAGTCTCGTCGAGCTGTATGAGTCGGCCCGCGCCTTCGACGCCTCTTACCAGTCGGCCAAGCTGCAATACGACGCCAACCTCGCCAGGGCCGACCAGGCCAAGGCCGGCATCCTGCCGACGGCGGGCATTTCGGCCGGCGCGTCGCGCACCTCGTTTGAAAACACCGCCCCGGTGATAGACCGCAGCTTCAACACGCAAAACGCCGCGCTCAACCTGTCCCAGCCGCTGTACCGCCCGGCCAACTGGGCCACCTACCAGCAGGCCTCCCGTCAGGTGGAACTGGCCCAGGCCCAGTTGCAGGGCGCCGACCAGGACCTGATCGTGCGCACCAGCCAGGCCTACTTCGACGTGCTGGCCGCGCAGGACACCCTGACCTTTGTGCGCGCCCAGAAAGCCGCGGTGGCCGAGCAGCTGGCGTCGGCCAAGCGCAACTTCGAGGTCGGCACCTCCACCATCACCGACACGCGTGAAGCGCAGGCCCGCTACGACCTGGTGATCGCCCAGGAGCTCGCCGCCGAGAACGACCTGCGCGTCAAAAAAATCGCGCTCGACACCCTGGTCGGCAAGACCGAAACCCAGCCCAAGCCCCTGGCCACCCCCGTCGGCCTGCCGGTCGTGACGCCCGCCGACGTCAACACCTGGGTCGAGCAATCCGAGCTGGTGCATCCCAGCATCCGCCAGGCGCAAAGCAATGTCGAGATCGCCGAACTGGAAGTGAACAAGGCCGAAGCCGGCCACAAGCCTACGCTGGACGCGCAGGCCAGCTACAACGTCACGCGCAACCCCTCGGGCACGGCGACCACCATCCCGCCTTTTGCCTTCCGCACCAACACCACTACCGTCGGCGTGGTGCTCAACGTGCCGCTGTTCGCCGGCTTCGCCACGCAAAACCGCGTGCGCGAAACCCTGTCGCTGCGCGACAAGGCCAAGAGCGACCTCGAAGGCGCGCGGCGCACCGTGGCCCAGGCCACGCGCACCGCCTACTTCGGCGTGCAGTCCGGCCAGGGCCAGGTCAAGGCACTGGAAGCGGCCGAGCTGTCCAGCCAGAGCGCGCTCGACGCCAACCGGCTGGGCTACCAGGTCGGCGTGCGCATCAACATCGACGTGCTCAATTCGCAAAGCCAGCTGTTCCAGACCAAACGCGACCTGGCCAAGGCGCGCTACGACGTGCTGCTCGGCGACCTGAAACTGCGCCAGGCCAACGGCACGCTGACACCCGACGACCTGCTCAAGATCAACGCGCTGCTCGCCCCCTGAATTCGCGGCCCGCTTCACAACACTCCAACAAAGGCCGGTCCGCCGGCCAGAATTTCCATGTTGATGCCCGCACACAATCCCCTGCCCCTGCCGATAGAGGCCGAACGCGTGACCGATGCGCCGGTACATGCTCTAAAAGGCCCCAGCTTCGAGCGGATCGAGGAAACCACCTGGGAAGAACTCAAGCGCGCTGGCCGCACGCAACCGTTCGACAAACCCGTGCTCGTCAAGGGCGGCATCCACCACTGGCCGGCCTGGAAAAAATGGTCGTTTGAATTCCTCGCCGACGTCTGCGCCGGCAAGGGCGCCGAGGTGCCGGTCAAGTTCACCGACGGCCTGGTCGAACAGGGCGTGACCAAGGGCCGCCCCTTTCTTCCGGTCGCGCCCTACCTGCGGGAACTCGGCAAGGCGGCGCAGCGCACGCCGGACCCCATGGCCGGCCTGCTGCCCAAACCGGTGCGGGACGGCTACAAACCCGGCGAGCGCTTTCACCTGAACTGGGCCCACATGCAGTCGTTCAAGCCGACGACCCTGTACCTGGCGCAGTGGGACATCCTCGAGAAATACCCCGAGTTGCGCGAAGACCTGCTCATCAAGAGCCTGTGGCCCGGCCGCATGACCTGGGAATACGTGTTCATGGGCCCGGCCAATACCGTGACCGGCCTGCACAATGATTTCCCGCACAACTGGTTTGTGCAGCTCCAGGGCGTCAAGGAATTCATCCTTTTTTCACCCGACCAGCGCCAGCACATGTGCCCGGCCGCCAAATACGACTGGGGCGCCACGCTCAGCGACATCAACGTCTCGCGCCTGCCCGAGCAAGTCCGCGAACTCGCGTCCTTCGAAAAAGCCCACGGCTACCATGCCCGCGTTGAAGCCGGCGATGCCCTGTTCATTCCCAGGCGCACCTGGCATTCCGTGGTGTCGGTGGAACCGTCGATCAGCCTGGGCATGTTCGGCCTCACGCCCTGGGAAGTCGCCACCGGCGGCGCCTGGGCCACACTGCGCGACTGGGCGCATCACCTGGGCCTCTACGCCCGGGACAACTGCACCTGCCATCAGAAGAGATAGCCCCCACGGTCGCTCACTTCGTGTAGCTTCCTGCCCCCCGAGGGGGCCGCTGCGCCTGCGGCCCGGCAAAGCCGGTTCCGCGGCCCCTGCTGGTGAAGACAAGAACCCCACGGTCGCTCACTTCGTGTAGCTTCCTGCCCCCCGAGGGGGCCGCTGCGCCTGCGGCCCGGCAAAGTCGGTTCCGCGGCCCCTGCTGGATTGGAGCTGCCACTTCAGAACCCGTGTCATGCGGACGCCACATTTGAACGTCCGCCACTTGCCAGGGGATGAAAAAACGGCCCCCCGGTGTTATTGTTGCTGTTGCCACCCAATCTGGCCGTATGCGCGCGGATGCTTCAAGCCGAAGCAGCCGCCGCCAGTTCAGGCGCCTAGCGCGCAGGAGTGCCGACATGACAATCCACTTGAGAGCGCTGTTCTTCTTTTTCGCCGCCGCCTTGCTTTGCGGTTCCCCGGCGAAGGCACAGACCGATTCCACGGAAGTTCCCCGGCACCTGGCTATCGCCCGCGAGCTGGTTGAGAACATAAAGCCCGAAGACAATCAATACGCGCTCAGGGAACGATCCATCAGCTTCCCGGGAGATTTCCTGTCGAACAGGTATGCGATGAGGGCCGACTGCTCCGGTTTCTTGCTGGCGGTTTTTGAGCGGGCCAAATACTCGACGCAATCGAAGATGTCGTTTCTGGAGTGGACACCCAACAGGAAAAAACACACGGCGGAAGATTTCGTTCTCTCCATCGAAAAAGAGGGGGCATTTACGCGCATCACAAAAGTCCAGGATTTAAAGCCCGGAGACGTTCTGGCGCACGCCATGCTGAATGTTGAAGACAAAAAGAAAACCGGGTCGACAGGCCATGTATTTTTAATCAACGGCCACCCGAAACAAGTCGCCCCCAGAAAACCTGTTGTTGAAGAAACCAGGCAATTCGAAGTTTCCATCATCGACTCGAATGAGGCGTATACCGGCGATGACGACAGCAGGTTGAGCGATCCGTCAAACAAGGTCAAAGGGCTGGGCAAAGGAACCATCCGTCTTTACGCCGATACCAATGGCGAACTCGTGGGATGGGCCACCACTTTCAAAACTTCGACCAGGTTCTTTTCTTACAACCCGAGGTTTCCGTCGGAGACCAAGGCCCGAAAAGCGGCCATGGGAAGACCGGTCACGGGAAGCTGACATTCCTGGAACGTCCACGCAAGCTCACTCGCCTGAGGCCTGCGTCGCGGCCCTATCTCGCAGGCGCCGCCAAAAAACCTTCCAGCGCATCCACCGTCTTCGCGGTAGCACCCCGGTTATGGTCGGCAAAAGCCAGCCCCGCCGCCACGGCCGCGGCGCGCGCGTCTGGCCTGTCCATCCACTTGCGAGCGGCGCGCACGCCCTGCTCCATGTCCACCACGCGCTTCGCCGCGCCGGCTTCCACAGCGAGTTCGGCGGCTTCGGTGAAATTGAAGGTGTGGGGGCCCATCACCACCGGGCAGCCGCAGGCGGCCGCCTCGATCAGGTTCTGCCCGCCCAGCGGCGCGAAGCTGCCGCCCAGCAAGGCGACGTCGCTCATCGAAAAATACAGCGCCATCTCGCCGAGCGAGTCACCGAGCCAGACATCGGCTTGCTGCGCAGCATCGGCCGCCGGGCCGCCGGCGGCATCGTCCCAGCCGGAGCGGCGCGATACGCGCAGGCCGTGCTGCAACACCAGTGCCTCGACCTCATTGAAGCGCTGCGGGTGGCGCGGCACCAGCAGCACCTTGAAACGGCTTCCTGTTCCTTCAACCTCCGCGTGCGGCGCCTCCGCCTGGACCTGTGCGCGTTCGGACTGGGCCACGGCACTTATTTCCTTCAAGAAAAGCGCCTCTTCGCCTTCACGCGAGCTGGCGAACATCAGCACCGGCTGCGCCAGCGCGCGGCGCCAGGTCTTGCCCTTTTCCTGTTGGGCATCGTCAGCGGCGGCATCGAACTTCAGGTTGCCAAACACGCCGGCCACCGCCGCGCCGGCCCGGCGAAAGCGGCGCGCGTCCTCGTCCGTCTGCGCATACACCGCCGAGAGAGCGGCATAGGCCGGCAGCGACAGCAGCGACATCCTCAGCGCTTTTTGCAGGGATTTTTCGGACAGCCTGCCGTTGGCCAGCACCAGGGGAATCGCACGCGCTTTCGCGGCCGCCACGAGATTGGGCCAGACCTCGGTTTCCATCAACAGCCCCAGCCGCGGCTTGAAGTGCTCAAGGAAGCGGGCCACCGCGCCCGGGCTGTCCCAGGGCTGCCAGACCTGCACGTCGCCCGGCTGCAGCAGGGCCACGCCCTCGGCGCGCCCGGTGGCGGTGCCGTGCGTGAGCAATATGCGCAGGCCTGGGTGGCGCGCGCGCAGCGCTTTGAGCAGCATGGCGGCGGTACGGGTTTCGCCCAGCGACACGGCATGCACCCAGATGAGCTCGGAGCTGGTTTCAGCCGGCTGAGCATAGCGGCCAAAGCGCTCTTCGATCCCCTCCAGGTAGCCGGGCTCCTGCTTGCCACGGCGTGCCAGCTTGCGGCGCAGCAGCGGCTGCCCGCACCACATCAGCAGCGAATAAAGCGTCAGGGCCAGGGCGCTCATGCGGCGGCCCCGGCCGCGCTGCAGGCCAGCCAGGCCTGCCAGACGTCCTCGACGCCGGGTGCCGGCTGCGCGAACACGCTGAGCTGCCGGCCGCCCCGGGTATCGGGCCCGGTGCGCCAGGCCGTGTCGAAGTTGTAGATCTGCACATGCGGCAGGTCCAGCGCGACGGCGATGTGGCTCACGCCACTGTCCACGCCGATCACGCCTGTGCAGTGCGCGAGCTCTTCGGTCAGTGCATCGAGCGGCAACAGACGCAGCACCACTGCCGAGTCCGGCGAGGTACTGTTGAGCGCCTCGGCAATCGCCAGGCTGGTGCCCTGCTCGGCGGCATTGCCGTGCGGCAATATGACCTGGTAACCCGCCGTGTTCAGGCGCTGGCCCAATGCGACCCAGTGGCTGAGCGGCCATTCCTTGTCGGCGCGCGAGGTGCCGTGGACAAAAGCGATGCGGCCCTTGGGAAATTCGTGGCTGGTTTTTGCGGGCGCCGCGGGCAGCTTCAGGCCAAAGTGCGTGGCGGCCGCAAAGCTGTAGCCCAAGGCGCGCGCCGCCAGTTCGCGCGAACGCCGCACCGCATGGATGTGCGGCTCGACGGCAACCGCCACATCGGCCACCCAGCGCGTGGGCGCCTCGTAACCCGAGCCGTCGGTCTGGTTAGCCAGCGCATAACGTTTGCCGCCGGGCGCCAGCCGGGCCAGCCGCGCCACCAGCGCGGACTTGGTCAGGCCCTGCAGGTCGATGACGGCGTCATACGCCTCCCGCTGCAGCTCGGCCCTGAAAGCGCGCCATTCCTGCCGCGTGGCGGCCGTCCAGAAGGATTTGCGCCAGCGCCGTATCTCGCAGGGAATCACGCGCTGCAGGCCCTCGCAACGCGCCAGCAAGGGGGCAAACGCCTTTTCCACCACCCAGTCAATCTGCGCTTCGGGGAATGCGGCGCGTATGTCCTGCACCACGGGCAGGGTGTGCACCACATCGCCCAGGGACGAGAGCTTGACCAGGAGAATTTTCATTAAAGCGGCGAAAGGCAAAAACGCTGATTTTCACCGCAGAACGCCCCTTGGACGGGGAAAGCCGAAAAAAGGCTAAATGACCGCCCTCAATCCCTCAATGCGCGGCTGCCGCGAGGCTGGCGTCCGGCTTCACGCTGCGCAATAAAGTCAGCATGTCGGCCTCGATGCGCTCCATCGCCGCCTGGGTGTGGCCTTCAAAGCGCAGCACCAGCACCGGCGTGGTGTTGGAGGCGCGTATAAGGCCAAAGCCGTCGGGCCAGTCAACGCGCACGCCATCAATCGTCGAGATTTTTGCGGGCGCCGGAAATTTCGCGAACTTGATCAAGGCTTCCACCACCGTATGCGGCTCGCCTTCCTTGCAGGCCACATTGAGTTCAGGCGTGCTGAAGCTGGTCGGCAAGGCGTTCAGCACAATGCCGGCATCCGGCACGCGGCTCAGGATTTCCAGCAGGCGCGCACCGGCATAGGTGCCGTCGTCAAAACCGTACCAGCGCTCCTTGAAGAAGATATGGCCGCTCATCTCGCCGCCCAGCGGCGAATCGACTTCTTTCATCCTGGCCTTGATCAGCGAATGGCCCGTCTTGTACATCATGGGCACGCCGCCGGCGGCCTCGATCTCGGGCGCCAGGCGCTGCGAGCATTTGACGTCGAACAAAATCGTCGCACCCGGCACGCGCGACAGCACGTCGCGCGCGAACAGCATCATCTGCCGGTCGGGGTAGATGTTCTGGCCGTCCTTGGTGACGATACCCAGGCGATCGCCGTCGCCGTCAAAGGCCAGGCCCAGTTCGGCGTCGCCGCTTTGCAAGGCCTTGATCAGGTCCTGTAGGTTTTCGGGCTTGCTCGGGTCGGGATGGTGGTTGGGAAAGTTGCCGTCCACTTCGCTGAACAGCTCGGTGACTTCGCAGCCCAGCGCGCGAAAGATGGCGGGCGCCGACGCGCCGGCAATGCCGTTGCCGGAATCGACGACGATCTTCATCGGGCGTTCCAGCTTGATGCCCGAGACGATGCGGTCGCGGTAGGCCGTGCCCACGTCGACCTGGCGGATGGTCCCGCCCTGCGCGGGCAGCACCCACTTGTCGCCCTCGATGACGCGGCGCAGCGCCTGAATCTCCTCGCCGTAGATCGCGCGCCCGGCCAGCACCATCTTGAAGCCGTTGTAGTCCTTGGGGTTGTGGCTGCCCGTGACCTGTATGCCGGATCCGGCCAGCGTGCTGGCTGCAAAGTACAGCATGGGCGTGGTCACCATGCCCACGTCGATCACCTCGATGCCCGTGGCGGCCAGGCCGCGCATCAGCGCCGCGCTGAGCGAAGGCCCGCTGAGCCGGCCGTCGCGGCCCACGGCCACGGCTTTTTCGCCCTCCGCCAGCGCCGCCATGCCAAAGGCCTTGCCCAGGGCCTCGGCCATCGCTTCATGGATGGTGGACGGCACGACGCCGCGTATGTCATAGGCCTTGAAGATGGACGGATTGATTTGCATCGGCTGCGGTTCCTGGTTCCTGGATGTACGGGAATGGGCTCAACGATGGATGACGATGGCCCGGAGAAGCGAGTTTCATTGTAGGTGGCGGCCCTGCCGCTTCCTGTAGGCGGCAGCCGTTTCCGGCCAGTCCGTTCAGACTATTGCGGACTTCCCTGGAAGCCGGAAACCCGCCAAAAAGAGGGTCCGCGGCGGGCTCAGGGACATGTCCGAAAACGGCCAGTCGAAACCGGCCAGCGGCGTATCATTTCTTCCATGGACCGCGAAAACACCCCTCTTGTCGACAACGACTGCTACCTCGCCCTGAAGGCGCGGGACGCGCGTTTCGACGGCAGCTTTTTCACCGGCGTGACCTCCACCGGCATCTACTGCCGCCCGGTCTGCAGCGTGAAAACGCCCAAGCGCGAGAACTGCCGTTTCTTCCATCATGCGGCGCAGGCCGAGAACGCCGGCTTCCGCCCCTGCCTGCGCTGCCGGCCCGAGCTGGCGCCGCACTCGGTGGTGTGGTCCATCCAGGACGCTTCCTACATCCTGGCGCACCAGGCGGCCCGGCTGCTCGACGAGCCCGAGGTCTGGGCCGGCGAAGCGCCCTCTGTCGAAAAACTCGCCGCCCGGCTGGGCGTGAGCGACCGCCATGTGCGGCGCATCTTCGAGGCGCAGTTCGGCGTCTCGCCCATGCAGTATTTGCAGACGCACAGGCTGCACACCGCCAAGCAGCTGCTGGCCGACACCAACCTGCCGATCACGCAGATCGCGCTGATCAGCGGCTTTGCCAGTGTGCGCCGCTTCAACGCCGCTTTTGTCGAGCATTACAAGCTCAACCCCACGCAGCTGCGGCGCCAGGGGGCCGCGCGCAGCGGCGAGGTCGGCGAAGGCGCGACCATACGGCTGGGCTACCGCCCGCCCTACGACGTGCAGGCCATGCTGGCCTTCTTCAGCAAGCGCTGCATCAGCGCCATCGAGTTCATCGATACCGAGGCGGACCTGCCCTGCCTGGGCCGGACCCTGGGCATTGAATCCGGCGGCAAGCTGTACACCGGCTGGTTGCTGGCTGGTTTTGAAGAGGATCGTTCGCGCCTGGTGCTGCGCGTGAGCGACTCGCTGCGCGAGGTGCTGCCGCTGGTGATACGCCGCGCGCGCACCACCTTCGATCTGGACGCCGACCCGACCGCCATCAACAGCGTGCTGCACGACGCCTTCCCCGAAGGCGACGGCCTGCGCGTGCCGGGCGCACTCGACGGCTACGAACTCGCGGTGCGCGCCGTGCTGGGCCAGCAGATTACCGTGGCCGCCGCGCGCACCCTGGCGCAGCGCATGGTGGATCGTTTCGGCGAGCCCATCGAAACGCCGTGGCCCAAGCTGACACGCCTCTTCCCCGCGCCGGCCGTGCTGGCCGCCGCCAGCGGCGACGCGCTGGGGCAACTGGGCATCGTCAAACAACGGCAAGCCGCGATCGTGGGCATCGCGCAGGCCGTGGCCGACAAGCGCCTGCAGCTGCACAGCGGCGCCGACGTCAGCGCCACGCTGGCCACGCTGAAAGAATTGCCCGGCATAGGCGACTGGACCGCGCAGTACATCGCCATGCGCGCGCTGCGCTGGCCCGACGCCTTTCCGGCGGGCGACGTGGCGTTGCACAAGGCCCTGGGCGTGCAGGGCCTGAAGAACCCGGCACGGGAAGCCGAACTCGCCTCGGCGGCCTGGAAACCCTGGCGCAGTTACGCGGTGATACGCGCCTGGAGCGGAACGCTGGAGCGCCCCGGCTGACGGCGCGACAGTCATTCATGCGCGGGCGGAATGAATGCGGCGCCTCGATTTCATTGGACGGTACAGCGCCCAGGCGCGAACATCGCCGCTGAATGATCGAGCCAGCCTTTGCCCGCGAAGAGACAAGGACAGCCAAAGCAGCCTGATCAGGACTGGAAAAGACCTGATAAGGCAGACACTCGAAACCATTCAAAAGGTGACCCAGATGAAATTCGACAACTCCATCGTTCAGACAACCTTCCACAGCCCCCTGGGCGAAATGATCATTGCCGCCACCGACAAGGGCCTGGCCGGCACCTGGTTCGCAGGCCAGCGCCACCTGCCGCCGCAGCTCGTGAAACCCTATGTGTGGCGCGAAGACCCGGAGCATCCGGTGCTTAAAAAAACCATCCAGCAACTCACCGAATACTATGCCGGCACGCGCACCGAGTTCGACCTGCCGCTGGACCTGGGCCATGGCACGGCCTTCCAGCAGTCGGTGTGGCAGGCCTTGCTGGCCATCCCGCAAGGCGGCACCCTGAGCTACGGCCAGGTCAGCCAGAACATCGGGAAACCCGCAGCGGTGCGCGCCGTCGGCGCGGCGGTCGGGCGCAACCCGGTCAGCGTCATCGTGCCCTGCCACCGCGTGCTGGGCTCCGATGGTTCGCTCACCGGCTACGCCGGCGGCCTGCACCGCAAGACCGCTTTGCTTAAACTCGAAGGCGCACTACAGGAGAGCATGCTGTGAGTTCCAGTCCTTCCGGTATCGCCGCGCCCCTGGGCGCGGCCGCCACTCAACCCAAAAGCTGGGCCGCCGATTTTGTGATGCTGGCCGCCATCTGGGGCTCGTCCTTTCTGTTCATGCGTATCAGCACGGTGGAGTTCGGCCCACTGCCGACCGCCGCCGTGCGCGTGGGCATCGCCGCGCTGTTCTTGCTGCCCATCGTGTGGCTGCGCGGGCTGCTGCCCGAACTGAAGAAAAGCTGGAAGAAAATTTTCCTCATCGGCATCCTCAACTCGGGCATTCCTTTTGCCTGCTTTTCCTTCGCGCTGCTGTCCATCACCACCGGCCTGTCGGCGATTCTCAACGCCACCGTGCCCATGTTCGGCGCGCTGATCGCCTGGCTGTGGCTCAAGGACAAACCCAATGCCTCGCGCATCCTGGGCCTCATCGTCGGTTTTGCCGGCGTCGCCATGCTGGCCTGGGACAAGGCCACCTTCAAGCCCGACGCCTCGGGCGTGGCGCCCGGCTGGGCCGTGCTGGCCTGCCTGTTTGCCTGCATCTGCTACGGCATCTCGGCCAGCTATACCAAACGCTACCTGACGGGCATGCCGCCGCTGGTGACGGCCGCCGGCAGCCAGATAGGCGCGACCCTGGGCCTGGCCCTGCCCGCCGCCTGGCTGTGGCCCGCGCAGATGCCGGGCGCGCATGCCTGGCTGGCGCTGCTGGCCGTCGGCGTGGTCTGCACCGGGCTGGCCTATATTTTGTTCTTCCGCCTGATCGAAAACGCCGGCCCGCCGCGCGCGCTGTCGGTCACCTTCCTGGTGCCCGTGTTTGCCGTGATCTACGGCGTGCTCTTCCTCGGAGAGCACGTGACGGCCTGGATGGTGATCTGCGCCGTGGTGATTGTGATCGGCACCGCGCTGTCGACCGGGCTGCTCAAGCTGGGCCGCAAAGCTGAACAGCAGAAGGCATGACCTCAGCCCGCAAGACCAAACTCAAGCTGACCGCGCCCAAGCCGCGCAACCCGCTGGTGGCGCCCGCGGCGCAGCGCAAGGCCGGCTCGCACCGCAAGTCTGAAGCGAGCCTGCGCAAGAAGGAAAAGATGGCGCTCAAGAAGCAGCTGGTTCAGCTGTAAATGCAGCGTGACGGCACTGCTGCATTGCAGTGCCGCTGCCGGTCCATTTCGGGGATATATTGGCGGGATTCGATACCCACACACCACGGAGGAAGGCATGAGCGACACCATCTGGGTCCGCAGAAAGTCCAGGGTCGGCACCGATGATTCAGGCGACGACTACGACCATTCGCTTTTTTGCAAGGCCTCTGAAGCACTCGATGAACTCGCCAAAAGCCTGGGCGTGCGTGTGCTGTCGGACTTCATCGACACCACCGACATGCAGTACAACTTTTCCGAGGAAAAGCTCCCCGAGTCGTGGATCGCCGAGAACGAAAAGTGGTTTGCACCTGCGGATGCCTTGCCTTCGCTCACAAAGATCGTCGAGCGTTTGAAATCGGGCGAAGTCAAAGGCATCAAGGAAAAGCTGCGCCCCGGGCTCATTGAGGAGCTTGAAGACTGCCTGGCCAAAGTATCCGAGGCAGAGAAAGAGGCGGACCAGTTCCACTTTTGTCTCGTGATGTGAGGCCTGCTCAGGAGAACCCATGTTTGACCACGTCAAATTCGGCGTCAGCGACTATGCAGTGAGCAAAGCCTTCTTCCTCAAGGCACTTGAGCCGCTTGGCGTGACTGTTGCCTCGGAGGGGACGCCGGCCTACGGCGTCGAGCTGAGTAGCCCAAAGGCCAAGGCTTCTTTATGCCTGTTCCAGACCGGGGAGAAGCCGGCGCATCTTCACCTGGCATTCATGGCCGAGAATCGCCGGCAAGTCGACGCTTTCTATCGCGCGGCCCTGGAGGCGGGCGGCAAAGACAATGGCGCGCCCGGCCTGCGCCCGCATTACCACGCGAACTACTATGCGGCTTTTGTCATTGGTCCGGACGGGCACAACATCGAGGTGGTCTGCCACGAACCTGAGGCCTGAACACCGGGCACATGCTACTTGCATATCCAACAAGCACTTGCGAGCACACGTAGAGAAACCAGAGCCCTAGAAATGCAGCGACAGCGATTACGAAGAGGCACCCGGTGGCCTCTGAAGCGGAAAAACTCTGCTTGTTGAGTTTCACGTCAAAGTGACCCGCTTTTTTCACAGCAGCCTGACCCTATCTCAACCCCGAAATGTGAATGTCCTGCCTTGTGCAAAGGGGCTTCACCAATGGCTCAGCGTTCGATGGAAAAACGGATCAAACAAGCGCGGAAATCCACAGCCTGCCCTGAAGCGTCTGTGATCTTGGTGAGCTCACCTGTCGCCGCCGGTATCGGGGTGGTGCCGCCGTCGTATTCAAAGACGCTGTCAGTGCCGGTGGCGTAGTGGGCGCGGGTCAGGCGGTCGATGTTGTCGTAGGTGTACTGGGTGAGCTTTCCCCTGGCATCGGTTTTGGTGAGGACGTTGCCTTTGGCGTCGTAGGTGTACTGGCTGGCGCCTGTGTCGGGGCTGGTCTGGGCGGCGACATCACCCAGGCCATTGGGGCTGTAAGTGGTATTGAGGTTGCGCGGGTCGGTGATCTGGGTCAGGCCGTCGGCGGCGTTGTAGGCAAAGCTGGTGGTCGTGGGCGTGGCACTGCCGGTGTTGGCCGGCTGCTGGGTCTGGATGGGCCGGCCCAGGCTGTCGTAGTAGGTGTAGCTGGCCAGGCCATTGGGATCCAGCACCGTGGTGGGCCTGCCCATGGCGTCGTAGCTCCAGCGGCACGCTGAGCGCAGGCACGCAGGAGGTCAATGCCAATAAGCGCCATCCCTACGCCGAAGCTGGCCACTTGGCTAATCGGAAACAATGACGCACTTTAAGGAAAACCGACACGACTACTCATCGAGACTTTTTGTTTCCCCATTAATTTCCGCATAGTAGCCTCTCTCGATATCAACCTGCGTCTTTCCGGCTTCATCAATTGAGACCCAAAGTCTCGCGTCTCCCACGCGCAGCCACCACTGCCGCTCTTCCATATGTTCTATGTGAAACCAATCATCTAAAACAAGTTCGTCAAAGACCCCCTTGTTTTCGATCTCGACTGCATCCGAACCACTGCTGGAAAGAATTCGCCAGCGTGTACCTGCGCCGTTATTGGAAGGGGATCTGATATCGCTCATCGACTTCTCCTATTTCAAAGCTTCAGCTAGTATGCGCGCAACGGATGTCGCGCTCGTGCCAACGCGTCCAGAAACGTTGATAGCGAGTTGACCAAATCCTTCCCCAATTTGCCGTCCGCGATCAGCGGTCAGAACTCGAGCGCCAACGCTTTCAGCAAACTGACGAATGACGGGGTCCTTAATTCCGCTTTGGCCGAATATTTCTACTACCGTTCTTACGTTGTAGCCTTGAGCGCGCAACGCTTCAGCCAACCCCTTTGCTGACAAGTTCTCGTCAAGGATGATTGGCACACCTTTACTGGCGAACCCTGCCTTCTGCAAAGAAAGTCGCGACAACGTGCTTGCTAGGTTGCTAGCAGCCGTTGTCTTTGCAACATTTACTTCGCATTGTTGCACTGCCATTCCTGTCGCACGACTCAATCCAAAGCTCATGGCGGTCACTACTTGCTCACCCAGCATGGTACCTAGACCCACGGCGGCCGCACCATAATTGCCATTTTCAATCGCAGTTATCGCGTTGTCGTAAGCAACTTGGCCGGGTACCACGGCCCTGAGTAACCAGTGACTTTCATAGAGACCACTTGGATCGCTTGCCCCCAACGGGTTACCCGAAACATAGCTGAAGGTATTGATGCCACCAGTCAATCCGATGGGATCGGACTGCATATACCGCCCAATGCGCGGGTTGTACTCGCGGTTCCAATTCTGGAACAGCCCGCTCTCGACATCAAACACCTGACCGGGCAGGCGCTGGTTAAAGCTAAAGATCCCCAGACCGCTTGGATTTTGGTCCGGCGCCGTGGCCCCAAAAGCTTCGGCCGAATCCCAGCGCCAGGCGACGGCTTCATCACTCTGGCGGGTAATGATGCGCGGCGCACCGAGCTGGTCCGTTGAGACGTTGTACAGGTTGATCGTGATGTCGCTCGCCGCTGCCGTTCCCGTCTGCTTGATCACCCCAACCGGAAGACCCATATAAATGGTTTCGTAAACAGGAACTCCGTTGGCGTCGTATTCACCAAGCAGCTTTCCCGATTCGTCATAGACGTAGTAGCTTGCGCCTGTTGACACCAAGACCGTTGGGCCAGTCTTGCTAACCCGCATCTCCAACGCGTTATAGCTGTAGGTAACCGTGCCTCCGGCATTCGTCATGGTTGCCAATCGGCCTCGATCGCTATAGGTATAGGTATTGGTCCCATCACTCGTGATATTGCCCGCCGCGTCATGCACCACCGTCGCCGTGCCCCCCACATCCTGGGTCTGGGTCAGCTTGTTGCTGGTGGCCGAGATGGTGTTGGGGTAGCTGGTTCCGCTAACGACCTTGGCCGTTCGGTTGCCCGTGGCGTCGTAGCTGTACTGGATCGCGGTGCTACCCAGGGTAGCGCTGATCAGGCGATTCAGGTTGTCGTAGCCAAAATTCTGGTCCAGCGCGGGAACGGCAACGCCGCTGCTCACATGCGTGTAGCCCGTGATACGCCCCGCGCTATCGCGAACGATAGTGCGGCGAACGCCGGTGCTCGTGGAGTCGCCCAGGTTGTAAGCGCTGATCTGGCCATTGGCGTCGTAGCTAATCGCCTGAGTCTTGGTACTGGCCCAGGTCCAGCCCGTGATTTTGCTTTCGGCATTGCGGGTGATGGTGCCCAGCATTGGCAGAGTACTGCCGGTGTTGGTACCCACGCCATTGGCGTTCGGCGGGTTGACGGTGATACCTGAAACATCGCCATAGACGTCATAGCTGTAATTAACCCGGGTTCCACTCGGATAGGTGATGGCCGTCAGCTTACCCAGCGCGCCCCCACTTCCGCTGCGACCCCAGGCATAGCCGACGGTGAAGGCTTTGCCGTTGGTGGTCTGGGTTTTGGAGATCCTGCGGCCCAGGCTGTCGTAGCTGTAAACGGCCTGCCCTGAAGCGTCTGTGATCTTGGTGAGCTCACCTGTCGCCGCCGGTATCGGGGTGGTGCCGCCGTCGTATTCAAAGACGCTGTCAGTGCCGGTGGCGTAGTGGGCGCGGGTCAGGCGGTCGATGTTGTCGTAGGTGTACTGGGTGAGCTTGCCCCTGGCATCGGTTTTGGTGAGGACGTTGCCTTTGGCGTCGTAGGTGTACTGGCTGGCCCCGGTGTCCGGGCTGGTCTGCGCGGTGACGTCGCCCAGGCCGTTGGGACTGTAAGTGGTATTGAGGTTGCGCGGGTCGGTGATCTGGGTCAGGCCGTCGGCGGCGTTGTAGGCAAAGCTGGTGGTCGTGGGCGTGGCACTGCCGGTGTTGGCCGGCTGCTGGGTCTGGATGGGCCGGCCCAGGCTGTCGTAGTAGGTGTAGCTGGCCAGGCCATTGGGATCCAGCACGGTGGTGGGCCTGCCCATGGCGTCGTAGCCGAATTGCCAGGTCATAGGGCCAGGCGAGGCGGCGTTGATGACGACGCTGATGCCGGTCGAGGTTGACGGGTCGTTGTTCGTGTCGCCTGCGTAGTCGGCGCTCAGGGTATGGCTGCCCAGGGCCAGGGCGCTGGTGCTCAGGCTGGCGACATCGGCTGTCACGGCGCTGCTGCCAATGGTGGCGCCGCCATCCTTGAAGGTGACGGTGCCGGTCGGGCTGGCGCCTGTGATGGTGGCCGTCAGCGTGATGCTCTGGCCGACCGGGGCTGTGCCGGCGCTGCTGCCCAGCGTTGTGGTGCTAGGCGTGGCCGCAATGGCCGTTGCCATGGTCGCCAGCAGGACCAGGCCGGCCAGCCAGGCGGTGAAGGTTTTGCTGGCGCGCTTTGTTTGGGGTGTTTTCAATTGCTCGCTCCCGTGACTTGTTGCACGCGGTTCAGGGCGTCGTAGACGCGCGTGATGTTTCTCTGCAGGTTGCCTGAGGGGTCCTTGACCTGCTCGCCGGTCTTGTTGCCGGTGTTGTCCAGGGTGTAGGTCACCGAGTTGCCCTTGGCGTCTGTCACGCTGGTCAAGCGGTGCGCGGCGTCATAGCCATAGCCCAGCGTTGTTCCGTCAGGCAGGCTCGCCGCGGTGAGCTGGCCTGCGCTGTCATAGGTGTAGCTTGTGGTGGTGCCTGTGTCATCGGGTGGCGTCACTGTCACGCTGCTGATCCAGCCGCGTGGGGTGTAGGCCGTGTCGGTGACCACGCCCTTGGGATCGACCATCTGGAGTACGCGCCCCATTGCGTCGTACTGGGTGAACTGGGTCACGTGGCCTGCTGCGTTAGTGATACTTTGCAGGTCGCCCGCGGTATGGCCGACCGAATTTGGGTCAATGATCAGACCGCTACCTGGAAATGCCTGTGCTGGCGGCGTGAAGTTGGCCGTGTAGCGGGCCACGCCTTTGGTGACGCGCACCTCATCGACGTAGCCGTTGAATCCCGTATCAGGCCCCGTGCCTTGGCCGCCAATCACATGTGTGTATCCGCCGTCATAAAGAGCCGTGGTGCCCAAGGCGCTTGTCATCACTGTCCCAATACCATCGGCATACAGGGTCACTGTGCCGCCCGACCTGACAACTGCCACGTGCGTCCACGCACCGACCGGTATGGGAATACCCGTAGAAAATGCCCAGGCATCCCAACTTGTGCCGGTTGACGTCCCGTAACTCCACAGGTTTCCATTTGCAGCAAGCCCAAGATGCACATCTGATATTTGATGGCCATCCGGATTCCAAAACCGCGATGTGTTGGGATTGCTTGAGAGTTTGTAAATCCACATCTCAATGGTGAAGTCTGCTGCCCCCATGGAAAGCGACGGGTGGGATGGCACGTACACATAGTCCCGCACGCCATCAAAGTGCAGCGAAGAGCCACCAAACCTGCTTTGTGCGACCGCAATGGTCGTATCACCTACAACCATCACCGGTTTTGAAAGAAAACTGCTATCTGCGACAGCTGTCGACCCATTGGCGCCATCTCCGTGCAGCAGCAAACTGACCTTGTCAAAACTCGGGTCCCCACTGAAGGTGAAATTGGTGCCGGGATAGTAGGCATAGCTGGTAGTGCGATTGTTCGCATCGGTGTTGCTGAGGATGCGGCCGGAGGCATCGTAGGTGAATGTTGTGGTATGTGCCGGGACCGCTGGGTCAATAGCTCCACTGCTTAAGGTAGCTTGCTCGACCTGCTTGCACACCAGAGGCATGGCCTTGCCATTAGGCAAGGCGGGTGCCGTCGTGCAGTTAGCCACGATGTTGCTGTTGAATGGATCGGGCTGGCCGTGGTAGACCCTGCTGGTACTCAACAGGGGTTGGCTCACTTTAATGGGCAGGCGCCAGTCCGGGTGCCAGGTCGTTTCAGTCTTGCGGCTTCCGGCCGGCAGCGTGGAGCCGCCGGGCAAGACACTGGCGCAGGTCACGGTGGTGGCCAAGCCCTCGACCCGCACGGTCTCCCGATTGCTGCCGTCATAGGCGTAGCAGCTGCGCTGGCCGCTGAAGTCGTCGGTAGAGGTCAAGTTGCCGCTGGCATCAAAGGTGGAGGCATTGTTGGAAGCCCCGTTACCGGAGCCTGCCGGTTGCGAGAAACCCGTCGGCAGCGGATAGCCCAGCACGTTGCTGCTGCTGGCGTTGATGGTTTCCCCATTCGGCCGGGTCAGTTGTACGCCCGCAGGAGCCTGCCATTCATGTGTTCGGGTGGTGAGCTGGGTCGCTGGATCGTAAGTTTGCGTCGCGATCACCTGCGGCGGTGTGCCATAGCTCACAGAGAATTTATCAACACCGCCGGCATGCTCGGTCGACAAGGCTCGGCCGGCAGCGTCATAGGTAAATGTTGAATAGCGTATGCCGCGCTCGTCAACCACACCGGTGAGCGCCCAAGGCAAGGAAGGATTTTCATAAACGAACTGCCGGACCTTGGTGTCCGGCCACGTCAGCTGCGCTAGGTTGCCGTTGCTGTCAAAGTCGGTTCGCGTCGTGCGTCCCGTGGAATCGATCACGCTGGAAATCACACCTTCGGTGGCGGCTACCCCGCCGGCAGGCAAGGCATAGGTAAAACTCAGACTGCGGCCATTGTTGTCGGTAACTTTCTGCAGATAGCCGGCCGCAGGTGCCGTTGTGCTCACTGCGCTGCTATAGCTGAAGCTCAGCGTGTTGCCGGTCGTATCCGTCCAACTGGTGAGCTGGCCCGCGGCGTTGTAGGTCTCAATAGTGCGCGACTTGGCATCGACATAACGATAGCCGCCGGAGATGGCCGTGAACGTTCCATTGACATCCGCATCGGCGACGTAGGCACCGCCTGAATAACGAAAGCTGACCGTATGGCCGTTTCCGCGGTACAAGATCGCTCCCATGCCGCCGGTTCCCAGCACCAGGTTGCGGTGCAGGCTGCTTTCCCACAGGCCACCAAGCGCTGGCATGTTGCCGAAAGTCTTGGCGGTCTTGCCCGCGGCGATCGCCGCCGCCTGCTTGGCGCTGTCATAGGTAAAGACCAGCGGCTGGCCTCCCACGCTCATGCCGGTGACGACGGGCTCCACCTTGCCGCCAACCAGGGGGTAGATGGGATTGCCTTCACACCAGGGGCAGCTTGAAGCTTTGGTAGCATGAAGAATGTCGACGGTCGTGCCGCCCACGCCTCCTGGAGTGCATCCATTGCCATAGGCGTTTTGCAGGTAATCGGCGTGGCAGGTGCAGGTAGAGCCGGTCAGCGTCGTATGGGCGGGATCTGGACAACTATAGACAGGAGCCGACGGAGCAACGCCGGTCTGTGTGCCAGCCCCGCGATGATTGGTCATAAAGAAGACACCTTGAGCGTCATAGCCGTCATCAAGACAGTCATCACCAACAAGACGCGGGTTACGCTGTGTATACCCCTGAACAAACGGCGAATGTGAATTACCGATGGTGTACATAGCGGCAGCGGCCACACACGCAGCTAGCCTCGTGGACTGTTCGCCTGTCGTCAAGAACGTATTGTCATAAGCGCTGTAGTCATACCTGTACGTAAAGCATGGAGCCACGGTGCAGACCTTGGGATCAGCCGTTGCCGGAAAAGAAGCAAAGGCATTTGTGCCGGACAGGCAACCGAACAGCACGATGGCACGGACAGCGGCCAGGCACAACAGCGCGAGAGGTTTCATGATTGCCTTTGTATTTTTTGACGCCTCGCATGGGAGGCATTGAAGAGACAGCCTGGCGCTGTCATCCATGGAGGGTGGCGGCTGAAGATTTGCCGCCGTGAACGAACGCAGTCGCCCCACCCGCGCCAAGTCCGGCGCAAGCCATTGAAACAAGCTCATAGATCCCTCGTTGATTCTTCTTGTTGCGCTTTATGCGTTTTCGCCAAGCGAATGTGCACGCAGTCTAGAGAGAGGGCCCAGGCTTGTCATCCTCCATCTGCAGTAAAAATCCCTAAGTGTGCGTATAGACAACAAAATCTCTGCTTCGAGATTTTCGTCTTAGTCATCTCACATACTTTTAGTAGAAGTCATCCAGCGCAAGATCGCGCGCGATGTAATCCAAATGGCGTACTTATCTGAACCCGAGATCCTTTGTGGATCACCTCGACGAATGGTCAACCGGGTTTACTGCAACGCCCCCGCCACCACATTGATGCTGAGCGCCAGGATCAGCATATTGAAGCCGAAGGACAGCACGCTGTGTACCAGCGTAAGCCGGCGCATCTCGCGCGAGGTGACCTGCACGTCGGAGACCTGCGAGGTCATGCCGACCACGTGGGCGTAGTACAGAAAGTCGAAATAGTCCGGGTCCAGCCCGCCGGGGAAACACAGGCCGGGGCCGTCGGGTTCGTTGAGTTTTTCTTCGTGGTAATAGCGGTGCGCGTACCGGAAGGCATAAATCGTCTGCATGAACAGCCAGGAGGCCGCCAGTGCCGCGACGGCGAGCACGATGTGCAGCGTGCGCTCCATGCCCGAGAGGTTTTTGGCCTGCTGCATCATCAGCGTGATGGCCGCGACGCAGGCCATGGTGGCCAGCAGCATCAGCAAAAACAGCACCACACTGGGTTCGTCCTGGGCCTGCGCGCGTTCGCGTGTGCGTTTGGCGTCAAAGCGCACGCACAGCCACCAGGCCAACCCGAGGTAAACGCCGACGCCGGCGCACCAGCCCAGCAGGCCGCAGAACTGCCAGCCCAGGGGCAGCGGCAAGGCGGCCACAATCAATCCCGTGACCAGGCCCAGGGTGAGCCGCTGCGGGCCTGTGGTTTCGGAGAAGTGTTTGCGCATGGCGCATTGTGGGGCCGGTGGCACCCCGGCTTCAAGCCCGCCTTTCTTTCAAGGCGGGCTTGAAGCACCCATGGTGCGCCGGTACCACTCGTGGAAATGCTGCATGCCGTCTTCCAGCGGCGACTGGTAGGGCCCGGTGTCTGAGGTGCCGCGCGCCAGCAGCGCGCGCCGGCCCGCGTCCATGCGTTCGCCGATCTCATCGTCTTCTCTGGCGGTTTCCATGTAGGCGGCGCGGTGCGCTTCAATGAACTCACGCTCGAAGGCGGCGATCTCTTCGGGGTAATAAAACTCCACCACGTTGACCGTGTCCTGTGGCCCTTTGGGGTAGAGCGTGGACAGCACCAGCACGTGCGGATAAAGCTCGATCATGTGGGTGGGAAAGTAGGTGACCCAGACCGCGCCGAAATCGGGCGGCGTGCCGGTGCGATATTGCAGCAGGCGGTCGTGCCAGGCGCTGTAGATGTCGGAGCCCGGCGCGTTGAGCGCTTCGTGCACACCGACGCGCTGCATGCTGTACCAGTCGGCGAAGTCCCAGCTCAGGTCGTCGCAGCTCACGAAGCTGCCCAGGCCAGGGTGGAAAGGCGCGACGTGGTAGTCCTCGAGGTAAACCTCGATGAAGGTCTTCCAGTTGTAGTTGCACTGGTGCACTTCCACGTGGTCTAGCACGTAGTCCGAAAAATCGAACTCCGGCCTTTCGAACAAGGGCGCCATGTCGCGCGCCGGGTCGCGCGGGCCTTCGAACAGCAAGCCGTGGCAGTTCTGTAGGGGGAAGCGCTGCAGGTTCTTGCAGGGCTTTTGCTCGAACTGCGGCGCGCCCAGCAGCTCGCCGCTGCTGTTGTAGGTCCAGCGGTGCAAGGGGCAGACGATGTTCCCACCGGCCGCCGCCAGGTTGCCCTTGGGGTTGGCCGGCCCGCTGACGTTGCCGGTCTCGCCGCCCAGGATCAGCGCCTGCCGGTGCCGGCAGACGTTGGACAGCAGCTCCACGCCCTGGGGGTTGCGCACCAGCACGCGCCCTCCCCCTTCCTGCGCGAGCCGGTGCCAGTCGCCGACCTGGGGCACGGCTTTTTCATGGCCGAGGTAGCGGGCGGACTGCTTGAAGATCAAGGCCTGTTCACGCGCGAACAAGGCCTCGTCGAAGTAGGCGCTGACGGGCAGTTGCGGGTCGGCCGGCATGAGATGCACCAGGCGTGCGATATCGTTCATGGAACTCTCCAGGGCGTGGCGAGGCACACCGGCCTTGACAAAGGCAGGTCCGCATCGCGGAATCAATGGCCCGGACTACGAAGGATCGGCCAGCAATCGGGCGATGCGCTTGTCGAGCGGGAGCTTGGGACAGGTGCTGCATTTTTCGCCGTCATGGCGGCGAAAGTAGTGGCAGCACACTTTGCGATCCAGGGCGAGCGCGGGCGTCCCGTCACGGGCCCGGTAGGCAAAGAAGCCGCAGCCGCCGGGGATGCCGAGCTGGGCCAGCCATTCCTCTCCCAGCGCGGGGACCTCGGCATCGGCCAGAAGGCCGGGCCTGCTGCGGTGCACCAGCAGCAGTGCACCCAGCACACACTCGGCCTGCAGCCGGTCGGCGGCACGGGCATGCAGGGCCACCATAGGCATGAGCGCCGCTCGCGTGGACTGGCACAAGCCGCGCAGCTCGCCGGCCGCATTGCGTAGGCGCGAAGCCAGCGCCGCGGCCTTGATGGGCGCATGCGACGGCAACTGAAAGCCGCTGGGAAATCCGTCCACCACGGGCTGCGCCAGGCCGGCGAGCCGCGGGACGTGGGTGTCCAGGTGCGCGGCGATCACGCAGAGGTAGACCGGTTGCCAGATTGCCAGCCCCCAGCAGCGCAGCGCCACATAAAGCGCGCCGGCTTCGGGATAGGCTTGTTCCCAGTGGCGGCACAGCGCCCGCAAGGGGACTGTTGCCGCGCCCTCCTCTTCGCCGTAGCGCAGCGCGGCAGGCAACGGCGCATCTCCCTGCTTTCCGCGCAGCGCGGGCGCGATGGAGGCGGCCAGTTGAAACACGCGGGCAAGGTCGGCGTCGGGCGCGCAGGCCCAGGCCGGCACCGGTGCGCTGTCGTGCACCGAATCCCCTGACCGCATGTCAAAGCTCATGCGACGCTTTCCACCGCGGTTTCCGCAGCGGGCCGCCTGGCCGCGCGGCGGCGCATGCCGGCAATCGGGTTCACCAGGTTGCCGGCCATTTTGAGGCTGGACGCGGGATCGGCCAGGTTGACCATCTGCACGTTGTTGCCGAGCTGCAGGCGGTTCAGGCAGGAATGCAGAAACTCGGGCACAAACATGTCGTAGTGCGCGAACTTCGCGGCCATCTCGGGATGGGCGTCCTGGTAGTCGGAGACGCAGTCGGCCACGGCGCGCCAGAAGTCGTCCTCGGTGCAGCAGGCGTTTTCGACCAAGACCTGGTTGATGTGGCGCAGCACGCCGTCAAACACGTCGATGAAGATGCCGAGCAGCTTGAAGTGGTCGGGCACGTCGACCGCCAGGCGGTCCACACGCTCGGGCAGCAGCGCCTTGGCCTCGATGTTGAGGATGGCGCACTCCTCGGCGATGTCCTTCATGATGGCGCGCACCGGCACATGCTTGTCGAGCACCAGGATCAGGTTCTCGCCGTGCGGCATGAAGCTCAGGTCGTGTTGATAGAAGCAGTGCAGCAGCGGCGTCAGGTAGGCCTTCAGGTAGCTCTGCAGCCAGGCCTTGGCACCCAGGCCGGAGCGGCGTATCAGCTCGGGCAGCAGTGCGTGGCCGTCCTTGTCGACGTGCAGCAGCGCGGCCATGGTCATCAGGCGCTCGCCGGGCTTGAGCAGCGGCAGCGGGCTCTCGCGCCAGAGCGCCGAGAACATTTTTTTGTACGGCGTGTCGGCGGGTATCGCGGCCTCGTAGTAGTGGTTGCGAAAGCCTATGGACGCGACCTCCTGCAGGATAGTGAAACCGTTAGCGCACAGGAAGGCGTCGCCGGACACCAGCTTCTTGATGAACTCGTTGATGGCCGGCGTGCCGGACATGTAATAGGGCGAGAGGCCGCGCATAAAGCCCATGTTGAGGATGGACAGCGAGGTCTTGACGTAGCGCTTGCTGCGGTCGCTGGTGTTGAAGAAGGTGCGTATCGACTGCTGGGCGATGTAGTTGTCGTGGCCGTAGGCCAGGCAGATGATCTTGCGCTGGGCCACGTAGCCGGCGAAAGCGATGGACAGCTTGTTGAACCACTGCCACGGGTGGGCCGGCATGAAGTTGTAGTCGGCCGGGTTCACGCCCAGCGCGGCCACTTCGCGGGTAAAGCCGTCCACGGTCTCCTGGCCGAGTTCCTCGGCCAGCAGCTGTTCGTAGCTGAGCGTGGAGATGCTGGAGAAAGCCGCATGGTCCTTGTGCACGGCCAGCCAGACCACACGGATCTCCGAACCTGCTTCAGGCGCGTAGGCCTGGTAGTCGGCCGCGGTAAAGCCCAGGCGCCCGTTGTTGGCGACAAAACCCGGATGGCCTTCGGTCATGGCGACTTCAATCGACTGGAAGTCGGTGGCGTCGGCCAGCTGGGCGCTGCTGGGTGCGTCGGCCTTCATGCGCTTGTAGGCGCTGCCGAAGAGCGTGCTGCTGATCTCGTCGAGGTAGATGGGCAGCAGCTCTTCGCGTATGCCGAGGCGCTGGCGGCATTCGATGATGAACTGCAGCGCGTCCAGCGGCTGTTCGGCGCCCTTCAGGTATTTGTGGATGGATTCGGGCTTGATGAACCAATGGCGCAGCGCCAGGCGCTGTGCCTCGAACTGGTAGCAGGCGGCGCCGTCGTCTGAAAACAGCTGGTACAGCGCAAAGCCGCCGTCGCGCGGGCGCAGCTGCTCGGGCTCGACGATGAGCTCATGGGCGTATTCGGCGATGGCCTTGCGCAGCAGCAGGCGGTTGGCCTGGGCCCAGGCCTCTGGCGTCAAGTGGGCGGCGAAGCGGGCCGGGTCGTGCGCGATCTGGTTGGCGATGGTGACGTTCATGAATGGACTTCCTCTAAGGTAGCGGCCGTAGCCTGTTCAAAATCCCGCCGTGTGCAAAAGGCGAGGCTGGCGATCTTCTCGGGGAAGACCACATCACGGTCGTAGGCGAAGCCCGCCGACCGGTTCAAGGCATGGACCTTGTGATTGCTGGCGTCGGGCTCGACGACGATGCGCTGCGCGCCCAGGTGTTCGAACATGAAGCGCATCAGCGCATGGAACACGGTGCGCGAATAGCCGGCGATGCGCCGCTCGGGCGGCGCTATAAAAATGTGCATGCCGAGGTCGCCGGGCCGCACTTCGTAAAAGGCCCGGATGCGGTCCTGAGCGGGGTCGTAGCATTCGGCGAGGAAGGCGGGCCGGCCTTCGTGCCAGACCATGTAGGGCGTGGCACCGCCGGAATCCAGCATGCGCTGGTAGGCCTCGCGGACCTCGGCCTCGGTCTTGTCCTGCATCAGCCAGAAGGCGGCCCGCTCCTGGGTGAACCAGCGGTGCAGCGTGGGGATGTCGGCGGGTATGCGCAGCGGTCGGAACACAAAACCGGCCTCGTCGCGGTAAGGCCTGAGTTCGGCATCGGCGCGGCGGTGGAGGGTGTCAATTGGCATGGGCGGGCTCCTTCAAGGTAGCGGCATTGGCGGGTTCATCCAGGTGCCCGGCGCTGGGCACCTTGAGGATCAGGCGGTCCAGCAGTGCGGTGAGCACAAAGCCGCCGGCCGCCAGCAGGAAGGGCACATGCAGCCCGTAGTGATTGACGATGGCGCCGGCCGCGAAGGAGGACAGCAGCACGCCCATGTTCTGGAAGAAGTTGGTGATGCTGTAGTCCTGCGCGTAGCGCTGGGGCGTGGACAGGCGGAACAGGTTGACCTCGAGCTTGACGATGATCTGGAAGAAGGCCCAGCCGTAGAGCACGCGCCCCAGCACGACCAGCAGCGGATCGGGCGCGGCATGCAGCAGCAGGCCGGCGGCGCCCAGCAGCAGGTTGCCCAGCGTGTGGTCGGGCAGGTGGCCGCCGCGCGCGCGTATCCAGGCGTGCAGGCGCAGCGCGATGATGGCCACCACACCGGGGATGGCGAAGGCCATGCCGGACAGCAGCTCGCTGTCGTTGCCGGTGATCTTCTGCCAGTACAGCGCGAAGAAGGGGCGTATCAGGTAGGCGCTGAAGTCGAACATCAGCATCACGAGAGCCAGCTTCAGGATGGGCAGGCGGGCCAGCAGGCCGACGCGCTTCGCTTCGGTGGCTTCGGCCAGCGCCTGCTCGCCGGTGTTGACGCGGATGATTTTTCCGCTGCGTATCAGGTAGAAGCAGACGGCCATCTGGAAATAGTCGCCGGCGGCCATGGCAAAAATACTGGCGTGCGGCCCCCAGGTCTGCAGCACGAAGCCGCCCACCACCGCGCCGAAGATGGCGCCGAAGTGCACCACCACCGACAGGATGCCTATGGTCGCCGCGTGCTCCTCCTTGGGGGTCAGGCGCATCATGTAGGGGTACATCAGCAGGTAGCTGCTCTTGCACATGAACATCAGCATGGACAGCACCCAGTAGGCCTCCACGGTGAGCGCCCGGTCGCTCAGCAGGCTGAAGGTGCCGGCGGCGAACTGGGTGTAGACCAGCAGGTGCAGCGGCTCGACGCGGCGCGCCACGCGCGCCCAGAAAGGCAGCGTGCACATCACGGCGATGGAAATCGCCGCCACGTAGGCGCCGACGTGCACGGGGCTGTCGATGCCGTAACGCGCGCTGAAGAACTGCGGGTAGAAGGGAATCAGGATGGCGTCGCTGATGACGGCGAGCACCGTCATGGTGATGATGTGGAATCTGAGGTTCATGCTATGCGCCTGACCTCAGAGCAGGACGAAGTCCGCGGTGGACGGAATGGTGAAATCCTGGATCGCGACGCGCCGCTCTATCTTGTAGTGCTCGACACCGGTGAGCTCGCGCAGAATGTAGGAGTTGCGGTAGCAGCTCATGCCCAGGTCCTGGTTGGTCATGCCGTGGGTGTGCTGGCCGGCGTTCTGCACGAAGATCTCGCCGCCGTTGAAGTCGGCGGCGTAGTTGCGCGCCAGCCGGTAGCGGCCCTGCTCGTCCCAGCGCAGGCGGTGGCGTATGCCGTCGACGAAGGCCGGGATGTTCTCGCGGTAGCCGGTGGCGAAGACCAGGCCCTCGCTGCGGTGCGCGTAGCGCGCCTCGTTGTCGAGCTGGCGGAACTCGATCTCGTAGCAGCCGTCCGCCGCGTCGTAGCGGCAACCCTGCAGTTCGCAGTTGGTGATCAGGTGGGTGCGCAGCGGCCCCTGCTTTCGCCTGTCGTCGAGCAGGTCGTAGATCTGGTTGATCAGGCTGGCGTTGACGCCCTTGTAAAGGCTGTCCTGCGCGCGCACGATGCGCTCCTTCTTGCCGTCGTCGAGGTTGTAGAAGTAGTCGATGTAGTCCGGGGAGAACATCTCCAGCGTGAGCTTGGTGGTCTCCATCTGGAAGAAGCGCGAGGAGCGGGTGATCCAGGTCAGGCTGTAATCGTGCGCCTCGGCCTCTTTCAGCAGGTCGTGGTAGACCTCGGCCGCGCTCTGGCCGCTGCCGACGATGGTGATGGAGCGCTTTTTCTGCAGCTCGGCCTTGCTGGTGATGTAGTCGGCGGTGTGCAGGTAGCGGTGGCCGCCGGGCGCGCAGCAGGCGGGGAACAGCGGCCGGGAGCCCACCCCCAGCACCAGCTTGCGGCAGCGCATGATGAAGGGCTCGCGCTGCGGCCCCTGCACGCCGGTCACCACGTAGCAGCCGGATTCGGCGTCGTGGACGATTTCCTGCACGTCGTACTCGAAGCGCGCCTTGGACAGCCGCGCCGCGGCCCAGCGGCAGTAGGCGTTGTACTCGGCGCGCGTCAGGTAAAAACTTTCGCGGAAGTAGTAGGAGTAGATCTTCCCCTCTTCCTTGCAGTAGTTCAGGAAGCTGAAGTAGCTCTTCGGGTCGGCCAGGCTGACCAGGTCGGCCAGGAAGGGGTTTTGCAGCGTGGTGTTGTCGATCAGCATCCCGGGATGCCAGTTGAACTCCGCGTTGCGCTCCAGGAAGACCGCGTTCAGCCCGGCGATGGGCTCCGCGAGGCAGGCCAGGCTCAGGTTGAAGGGCCCCAGCCCGATCGCCACGAAGTCATAAATATTCTTGTTCATTGCACTCAGCTCCCTGATGGAATGGCACGCCGGGTGGCGGCCATGATGGTGAAAAGAATGCACGCGGCCGGCGGCAAAGCCGGCCGCGCCGCTACCACTGGTAGGTCACGGTCGCGGCCATGCTGCGCGCATCGCCCCAGTAGCAGTACTGCTGGCTCAGGCACGAGGCCACGTAGCTTTTGTCGAAAAGGTTGTTGACGCTCAGGCGCAGGTTGGCGCCCTTGAACGAGGGGTTCAGCTGGGCCAGGTCGACGCGCAGCATCAGGTCCACCAGCGTGTAGGGCGGCACTTTCATGCTGTTGGCGTTGTCAACCCAGCTCGATCCCACGTAGCGCACGCCCGCGCCCATGGTGTAGCCCGGCGTGAAGTTCCAGTCGCCCCAGACAGAGGCCATGTGACGCGGCGCCTGGTAGGGCGTGTTGCCGGTGAAGCCGTCCGAGGACTCGGTGAACTTCATGTCGGTATAGGTGTAGCTGGCGATCACCGATACGCTGCGGCTCAGCTTGGAACGGGCCTCCAGCTCGAGGCCGCGCGAGCGCACCTTGCCGGTGGGCTCGTAGTAGAAAACGCCCACCGGGCGCGTGGCGACATTTTTCTGCGACAGCTCGTACACCGCCGCCGACAGCAAGGTGTTGGAGTCCTTGGGCTGGTAGCGAATACCGACCTCCACTTGTTTGGTCTCGGCGGGCTGCAGGTTGTTGCCCAGCCGGTCGTTGCGCAGGCTGGGGTTGAAACCGTCGGAGTAGCCCACATAGGGCGCGACGCCGTTGTCGAACAGGTAGACGACGCCGGCCCGCTTGGTGAACCTGGAGCCGCTCCACTGCGCCGGGTTGCCGGTGCCGTACTGGTTGGAGGCCTTGGCCCAGTCCATGCGTCCGCCCAGCGTGAAGCGCCAGCGGTCCAGCTCGGTCTGGTTTTGCAGGTAGAGGCCGGTCTGTTCCAGCTTGCGGTCAATCGGGTCGCTGGTCACGCCGCTCAGGCCCGGGGCGCCGTAGCTGGGGTTGAGCACATTGATAGGCAGCGCGCTGCCCGATTCCCAGCTGCCGCTGACGCGGCGCTTCTGGTAGTCGAGCCCGGCCAGCACGGTGTGCTTGAGCGAGCCGGTCTGGTAGCGGCCCTCGAGCTGGTTGTCTATGGTGTTGCCGCGCGTCGATTCGTTGGCGCCGGAATAAAAGCGGGTCAGCTCGTTGGCGCTGGCCCAGCCAAAGCCGTAGATCTGGCGCAGCGTGGTGTCTGCCCTCACGTGGCGGAAGTTCTGCCGGAATTTCCAGGCGTCGTTGAAGGCGTGCTCGAACTGGTAGCCGAGGAAGCGCTGGTTTCGCTGGTATTTCTCGACGCTGGGATCCCCATCAAAAAAGTAGCGTGAAATCAGGCGGCCGTTGTGGCCGGCGTTGAGGCTGGCATCCGCCGGAACGCCGCTGTGGTAGCTGCCCTCGGGGTCGTCCTGCAGGTAGGCCTGCAGCAGCAATCGTGTGTCCGTGGACGGGTTGATCGCCAGGGAGGCGGCCAGCGCCTGGCGCTCTTCCTTGACCGTGCTGAACTGCGAGTCGAGCGAGCGCGCCAGCGCCGTCACGCGGAACGCCATCACGCCGTCCTTGTCGATGGGGCCGGAAAGATCGACGGCGGCTTCGCGACGGTTGCGGTTGCCGACCGTGAGCTGCACTTCGCGGTAGGGCTGGTACTGCGGCGTCATGCTGGTCAGCGCCACCAGGCCGCCGGGCGATGCGCGGCCGTAGAGCACCGAGGCCGGGCCGCGCACCACGTCGATACGCTGCAGGAAATAAGGGTCGACCTGCATGGAGGTGTAGCTGCCCTGGTCGCTGAGCATGCGCAGGCCGTCGAGCAGGGTGCTGTCGACGCTGCTGTCCTTGAAGCCGCGCAGGGCCACGTAGTCGTAGCGGTTGGAGGAACCGACCAGCCCGGTGAAAACGCCGGGCGCGTAATTCAAGGCTTCGGGAACGCTGCGCGGCTTCTGGTCTTCGAGCTGCTGCTTGGTCACCACCGAGATCGACTGGGGCGTCTCGATGATGGGCGTGTCGGTCTTGGAGCCCGAAGCGCTGCGCCTGGCGATGTAGCCGTTGCCGCCGCTGGTGGCGGTTTCCTCCGCGCCGGCCGTCACGGTGACCACCGGCAGGGTCGATGCACCCGGCGCGGCCGAAGCCGCCTTCACGACAAACACATTGCCGTCAATGCTGGCCGCCAGCCCGCTGCCGGCCAGCAGCCGGTCCAGCGCCTGTTGCGGCGTCAACCGGCCGGAGACCGCGGGCGCCGTCTTGCCGGCCACCAGCGCGGGCTGCACCATCAATTCCAGCCCGGCCTGCTGCGCCAGGTTGTTGAGCGCCTGGGCTAGGGGCTGCGCCCCCATGCTGATCTGCACTGGGGTGGCGGCCCGCGCGCCGGCAGCCCCCTGGGAATAAACCACCGGGCTGCCGAGGGCCAAAAACAAGGCCAAAGGGGGCAGGTGGAAGCGGGAACGAGGCATGCGTGCAATCTCCGGAAGAAGGGTTAAATGAGGTTCAAATAAGAATCCTTCTCATGTAGACGCATGGGGTTTGGGAAACCCTAGGTCGGGTGCAAAAATTTTTCGCGCCGCGAATTGACGGGGTTTGATGGCCGGCGAGCGGCCAGCTGGTTGCCGGTCAGTGGCCGGCGGAGACGATCTCGGCTTCGCCGTCGCGTTCGCGCAGCCGCACGGGCAGGACCTGCGGCAGGATGCGCGAGAAGTTGTCCAGACGCCGCGGGTCGAAGGTGCCGGTCACGCGCAGCGCGGCGACGGCGGGCTCGCGCACCGTGAGATGCACCGGGCCGTAACGCTCGAACTCGGCCAGGGCCTGGTCCAGAGGCGTGTCGTCAAAACTGACGCGGCTTTCGCGCCAGGGCGCGATGCCTGCGGCGGGAACGGCGGACACGGCGCCCAGCAGGCCCGTCATGTCGCTGGCGATCTGCTGGCCGGCGAGGAGTTCAACGCCGGCATCGCCCGCCGAAGACCGTTCGGCGCGCGCCACGCGCACCCGCCCTTCTTCCACGGCAACCTGCACGCCGGCGCGGCCCGGCACGCCGGGTGTGTAGCGCACCGAAAAGCGCGTGCCGACGACCGTGATGCGCAGAGGGCCGGCCAGCACGTCGAAGGGATGCGCGGGATCGCCCTTGACCTGGAACATGGCCTGGCCCTGTGGCAGGCGGACCTCGCGGCGCCCGCGGTACAGCGCCACCTCGGCGCTGGTGAGGGTGTCCAGCCTCAGGCGGCTGCCTTCGGGTAGGGTCACCTCAAGCTGCTGGCCGCGCGCGGTGGCAAATGTCTGCGTGAACAAAGCTTGCTGCTGCCACAAGCCCCAGGCCAGGTAGCCGCCGCAGGAGACCATAAGCGCCACGGCGGCCAGTGCGCCTTGCGGCGCCCAGGTGGACAGTTCGCGCCACCAGGGCTGCCGGCGCGGTGCGGCGGCAGCCTTGTCGTCGGCGAGGTTTTGCCTCAGCGTGCGCAGGCCTTCCGCCGGCAGCGCATCAAGCGCGCGCCAGTCGTCCTGGTGGCGCGCGAAAGCCGCGAAGTGGGCGCTATCCGCTGCCAGCCAGGCCTGGAATGCGGCCTCGTCCGCCGCAGCCAGCAGCCCACCCGCGCGCCGCACGAACCAATCCAGCGCCGCTTCGTCGGGGTCAGTGGACGGTGCGGCTGGCGGGTGGGCTGGCGGCGGGATGGTCATGGTGTGCTTATCGGCTCTTGGATGTAGACGCACGAGCACAGCAAAACCCTAGGCCGGGAAAGTAAGAACGCATACAAAAAGTCATTCGCGGGCAGGTTTTCTTCTTCGAAGCTTGGGGGCGGGGGCGGCAAGGGGCGTTCCGGCTAGCCCATCCCTGCATTGCCTGCAGGCATCCATGGCCAGTTTGATGTGCTGCTCGACCATCTTGCGCGATATGCCCATGCGCTCGGCCACCTCCGAATGCGGCAGGCCGTCGAACTTGTGCAGGATAAAAGCTTCGCGGCAGCGCAAAGGCAAGGCATCGATGGCGGCCAGCAAGGCATTCACCCCCTGCGCTGACGACGCGGCGGCATCGGGCTCGAAGACCTCGGGCGCCGCGAGATTGTCGAGCTCGGCGGCCGAGGCCTCGGCGTCGGGGTGCAGGGCCTCGCCGCGCACTTCGCTGCGGCGGTGCTGGTCGATCTGCAGGTTGCGCGCCGTGCGGTAGAGCAGCGCGCGCGGCTCGGGCACCGCCTGGCCGGAATGCTGGACCGCCAGAACGCGCGCATAACTCTCCTGCACGACGTCAGCCGCGGCATCGCGGTTGCGCACCGTGCGGGAACAGAAGTTCAGCAGTTCTTGGTAATAACGCTCAAGCACAGGTCGGTCAATGCCATGGGAAGTGACGAACCCCTCCAAGCGGCAGACGAGATGTGGCGGTGGCTGACCAGGCGCGCGCGTCGTAGATGGGAATTATTCTCATTATGGCCGAAGCGCGTCAATGCGCTCCAGTTCGGGGCGCCTCGTTACCTTTGATACCAGCGCCCTGCCCTGCTGCCAAAATCAAAATCGCATGCGGGTCGCCGGAGTGGACGGGACCTGAACCCGCGCCCCTCGGCGTGACAGGCGGCTTTTGGCGATTCCCTGGATGTTTACTGCCGGATTCTTCCGTTCCCGCTGATGATGGTCATCTCCACGAAGCGCGAACCATTGCGCATTCCCGGCCGAAATCCGATGACGTATCCGCCGAGGTCATAGCTTTCCAGTCCATCCAGAGCGGAAGCAAAACCTTCACGGGTCACACGCGAGCCTTGCCGCCGGGCGGCTTCAACGATCACCTTTGCAGCGATGAAGCCTTCCATCATGGCGTAGCTGATCGGAACATCCTGCGCTCCGGCCGTTGCCGCGATGTCGTTGAATTCCTTGGAAAGCCGGTTTGTCATTTTGTAGGGGCTGGGCGTGACCTGGGCGATCGCGATGCCTTGCATCTGCTCTTCGGACAGCCGTTTCGACATCTGCTCAATGTCCGCGCCCGAATGCGCGAACAGTTGGGCCGTTCCCCCGGCTGAACGGTATTTCTCAACAAAGCTGGAAGCAGCGCCTCCACTGGCAATCATGATGATCGCCTGCGGTGCGGCCTGCAGCATGGCGTCGGCGGCGGCGCTCACGCGGCTGGTTCCAACGTCATAACCCGCCGTTTGCACGATCCTGGCCTTGGCATTCGCCGCGGCTTCCTGTGCGGCGGCGATGAGTGGCGCAGCGCCGGCGCCGTTTTCGTAAAACAAGCCAAGCCGGGTGATTCCGACCGTGGCCAGGTGCGCCGTGATTCTCGTAAGTTCGTCCCGCAATGTGGCACGCACGCCGTAAAGTTGGGGAGCGTCCAGATTCAATTCAGTCGCGCGGAAGCCGACCATCACGATGCGCTCGCGCTCAAAAACGCCCGCGCTGATCAGTTGAGCGATATTGCGGCTTCCAAAGTAACCGGCAAGCACCACCGGCTTGTCCTCAGCCAGCAGCGCGCGTGTCTGGGTGAGTGTTTCATCGGGTCGCCCGGCGTCGTCGCGGCGCGCCAGGGTGAAGGTGTTTCCGTTGACCCCACCCGCCTTGTTCACGGCGTTGAAATGCAACAGCATGCCGGCCGCGTAGGCGCGGCCTTGGCTCGCGTCGATACCGGTCAACGGCGCCACTTGGCCGACTACAAGCTGCGCGGCCAGCACGGACGGCGTTATGCCGCCCGCGATGACCAAGCCCGCCAGGCGGGCGATCCACTGACCAGTTCTCATTTCCAGTTTCCTTCACGAGGTCCAACCCGCACGTGCAACGCTTTCACCTGCCATGCCTGAGACCGTCGATGGCGAATCCGGTCCCGTGGGCAACAATCCCTGCCGGGGGCCACGCTCAATCGACCCGGATGTTGGAACGCAGAACGACCGCGCGCATGCGGGGGAGTTCGTTTTCAATGCGCGCCGCAACCGCGGAAGCGGGTTCCCAGGCTTGCTCGAGTCCGTTGGCGACGAGCTTGTCGCGGATCTCGGGATCCTTCATGGTGTCGGCCAGCGCCTTCTGCAGTTTGGCTTTTACGTCCGCCGGCAAGCCCTTGGGCGCGGCAATGGCGAGCCAGGAATCGGCCGAGAAGCCGGTGAAGCCGCTCTCCGCAACAGTCGCCACGGTGGGCATTTGTGTCGCGCGGCTGGCGCCCGTGACGGCGATAGCCTTGATCTTCGGCTTCGCCGCCTTCAGCTGCGGCAACGCCGCCGCGACGGTATCAATCGCGAACGGGATCTGGCCGGCCATCAAGTCGGTCATCGCCGGCGCGCTGCCCTTGTAAGCGATGTGCTGCAGCTTGATGCCGGCGGTGCTCCAGAGCAATTCGCCGGCGAAGTGTCCCGTGGTACCGTTGCCGAAGGAGCCGTACACGTACTTGTCCGGTGCGCGTTGCACCGCCGCGATCAACTGCTTCAGGTCGTTGATTGGGACATCGACGTTAGCCAGCAAAACCAGGGGAACGCGCGCCACCATCCCGACAGGCTCGAAACTCTTGATCGGGTCGTAAGGCAGCTTGGGCATGAGTGCCGGGTTGACCGTGAAGGTCGATCCCGAACTGATCAGCAGTGTGTAGCCGTCCGGCGCCGCCTTGGCGACGAATGCCGCACCGACGATGGTGCCGGCGCCCGGTCGGTTGTCGATGACCACAGGCTGCCCCAGGCGCTCGCCCAGCTTTTTGGCGACCAGGCGTCCGGCGATGTCGGTGGCGCCTCCCGGCGGAAAAGGGATGACCAGCTGGACCGGCTTGGACGGATAGCCCTGCGCGTGGACGCCGGCCCAAGGGGCCAGCAAGACCAGCGCCATGGCCAGGAAGAAGCGCTTCTCATACCTTGGTTTCATCATCGCATTGCTCCTCTTTGATACGGCATGGGCCGCGTTGAAAGAAAGTCTATCGCCGAGGCCGTATAACAGGGTTGCAATATGATCGACTTTTAAGATCAAATATTTAAATAATTCGATAAAAAGTTTTCGAAAATTGCCCGATTAAATAGTATGAAGAAATAAAAATGCGTTTACAGAATGAAACCATTACCCGGCGCCCGACCTGGACCGGGTTGATCGCGCGATCCTGCGCCTGCTCCAGCGCGATGCATCGATCTCCAATGTGGCCCTGCCGGCCAAGGTGCGCCTGAGCCCCGCTGCCTGCATGCGCCGCGAGGAACGCCTGAAATCAATGGGCTCGGTGCAGCGCATCGTCGCGCTGCTCAACCCTGCTTCGCTGAACCTTGGCATGCAGGTCGCGATCGGCGTGGTGTTGGACCGGTCCACGCCAGTCTTTCGCCGATTTCGAAAAAGCGTTGCAGAAGGTGCCGGGCTGCCTGGAGTGCGTGGTGGTGACGGGCGGGTTCGACCATTTCGTCACCGTCAGCACGCAGGACACGAAGGCCGAAAACGAAAAAAGGGCCTGCAAGAAATCTTGCAGGCCCTTTTCGGATTTGGCGGAGTGGACGGGACTCGAACCCGCGACCCCCGGCGTGACAGGCCGGTATTCTAACCAACTGAACTACCACTCCTGGTAGTGACAACATTCGCTCTTTCGAGCCAAGTCGCTGGCCCTTGCGGGACTGCGGTTGTCAACTTGCGCCTTGGGCATCACACGAGGTGATGAATGCTGGCGACCCTAAGGGGATTCGAACCCCTGTAGCCACCGTGAAAGGGTGGTGTCCTAGGCCTCTAGACGATAGGGTCAAAACCTTGGAATTTCCGGACGGGCTTTTGTGATGACACAAAGTCCCGGCTAACTTCAAATTCTTCGCGACAAACTTTGGTGGAGGTAAGCGGGATCGAACCGCTGACCTCTTGCATGCCATGCAAGCGCTCTCCCAGCTGAGCTATACCCCCTTCAAGCTATTGCAAGTTGCCCTGCAATGTGTCGAGCCTTGAATTATAGCCCGAAAATTTGATCTTTTTCAAATCCTCAGACAAGCTTGAGCCGGGAGACCACATCTTCGCGTTTCATGAGCTCCAGAATCGCATCCAGTGACGGGGTCTGAGGTGTGCCCATTACGAGCACGCGCACCGGCATCGCGAGCTGCGGCATCTTCAGGCCGGTGTCGGCCAGCACCTGCTTGATGGCCGCGGAAATCGCGGCCTTGTTCCACTCGGCCGCGCCAAGGGCATCGGCGAGTTTTACGAGCGCCGGGCGCACGGCATCGGTCACGTGCGTGGCCAGGTCTTCGGCGCCGGGCTGGCCGCCGGTGACCAGGCGCTGCAGCCAGCCGGCCAGTTCCACCAGCGTGCTGCAGCGGTCCTTGAACAGACCGCAGCCGCGCGCGATCCATGCCGTGTCCTGGCCCGTGACGCCTTGCGCCGCGAGGAAAGGTGCGACCGCCTCGGCGAGCTTGTCGTCGGCCATGGCCTTGAGGTGCTGGGCATTGACCCAGCGCAGCTTGGCTTCGTCGAACTGCGCGGCGCTCTTGCCGAGATGGTCGAGGTTGAACCAGCCGATGAACTGTTCGCGGCTGAAGATTTCGTCGTCGCCGTGGCTCCAGCCCAGGCGCGCCAGGTAGTTGACCATGGCGTCGGGCAGATAGCCTTCGGCGGCGTACTGCGTGACCGGCTTGGCGCCGTTGCGCTTGCTGAGTTTTTCGCCCTGCTCGTTGAGCACGGTGGGCAGGTGTGCGTACACCGGCGGTTCTTTGCCCAAGGCCCTGAAAATGTTGATCTGCCGCGGTGTGTTGTTGACGTGGTCGTCACCGCGTATCACGTGGGTCATGGCCATGTCGATGTCGTCGACGACCACGCAGAAATTGTAGGTCGGCGTGCCGTCGGGCCGCGCGATGACGAGGTCGTCGAGTTCGTCGTTGCTGATCTCGATGCGGCCCTTGACCTTGTCGTCCCACACCACGCTGCCGCCCTGCGGGTTCATGAAGCGCAGCACAGGCTGCACGCCTTCGGGCACCGGCGGCAGGGTCTTGCCGGGCGCGGGGCGCCAGGTGCCGTCATAGCGCGGTTTTTCCTTGGCGGCCATCTGCTTTTCGCGCAGGGCGTCGAGCTCGGCCACGCTCATGTAGCAGGGATAGACCAGGCCGTCGGCGCGCATCTGCGCGAGCACGGCCTTGTAGCGGTCCATGCGCTGCATCTGGAAGAACGGGCCTTCGTCGTGGTTCAGGCCCAGCCAGCGCATGCCTTCGATGATGACGTCGACGGCCTCCTGGCTGGAGCGCTCCACGTCGGTGTCTTCAATGCGCAGGATGAAGTCGCCGCCGGTGGCGCGGGCAAAGGCCCACGGGTAGAGCGCGGAGCGGATGTTGCCGAGGTGGATGAAACCTGTCGGTGAAGGGGCGAAGCGGGTGCGGGTCTTTTGAGTCATTACTGCAGTCATGCGATGAGGCTGAGGCCGCGGGAGAGGTCGGCCTTGATGTCGTCCACGTGGTCCAGCCCGACGGCTACGCGCACCAGGCCCTGGCCTATGCCGGCGGCCTGGCGCTGCTCTTCGCTGAGGCGCCCGTGCGAGGTGGTGGCCGAGTGGCTGATGATGGTCTTGGTGTCGCCCAGGTTGGTGGCGATGCTGAGCACCTGCGTGCTGTTGATGACCTGGAAGGCATTGGCGCGCGCCGTTTCCGGCGTGTCGCCGCGCACGTCGAAGGACAGCACCGCGCCGCCCAGCCCCGACTGCTGGCGCATGGCCAGTTCGTGCTGTGGATGCGATTCGAGGCCGGGGTAATAAACGCGCGATACGGCAGGCTGCGTTTCGAGCCACTTGGCCACGGCCAATGCATTGGCACTTTGCGCCTGCATGCGAATGCTCAGCGTTTCCAGGCCCTTGAGCACGACCCAGGCGTTGAAGGGCGCGAGCGTCATGCCGGCGGTGCGCACGATGGGGCCGAACACGTCGACGATCAATTTGGACGAGCCGCAGAGCGCGCCCGCCATCACACGGCCCTGGCCGTCCAGGTATTTGGTACCCGAATGCATGATGAGGTCGGCGCCGAATTCCACCGGGCGTTGCAGCGCCGGCGAGCAAAAGCAGTTGTCGACCGCCAGCAAGGCGCCCACGCTGTGCGCCAGGTCGGCCAGCGCCCGGATGTCGCAGACCTCGGTCAGCGGGTTGGTCGGCGTTTCAGCGAACAGCAGCTTGGTGCCGGGACGCAAGGCGGCCTTCCACTCGCTGAGGTCGGTCTGCGAGACGAAGGTGGTCTCAACGCCGAACTTGCCGAACTCGCGGCCTATCAGCGCGATCGTCGAGCCGAACATGGAGCGCGAGCAGATCACGTGGTCGCCGGCCTTGAGCAGGCCCATGCACATCATGAGGATGGCGCCCATGCCGGTGGATGCGCCTATGGCCGCTTCCGTGCCCTCGAGCGCGGCGAGGCGGCGCTCAAAGCTGGTGACCGTGGGGTTGGAGGTGCGGCCGTAGGTGTAGCCCTCCGTCGGGTCGGCAAAGCGCCGCGCCGAGGTCTCGGCATCGGGCTGCACGAAGCCGCTGGTCAGGTACAGCGCTTCGGAGTTTTCGCCGTGCTGGCTGGGCTCCAGCGCCACGCGCACGGCCAGCGTGTCGCGGTGCAGGTTGCGCGGCAATTCTCTTTTCTTGGTCATGCTCAGGCTTCCTGCGGATTGGGCAGCGCCAGGCGGGACACGTCGACGTCGCTGTCCTCGCCGATCTTCTCAGCGGTGTCGGCGCGCTGCGAGTTCATCGCGGCAATGGTTTCGGCCGTGACGTCGCCGGTGATGTAAACGCCGTCGAAACAGGAGGCGTCAAAGCCGTCGAGCTTGCCGTTGAGCGAGCCGATGGCGCGCTTCATGCCCTCGACGTCCTGGTAGATCAGCGCGTCGCAGCCTATGACCTCGCGGATCTCCTCGATGGTGCGGCCGTGCGCCACCAGTTCGCCCGGCGTGGGCATGTCGATGCCGTAGACGTTGGGAAAACGCACGGGCGGCGCGGCGCTGGCCAGGTAGACCTTTTTGGCGCCGGCGTCGCGCGCCATCTGCACGATCTCACGGCTGGTGGTGCCGCGCACAATGGAGTCGTCGACCAGCAGCACGTTGCGGCCCTTGAACTCGCTGGCGATCACGTTGAGCTTCTGGCGCACGGATTTCTTGCGCACGCCCTGCCCCGGCATGATGAAGGTCCGGCCCACGTAGCGGTTCTTGACGAAGCCTTCGCGGTAGGGAATGCCCAGCAGATGCGCCAATTGCGTGGCGCTGGGGCGGCTGGATTCGGGAATCGGGATGATGACGTCGATCTCGTTGGGCGGCACGGTGGAGACCACACGCTTGGCCAGCGTCTCGCCGAGGTTCAGGCGCGCCTGGTAGACCGAGATGCCGTCCAGCACCGAGTCGGGACGTGCCAGGTAGACGAACTCAAAGATGCAGGGATTGAGCTTGGCATTGGGCGCGCACTGCTCGGCGTGCACCACGCCTTCCATGTCCACGTACACGGCCTCGCCCGGTGCGATGTCGCGCTCGAACTGGTGCGAGGTGCCTTCCAGGGCCACCGATTCGCTGGCCACCATGACGGTGGCGCCGCCCTCGTTCTGGCCGCGGCCTATGCACAGCGGGCGGATGCCGAAGGGGTCGCGGAAGGCCAGCAGGCCGTGGCCGGCGATCAGCGCGACGACGGCGTAGGAACCCTTCACGCGCTTGTGCACGCCGCGCACCGCGGCGAACACGTCGACGGGCTTGAGCGGCAGGCCGCGCGTGGTTTTTTCGAGCTCATGCGCCAGCACGTTGAGCAGCACTTCGGAGTCGCTGTCGGTGTTGATGTGGCGGTGGTCGGTGTTGAAGAGCTCGGCCTTGAGTTCGGCCGCGTTGGTCAGGTTGCCGTTGTGCGAGAGCACCAGGCCGAAAGGCGCGTTGACGTAAAAAGGCTGGGCCTCGTCTTCGCTGTAGGCGTTGCCGGCCGTGGGGTAGCGCACCTGGCCCAGGCCCACCGTGCCCGGCAGCGCGCGCATGTTGCGGGTGCGGAACACGTCGCGCACCATGCCCTTGGCCTTGTGCATGTAGAACTTGCGCCCCTGCTGCGTGACGATGCCCGCCGCATCCTGGCCGCGGTGCTGCAGCAGCAGCAGGCCGTCATAGATGAGCTGGTTGACGGGGGCTTTGCTGACGACGCCGACTATCCCGCACATGGTGTTCCGATCATGATGAGTTGACTCTTCAAAGTTAGGTTAAATATTTCGCAAACTGTTCGGGCAACACCGGCTTCAGGGCTTTGAGCGTGGCCGCCAACACCGGCGCGCCCTTTGATTCCCGCCACCAGCTGCTGGTCTTCAGCGCCGTCATGTCGATCACGACGGTCGCGGCCAGCAACAAAATCACGCCGCGCAGCACGCCGAACGCGGCGCCCAACACACGGTCCACAGGCGCCAGGCCGACCGCGGCCACCAGCTTCTTCACCAAAAAGGCCAGCAGCCCCGCCGCGAACACCGAGGCGATAAAGATCAGCACAAAGGCCGCCGCATAGCGCACCGGGTCCGCCGCCGACTGCAGCGGCAACCGGGTGGCCAATTCAGGCGCAAACCATTGCGCCACAAAAAACGACACGACCCAGCCCAGCACCGACAACACCTCGTACACCAAGCCGCGCCATGCGCCCAGCAGCATGGAAAAAACCAGCACCCCCAGCAAAATCCAGTCAACAGCCGTCACGAGTCAAGCGGTTGAGTTACTTACAAGGTCAGGATGGCGGCGGGTAAATCAAGGCTCTTGATTTTTCCGGCCGCTTTTTCAGCCTCGGCCTTGGTGGCAAACGGCCCCACACGGACCCGTATGCGCTTGCCGTCCTTGGTTTCCGCGACCTGTGTATAGGTTTTCAGCCCGGCTTTTTCAAGCTTCAGGCGCGCCTCGCGCGCCTTGGCGACGTCGGCAAAGGCGCCCACCTGCACCACCAGCCGGCCTTCGGCCTCGGCGGCGGCCGGTTTGGCGGCGGGCGGCGTGCTGCCGTTGAGCAGCGCGCTGGCGCGAGCGGCATCGGCATTGGCCACGGGTTTGGGTTCAGGCTTGGCGGCCGGCTTGGGCTCAGGCTTGGGCGCCGGTTTTGCCTCGGGCTTGGCTTCGGGTTTGACGGCTGCCGGCGCAGACGCTGCAGCGGCGGGTTTGGACGGCAGGATTTCTTCCTTGGGCGCCAGGCTGGCGGCTGCGGCCACTTTGTCCGCGGGCGCGGGGGCAGGCGTTGCGGTTGCCGCCGGCGCGGGGGCCGTAGCGGTCGGCGCTGCCGGCGCGACCAGGGGCTTGACGGTGCCCTTGCCGGGGATTTCGATGGGGATGTCGACCGGGATGGGCCGGGGCTGGGTGTCGAACAGCAACGGAAAACCCACCACGCCGATGAGCACCAGCACGGCCGAACCGATCAGCCGGTGTTTGGCGCGCTTGCGCATCACTTCCACGCTTTCCGGTTGAGCGGCTGGCCCGGCATTGGAGGCAGCGGTGGAGCCGCCCCGGCGGAAGTTGAAAAACGGCATGGTGTGGCTTGAATCCGATAAGGGTGGCGTTAACGGTGACGTGGGCTCCAGGCCCTCCGGAACGCGAGGCCGGGCCGGTGCGTCCGGCTCAGTTGGCCAGGTGCGGGGCCGAAAGACGCGGCACGCCGTCCTTCAAAATACCGCCCACCGTGTAGAACGAGCCGAACACGACAATTCTATCAGCGGGGGTCGCGGCCTTGACCGCCGCCTGCAGCGCCGCTTCGGGGGACGGATGGGTGCTGGAGGTGGCGTCGGGCCGGGTGTTGGCCGCCGTCCAGCGCGCCTGCAAATCGGCGGCCGTAGCGGCCCGCGGCGTCGGCAGATCGGTGAAATACCACTTGTCGATGAGCGGCCCGACCCGCGCCAGCATGGGGGCGAGGTCTTTGTCCGCCATGGCGCCGAACACCGCATGGGTGCAGGGATAAAAGCCCATGGCATCGAGGTTTTCGGCCAGCGCGGCCACCGAATGCGGGTTGTGCGCCACGTCCAGCACCAGCGTGGGCTGGCCGGGCACGATCTGGAAACGCCCCGGCAATTCGACCATGGACAGGCCGTTGCGCACCGCCTGGGCCGTGACCGGCAGGCGGTCGCGCAGCGCCGTCAGCGCCGCCAGCACACCCGAGGCATTGACCAGCTGGTTGGCGCCGCGCAGCGCCGGGTAAGCCAGCCCTGCGTACCGGCGCCCGCGCCCGGCCCAGCCCCACTGCTGCTTGTCGCCCGAAAAATTGAAGTCCGTGCCAAAGCGCCACAAATCGGCGCCCACCGCCGCGGCATGGTCCACCACGCTTTGCGGCGGCACTGGGTCGCTCACGATGACCGGCTTGCCGGCGCGCATGATGCCGGCTTTTTCGCGGCCTATGCTTTCGCGGTCGGGGCCCAGGTATTCCATGTGGTCCAGGTCTATGCTGGTGATCACCGCGCAGTCGGCGTCCAGCATGTTGACGGCATCCAGCCGCCCGCCCAGGCCGACTTCGAGGATGACGACGTCCAGTTTGGCGTCGGCCAGCAGTTGCAGGATGGCCAGGGTGGTGAATTCGAAATAGGTCAGCGAGATCGCCTCGCCCTGCGTGCGGGCCGCCTCGACGCGCGCGAACTGTTTCACCAGGTCGGCGGCGCTGACGATATCGCCGCGCACACGGCAGCGCTCTTCAAAATGCACCAGGTGCGGCGAGGTGAAAACGCCGGTACGGTAGCCGGCCTCCAGCAGGATGGCTTCGAGCATCGCGCAGGTCGAGCCTTTGCCGTTGGTGCCGGCCACCGTGATGATGGGGCAGTCAAAGGCCAGGCCCATGCGTTTGGCGACGGCGCTGATGCGCGTGAGACCCATGTCTATGCCGACAGGGTGCAGGTGCTCGCAGTAGGCCAGCCAGTCGTCGAGTGTTTTGAGGTTTTGCATACAGGCCCGAATTGTCGCGCACGAGCCAAAACCCTGGACTCAGCGGGCGAAGCGGTCTGTGGCTGCTACCAGTTGGCGCTGGATGCCGGGCTCGCTGAAAGCATGGCCGGCATCGGCGACCAACTGGAAATCAGCCTCGGGCCAGGCGCGGTGCAGGTCCCAGGCAGTTTTGGCCGGCGTGGCCACGTCGTAGCGGCCCTGCACGATCACGCCGGGAATCCCGGCCAGCTTGTGTGCATCGCGGATCAGCTGGCCGTCTTCGAGCCAGCCGGCGTGCACGAAGTAGTGGTTTTCGATGCGCGCGAAGGCCAGCGCGAAATCGTCGTCGCCATGCAGCGCGGTGAAAGCCGGGTCCGGCAGCAGCGTGATGGTCTGGCCTTCCCAGAGGCTCCAGGCGCGGGCGGCCGCCAGTTGCGCCGCCCTGTCGCTGCCGACCAGGCGTTTGCGGTAGGCGGCCATCAGGTCGCCGCGCTCGGCCTCGGGAATCGGCGCGAGAAAGCCCTCCCACAGGTCGGGGAACAGCCAGGACGCCCCTTCCTGGTAGTACCACAGCACTTCGGCGCGCCGCAGCGCGAAGATGCCGCGCACGACCAGCTCGGACACCCGGGCCGGATGCGTCTGCGCATAGGCCAGCGCCAGTGTGCTGCCCCAGGAGCCGCCGAACACCAGCCAGCGCTCCACGCCCAGCTGGCTGCGCAGCCGTTCGATGTCGGCCACCAGGTGCCAGGTCGTGTTGTTGTCCAGCGAGGCGCTGGGACGCGAGCGGCCGCAGCCGCGCTGGTCGAACAGCAGCACGCAGTAGCGCTCGGGGTCGAACAGGCGGCGATGCTCGGGCGAGCAGCCAGCGCCCGGGCCACCGTGCAGGAAGACCGCCGGCTTGCCCTTGGGGTTGCCGCACAGTTCCCAGTAGACCGAGTGGCCGTCGCCGGTTTCCAGGACGCCGGTGCGAAAGGGCTCAATGGGCGGATAGAGAACAGTCTGGGAGGAATCGATGGGTGTGGCCGAAGCAGCGGTCATGAATGGGACATCCGTGAAATGTTGAAGCGAACAGGGGCGGCCGGATGGCCAGCATCGCTTGATTATTCCAGCCTCGCAGTCCGCAGGCGTAGCCGCTACATCTGCCAGAATCATCGCATGATCATTCTCTACGGCATCCCCAATTGCGACACGGTCAAAAAAGCCCGTGGCTGGCTCGCCGAGCACGGCGTCGAGCACCAGTTCCATGATTTCAAAAAACAAGGCGTGCCGCCCGAACAGCTGGCGCGCTGGGCTCAGGCCGCCGGCTGGGAAACGCTGCTCAACCGCAAGGGCACGACCTGGCGCAAGCTGGACGAGGCGACCCAGGCCGGTGCGCAGGACAGCGCGGGCGCCCAGGCCCTGATGCTGGCCAACCCCAGCGTCATCAAGCGTCCCGTGGTGGACTGGGGCAAGGGCATCACCGTCGGCTTTGATGCCGCGGCCTGGGCGGCGCGGGTTTGAACGCCGATGCGCATGCCGCGCACGTTCACACAAATAAGTGTTTTTTTCACGTTTTGGGCCGCTTTGGCAGCGCTTTACCCTTCCTGAAGAGCTTTACAGCCGATTTACCGAACTCCGCGCCCCAAAACGGCTCTGACTTACTAAAATCGCAATAGCCGCCAGCGCCGCCGCCCGCACCCCGGGCAGCACCCGCAGGCGGCGCAACTTCAGCCATTTGCTGAAAAGGGATTCGAACCATGAAAAAAGCACTCGTCCTTTCCACCCTCGCCGCGGCCGCAGGCCTTGCCGCCATGCCCGCCTCCGCCATGGACATCCTGGCGCGGGTGATTTCCAGCACGCCGGTGGTCCAACAGGTCGCCGTGCCGCGCCAGGTCTGCACCAACCAGCCGGTCATCACGCAATCTCCCAATTCAGGCGCCGGCGCACTCATGGGCGCCATCGCCGGCGGTGCAGCCGGCAACGCCATCGGCAATGGCGGCGGCCGTGCGGTGGCCACGGTCATAGGCCTGGTCGGCGGCGCGATGATTGGCGACCGTATCGAGGGCTCGAACAACCAGGTCCAGAACATGCAGCAGTGCACGACGCAGACCTATTATGAAAACCGCCCCAGCCACTACAACGTGGTCTATGAATACCAGGGCACGCAGTACAGCACGCAGATGGCCAACGATCCCGGCCAGTACGTGCGCCTGCAGGTCACGCCGGTCGGCGCCATGACACCCGCGCCCCAGACCTTCCAGTCCGCGCCGCAGCAGCCGCAGGCCTATGTGCAACCGGCGCCGGAGCCCGTTTACGTGCAGCCCGCCATGGTCGCGCCCGTGGTCTACCCGGCTTACTACGCACCGACCTACTACCGCCCCTACTACCCGCCCATCGGCCTGTCGCTGAACTTCGGCTACAGCCGGGGCTACGGCCACCACCACTGGCGCTAAGGCCCTAAGGCCGCCGCTTCCGGTTCCATCAAAAAAGGGCGCTACCAGCGCCCTTTTTGTTGCCTGCTTCCGATGATCCTTATTTAGGTGTCTCGATCAAGGCACCCTTAAACAGCACCGGCCCGGTAGGCCCGCTGCCCGGCGGCACACCGCCCTTGGGCTCCAGCGTGATGGCGAGCGTCGGCACCTGCCGCATGTCGGTGCCCGCGGCGGCCAGGCGCACCACCGGGTCCGCATTGAGCACCCCCAGCGACTTCGGCGCCGCGCCGGGCGGCAAGGCCCAAAGCTCCAGCGACTTGTCGGGCTGCTCGCGGAACCCGCCCACGCGCTTGAGCACCAGGGTTTTGTTCTTCGGGTCAAAGGTCACCAGCAGCGAGGCCGACGCCTTGTCATCCGTCAGCACGGCCACGTACTCGATCTCCGGCGTGGCCGTGAGTCTGGCCGACAGCTCGCTGACCTGCCCGCTCAGCCGCGAGTTCACATTCAGGCCGACAACGACGGCCACAGCCGCGGCCAGGGCACCCGCAGCACTGGCGCCACGCCACACTCCCAGGCTGGCCCACCAGCCGCCCGCCGTCGGTGCCGCACCGCGCGCGGCCTGCATGGCGCGTGCCTCCTTGTCGGCCTTGACGAGGTTTTCAATGCGCGTCCAGACCGCCGGGCTGGGCGCCGCCTGCGGCTGGAGCTCGGCGACGGAGGACAGCCGGCTTTGCCAGACCAGCGCCGCGGCGCGCAGGGTGGCGTCGTCGCGCGCCAGGGCTTCAAAACGGCGGCGCGCACCGCCGCGCAAGGTGCCCAGTGCATAGCTGGCCGCGAGCTGATCCATGAGGGAGGGGTTGTTGCGGATATTCATTACGCGAACCTCGCCATGCAGCCGCGCAGCTGCTCGAGCCCGCGGCGTATCCACGTCTTCACGGTCCCTAAAGGAAGTTTGAGCTGTTCCGCCAGTTCGCTGTGGCTCAGGTCCCGCAGGTAGGCCAGGCTCACGACCTCGCGCTGCTTCTGCTCCAGTTTGTCCAGGCACTGGTGCAGGGCCCAGGCCTGTTCGCTGGCCTGGGTGGTGTCCATGGGATTGGGCGAATCGCCCGCCACGGTATCCGACAGCACGTCGTCCAGTTCCTGCATCAGGTCGGCCCGGTCGGACGCTCGGCGGCGCAGAAAATCCAGGCCGCGGCTCCTGACGATCAGTCCCATCCAGGCCATGGGCGGCGAGAGGGTGGCCTTGTAGTCGCCGGCAACGCGCCAGATGTTCAGGAAAGCTTCCTGCAGCACGTCTTCGGCCCATTCGCGATTGCCCACCACCCGCACCGCGACCCCGTAAAGCTTGGACGAGCTCAGGTCGTACAGCTGCCGCAGGGCCGATTCATCGGCCTGGGCCACACGGTCGATCAGCGCGATCAATTGAAGGTCAGGGCTTTCTGATTTCATGAGGATCATTGTGAGGTATTGACAAGGGATACGCGACAGATGGCCCAACGGATTCACGGCGGCCCGCCCCCGGGGCGCGGCGTGACCTAAAATCAGGGGTTTTTGGCGCCCGTCCCAGCCCTTCCCCGCCCTTTCCTGCTTCTTTTCAGCCCCATTCCTCATGCCCACCGAAAAAATCGACAACGTCAGCGTCAGCACCCAGGCCAATGTGTACTTTGACGGCAAATGCGTAAGCCACGGCATCACCTTCGCCGACGGCAGCAAAAAATCGGTGGGCGTGATCCTGCCGGCCACCCTGACCTTCAACACCGGCGCGCCTGAGATCATGGAATGCGTGGCCGGCGCCTGCGAATACAAGCTGGCCGGCAGCGACAGCTGGGTGAAGTCCTCGGCCGGCGAAAAATTCAGCGTCCCCGGCAACGCCAAATTCGAGATCCGCGTTGCCACGGGCGAAGCGGCCTACCACTACATCTGCCACTTCGGTTAATCCTTCCCACGCCTTCACGCCTTCACGTTTCCACGCCTTTCAGGAACCCCTCATGGCCACCATCCTCCAGAACCTCCCCGCCGGCCAGAAAGTCGGCATCGCCTTTTCCGGCGGACTCGACACCAGCGCCGCCTTGCACTGGATGAAACTCAAGGGCGCAATCCCCTACGCCTACACCGCCAACCTGGGGCAGCCCGACGAGCCCGACTACGACGAAATCCCGCGCAAGGCCATGCAGTACGGCGCCGAAAAAGCCCGCCTGATCGACTGCCGCAGCCAGCTGGCCGCCGAAGGCATTGCCGCCCTGCAAAGCGGCGCCTTCCACATCACGACCGCGGGCGTGACCTACTTCAACACCACGCCCCTGGGCCGCGCCGTAACGGGCACCATGCTGGTGTCGGCCATGAAGGACGACGACGTCAACATCTGGGGCGACGGCAGCACCTTCAAGGGCAACGACATCGAGCGCTTCTACCGCTACGGCCTGCTGACCAACCCGGGCCTGAAGATCTACAAGCCCTGGCTGGACCAACTCTTCATCGACGAATTGGGCGGCCGCGCCGAAATGTCGGCCTTCATGACCAAGGCCGGGTTCGGCTACAAGATGTCGGCCGAAAAAGCCTATTCGACCGACTCCAACATGCTGGGCGCCACGCATGAGGCCAAAGACCTGGAAGAGCTCGCCACCGGCATGAAGATCGTGAACCCCATCATGGGCGTGGCCTTCTGGAAGGACGAAGTCGAAGTCAAGCGCGAGGAAGTCACGGTGCGCTTTGAAGAAGGCCGGCCCGTCGCGCTGAACGGCAAGACCTTCAGCAGCATGGTCGAGCTGATCCTCGAAGCCAACCGCATCGGCGGGCGCCACGGCCTGGGCATGAGCGACCAGATCGAAAACCGCATCATCGAAGCCAAAAGCCGCGGCATCTACGAAGCTCCGGGCCTGGCGCTGCTGTTCATCGCCTACGAGCGCCTGGTCACCGGCATCCACAACGAAGACACCATTGAGCAATACCGCGACAACGGCCGCAAGCTGGGCCGCCTGCTCTACCAGGGCCGCTGGTTCGACCCGCAGGCCATCATGCTGCGCGAGACCGCCCAGCGCTGGGTGGCCAGCGCCATCACCGGCGAAGTCACGGTGGAACTGCGCCGCGGCAACGACTATTCCATCCTGAACACGGTCTCCAGCAACCTGACCTACAAACCCGAGCGCCTGAGCATGGAAAAAGTCGAGGACGCGCCCTTCTCGCCGGCCGATCGCATCGGCCAGCTGACCATGCGCAACCTGGACATCGTCGACACGCGCGACAAGCTGGGCATCTACACGCGCTCAGGCCTGCTGTCGCTGGAGCCGGGCGCGGCCATCCCGCAACTGGGTAAAAAAACCGGCGAATAAGCCGGCGATCGCGCCGTTTCTTAGGAAAAAATAGCCGCAGCCTATACAAAACGTGGGCCAACAGCGCCTGAAAAGATAGCAATCCGTTGTCAAATCAAGCCGCCTCCGGGCGGCTTTTTCACGCCTGCGAGCAGCGTTGGGACTGCATCGCGCTGGGCTAAACTGCGGTGACACAGGGAGTGGAATCAATGGATCAAATGACAGCTGTCCGCTGGACGGCGCCCGATGCTGCCCGGTTTGCGCAAGGCATTGTGCAAAACATCGAAAAAGTGCTGGAGGGCAAACACCAGAGCGTTGAACTCGCGTTGGCCGCCGTCATGGCCGGTGGGCACCTGCTGATTGAAGACGTGCCGGGCCTCGGTAAAACCATGCTCGCCAGGGCCCTGGCAATTTCCATCGGCCTTGAATTTCGCCGCATCCAGTTCACCGCCGATCTGATGCCGTCGGACATCGTGGGCGGGCCGGTCTACAACCCCAAGGACGGCAGTTTCGCGCTACGGCCCGGGCCGGCATTTTCCAACGTCGTGCTCGCCGATGAGATCAACCGCGCCAATCCACGCGCGCAGTCGGCCCTGCTGGAATGCATGGAGGAAGGCCAGATTACCCTGGATGGCCAAACCCTGCGTCTGCCTGAGCCGTTTTTGGTCCTGGCCACACAAAACCCGATCGACATGGCCGGCACCTACCCCCTGCCTGAAGCGCAGCTGGACCGCTTCCTGATTCGCCTGTCGCTGGGTTATCCCAGCCATGAGGTGGAGGCCAGCCTGATCGATACGCAACAGTTCGCGCATCCCATCTCCCGTCTCACGGCGGTTTGCCAGGCGGCGGATTTCGCCCAACTGGTGGCCAGCGCAAAGAACACGCTGATCTCACCGGAGATCTCGCAGTACATCACCGCCATCGTGGCGGCGACGCGCAAGCACCCCGGCATCCGTTTTGGTGCCAGCCCGCGGGGAACGCTGGGGCTGGCCCGAATGGCGCGCGCACTCAGTTGCATCCGGGGCCTGGCCTATGTGGACCCCGCCATCGTGCGCGAACTGGCCATCCCGGTCCTGGCGCACCGCATCATCGTGCAAACGCAAGGCACGCAAGCCAAGCCGCCGGCCGCATTGATTCAGGACATTCTGGCCTCCTTGCGCTCGCCCCAATAAGGACCGGATGGAACGCTGGCTGAGCAAATCACGCGTGCTGCTGGCACTCAGCGGCGTCCTGCTGGTATCGGCGCTGAACCGGCACGACCCTATGGTGTTCGGCATGTTCCTGTTTCTTGCGACACTCAGCACCCTGGGCCTGCTCCTGCCCTGGTTGTCACTGAGGTCCATGCAAGTGCTGGCGAGCGGCTCGTCGGAAGTCGTCGAAGGCCAGCCCTCGGACGTGCAACTGGTGATCGAGCGCAGGGCATGGTGGCCGGCTTTCATGGTGGATGTGGAAACGCACTGGCAATGGGGCAGCAGAACCATCGTGCTGAGCCATACGCTGGCGCTCATACGCGCACGGCAGCGCTGCGCGCTCGGCCACCAGATCACCTTCCCGTGCCGCGGAGACTACCGCCTGGCGAAAGTGGTGCTGGCCAGCGGCTTCCCGCTCGGCTTGATCATGGCGCGCCGCACGATTGCGCAGCAGGGCATCGCCGTCCTGGTGCTGCCTCGGGCGCAGGAGGTGTTTTTGCCCGTCGATTTAAGCGTGGCCCACGACCCACTGGGCAATCAGGTAACGCGGCGCCTGGGGCAGTCGTTCGAACTCGGCAATTTACGTCACTACGTGGCCGGAGAGCCCTTGGGCCGCGTCAACTGGCGAGCTTCGGCCCGATCCGGTGAACTGGTGATCCAGCAATTTCAGCAAAGCGGTTCACCCTTGCTGCATGTGGTAACGGACATACCTTCCGCACAAGAACTGGCACGGCCCGATGCCCCCTCCGAACAGGCCTTGCGCGTGGTGGCCGGCCTTTGCGAAGCGGCCGAAAAAGTCGGCGCCCGCGTGCGCGCGTACCTGCCGCAACAGGCGGAACCGCTACGCGATATCTATGCCATCCGCCGCGCGCTTGCAGGCGTGATGCCCGGCAGCCTGCCCCTGCGCGAAGCGCTGGGACGGCTCGAGGGCCGCCTTTCAAATGGCTCCCAACTGCTGGTGGTGGTGAGCCCGCGTTGGACCGCCTCCTTGCTGCTGCGTGAGCTCTCAGCCGTCGAACTCAGGCATTGCCCGGTGACCGTCTACATCGCAAGCCATCCGTCGCAGGCCATCGAGGACCAGGCGTTCGTACCGGTTCTAGGCAACGCGCTGGCGCAAGCGGGTTTTCAGGTCATTTCACAGTACCCAGGGCAGCCCTGATGCATACGCCACCAGCCCCTACAACCGTCGGACCCACGCGTACCGCACAGGACGGGCTTTCCAGCCGCCTGATTTTTGTTTTCACCGGGCTTTGCTATCTGTGCGTGGCCGTCAGCTTTTCCTATCTGGACAGGTGGCGTGGCGGTTTCAGTGCTGTAAGCCTCTTCTGGGTCGCCCTGGCCACGCTGGGCTTTGCGGGCGGCTCCCTGATACCAGGCCGGGCCGCCCCCGCAGGCAAAAAACTCAGCAAGGTGATGACGATCATCGCCCTGATACTGGCCATTTTCCCCGGGTTTTTCATGTACACGCTGGTGCGCTGGGTATGCTTGGTCCTGCTGCTGATTACGGCCGCACGCGGGCCGGTCATGCACACCCGCCGCGACCTCTATCTGTGCCTGACAACCTGCTTCGCTGTGAGTTTCATGGTGGCGACCCATTTCTCGGCCAACTGGACCCTGTGGTTCTACCTGGGCCCGGCCTGGATATTTGCCGGACTCGCCTTGACTTGGGACTATGCGCCATCCAAAACGATTCGGCACGCGACGCGGCTGGGCATGAACCTGGGCTTCGTGGCGGCTACCGCGCTGATCGCCGGGCTGCTGTTTTTCTTCCTGCCGCGTCCGCCGGTGCTCGGGTTCGGCTTTATTCCCCCTGCGGCCGACGCCTCAGGCCTTTTGGGCCAGCCCGCTGGTCAGCCTCCAGGCGGAACCGGGACGGGGCAAAGAAAAGGGACCGGCAAGGCCGTAGGCCCGGGACACCTCCCGGGCGACATGGCAGACGCAGGCCCGGGTTGGCAACGCCGCTGGCAGGAGATGCTGGAAAAAATGCGCCCAGCCCTCAAAGACCCGGCCATACCGCGCTGGCAAAAAAAAATTCTCGGGAAACTGCTCGATCTGGCGGAGATGCTGGGAAATGGGCAAGTCCAGCCCGGCGATGGCGACAGGCGTCGGGAGGGCCGCCGTTCGGAGGACCGTCCTACGGAGGGCAGTCGTCTAGAGGACAGCCGTGCGGAGAGTGGTCGTCCGGACGACAGCCGTTTGAGCCTCAGCCCCTTGCAGCTCAAAAAAATGGCGGATGCCATCACTTCGCTGTTGACGCTGTTGCTGGCATTTGTACTGGTATTGGTTCTGGGCTGGTTGATCTACCACCGGCGTTACTGGCTCGGCATTGAGTTGCTGCATTTTGGCGCTTGGCTCACAGCCTCGGTCCGGCCCATACTGTCGATGCGCATGTCAGCGCAGGCCATGAAGTTCTGCCTGAGGGAGGCCGGCCACAAAAGCAAACCCGGTGAGTCGGTGCGGGAATATGTTGCGGCCGCACCCGGCCAGCCGTACCTGGTGCGGCGCTGGCTGGGCCATGCGGTGGAGCTGTATTGCGAGACCCGTTTTGGCGCGGTGCAGGCAACCCCCGCCAGGGCCAAAAGCATGCGCCGGGCGGTCAGCGCCGCCACCCAGGTGGTTAAAGGCTACGCGCCCGAACTCAGGAAGTCCTGAGGCGGGAGCACCAGGCAAACGCAGGCGCGCTCAATCGCCCCCGCCGCCGCAACCGGAGCCGCATCCGCTGCTGCCGTCGCCATCGCTGCTGCTGCCGGAACTGTCGCCGCTGCTGCTTGAAGACTCGCTGCCGCCAAATCCGTCGGCATCGCCGCTGTAGCTGCCGTCCGAAAAACTTTCACCGCAATAGGCATCCGCCTGCGTACCCTCACGGCGCACGCCTTTGCAGTCGGCCAGGTAGACAAACCCGCCGGGAATCGCGAACTTGGCGTCCAGCGCGAACAGCAGGGGCAGGCGGCTGGGCTGCTTGGGGTTGATGGATTCGTCGCGGCAAGCCCAGAACCAGGCGCGGCGCAGGCCGTCATTGGTCGAGGCTTTGCGGCCCAGCACTTCGGCCGGCACATGGTCGATGAAACGCCCAATCACCAGGTCACACCATTCGCGGTAGGCCGAGGTGTGCAGGATGAACTCATGCCACATGCTGTCGACGACCTGCGACGGCATGGCGACAAAGCGTTTGTTGCTGCGCTGGCAGGCGATGAAAAACTGGCGCAGCCCGCGCTCGACCAGTTCGGCATCCCTGAGGCTCAGGTTTGGGTAGCTGTCCATCAGCTTGCGCCGCAGGAACCTGGGCAGCGGCGCTTCGCGGACCAGCCGGCCGCGTTCGCGGGCGGCCCAGACGCCGGCGGCCAGCATGAAGGCGAACAGCACGGAAATCGTGGTCATCGTCCAGCCCGGCGGCCGCCAGCCCGCGAAGATGGCAACCAGCAACAGGCTGACCCAGGCGAACGCCAGCATGGCGGCGGTGGAACGCGAATAACGCAGCGCCAGCCGGCGCCAGGGTGATACCTCGGGGCCCCTGTAAACCTTGGCAAGCCGCACCATGCTCAGACCACCACCGGTTCAGGCTCGAGCAGGATGCCGAAGCGTTCATACACACTGGTCTGGATCGCCTTGGCCAGGGTCATGACCTCGCCGCCGGTGACCGGGTCGGCGGAGCCGCCGCGGTTGACCAGCACCAGCGCCTGCTTTTCGTAGACACCGGCGTTGCCGACGGATTTGCCTTTCCAGCCGCAGGCGTCTATCAGCCAGCCCGCGGCCAGCTTCACCGAGCCGTCGGCCAGGTGGTAATGAACGATTTTGGGCTCGCGCTGGATGATGTCGGCGCACTGTTCGGGCGACACCGTGGGATTCTTGAAAAAACTGCCGGCGTTGCCGATCACCTGCGGGTCGGGCAGCTTGGCCTTGCGGATCTCGCAGATCCATTCGTAGATCTGCTGGGCGCCGGGCGCCTGGATGCCGGACTGCTGCATTTTTTTCTCGATGTCGGCGTAGCCCAGCACCGCTTTCCAGGCCTTGGGCAGGGCCAGGCGCACGCGGGTGATGAGGGCCTTGTCCGCCAGGCCGAAGCCGTGGCCGCCCGGCCCCGGCGCCGAACTGCTGTGTTTGAACACCGAATCGCGGTAGCCGAAAGCACATTGCGCGGCTTCGAGGGTGAAGGGCTGGCCCGTCGTCAAGTCCACGGCGTCCAGCGACTCGAAGCGATCCTGGAGCTCAACGCCGTAAGCGCCTATGTTCTGCACCGGCGATGCGCCCACCGTGCCCGGGATCAGCGCCAGGTTTTCCAGGCCCGGGTAGCCGTTCTGCAGGGTCCAGGCGACGAGTTCGTGCCAGTTCTCGCCGGCGCCCGCCTCCACAATCCAGGCCTTGGCGGTTTCGCCCACCAGGCGCTTGCCCATGATTTCGACCTTGAGCACCAGCGGCTTGACGTCGCCGGTCAACACGATGTTGCTGCCCCCGCCCAGCACGAACTTGGGTGCGGCCTTCAGGGCCGGGTCTTGCAGCACGGCGGCGATATCGCCCTCGCCGGCCACCCGGACCAGGCTCAGGGCCTTGGCCACGATGCCAAAGCTGTTGGAATGCTGGAGCGGAACGTTTTTCTCGACTAACATCCGGGAGATTGTCTCACCCCAACACCCGTAACAAAGATTCGCATCATGCCCTCTTTCGACACCGTTCTTGAAGCCGATCTGGTCAAGGTCAAAAACGCCGTGGAAAACACCGGCAAGGAAATCGCCACGCGCTTCGACTTCAAGGGCACCTCCGCATCCATCGAGCTGAAGGAAAAAGACATCACGCTGATCGGCGACAGCGACTTCCAGCTCGACCAGATGAACGACATCCTGCGCAACAAGCTCACCAAGGCCGGCGTCGACATCCGCTTCCTCGATATCGGCAAGTCCGAAAAAATCGGCGGCGACAAGGTCAAGCAGGTGACCAAGGTGCGCAACGGCATCGAGGCCGAACAGGCCAAGAAGATCCAGCAGCTCATCAAGGGCAGCAAGGTCAAGGTGCAGGCCTCCATCCAGGGCGACGCGGTGCGCGTGACCGGCGCCAAGCGCGACGACCTGCAGGCCGCCATGGCCATGATCCGCGCCGAAATCAGCGACTTCCCGCTGAGCTTCAACAACTTCCGGGATTGAGATGAAATCCCCTGCGCGGGTATGGCAAGGCGCAGCCGCCGCCTTTCGCGGTGCCTGTCCACTGGCGGCTTTGCTGCTTGCGCTGGCCCTGCCCCACGCCGCCGCGCAGGCCCAGACCGTGGGCCTGGCCGGCATGCTGGGCAACAAGGCCCTGCTGATTGTGGACGGCGGCCCACCCAAGACCGTCGCCCCCGGGGAAACGCACCAGGGCGTCAAGGTCATTTCCACCTCCGGCGACCAGGCCGTGGTGGACCTCGGCGGCAAGCGCCATTCCCTGCGTATCGGTGATGCGCCCATGAGCGTGGGCGCGGGTGGAGGCCCAGGCACGCAGGCCGGGCAAGGCAGCCGCATCGTGCTGACAGCCGGCAGCGGCGGGCACTTCATGACCCAGGGCCAGATCAACGGCAAGATGGCCCAGTTCCTGGTGGACACCGGCGCCAGCGCCGTGTCGATGTCGCTGGCCGATGCCGAGCGAATGGGCGTCGACTACAAATCGGGCCGGCCCGTGCAGCTGACCACCGCCAACGGCACCATCCTCGGCTGGCAGACCATGCTTGCCTCGGTGCGCGTCGGTGATGTGGAAGTCTTCAACGTGCCGGCCGTGGTGGCCGCGCGCGAAATGCCGTTTATCCTGCTGGGCAACAGCTTCCTCACGCGATTCCAGATGAACCGCACGAACGAAGAAATGGTTTTGACTCGTCGTTTCTAACGCGTCGATCAAGAGCCACTCACAAAACCCAGCGAAGCGGTCCTGGCTAGGCGCGTCGCCGCAGACAGTACACCAGTACGGCAAGGCGGCGCAACAACGCCAGGAGGGTTTTTGAGGGGCTCAACCCTTCTTGCCGCTTCCCAGCTTGGACTCCGTCCCCTTGAGCAGCTTGCTGATGTTTTCACGGTGGCGATACACCAGCAGCGCGCTGATGGCAAACATCACCACCAGGATGGCCTTGTCGACATACCAGGCTTCCCGGTCGCCGAACAGGTAATAGAGGGGCGCAAAGGCCGCCGAGACCAGCGAGGCCAGCGAGGAATAGCGCGAGAAAAAAGCGATGATCACCCAGGTGGCCAGCGTCGCCAGGCCCAATATCCAGCTCACGCCCAGCAGCACACCCGCCGCCGTCGCCACGCCCTTGCCGCCCTTGAACTGGAAGAACACCGGGTACAAATGCCCGAGGAAGGCCGCAAAGCCGACAGCCGCCACCGTGCCGTCGCCCAGGCCGTAGTCGGCGCCGAACCATTTGACCAGCACCACCGGCAGCCAGCCCTTGAGGCCGTCCAGCAGCAGCGTCGCGATGGCGGCCGGCTTGCTGCCGGAGCGCAGCACATTGGTGGCGCCCGGGTTTTTGCTGCCGTAGCTGCGCGGGTCGCTCAGGCCCATGAGCTTGCTGACGATGACCGCGAAGGACAGCGAGCCGAGCAGGTAGGCCAGCAGCGTGGCGCCAATTGAGTATGCGTAAACCATGGGTCTCCCTCTTTATATATGTGGTGGCTGCGGGCCCTGGGGGCCGGGCTCAGCCGTAGCCGGCGGCATTGTCCAGGCTGAGCGCGCAGTTCACCGATTTTGCACCGAGCAATGTGACACAAACCTGCGGGTCTATCCCGACCAGGTAGCCGCGCCGCCCGCCGTTGATGGCGATTCTAGGCAAAGCCAGGATGCTGTCCTCGATATACACCGGCATGATTTTGCGCGTGCCGAAGGGCGAGGTGCCGCCCACCAGGTAGCCGCTGTGGCGGTTGGCGACTTCGGGCTTGCAGGGCTCGACCGACTTGGCGCCTATCTGCCGCGCCAGGTTTTTGGTCGAAACCTTGCGGTTGCCGTGCATCAGCACCAGCAGCGGCCTGGCGTCCTGGTCCTGCATCACCAAAGTCTTGACGACGGTGAAGGGGTCAAAACCCAGCACCTCGGCGCTGTGCTGGGCGCCGCCGTGTTCCAGGTACTCGTAGGGGTGCTCGGTGAAGTCGACTTTATTCGCCTTCAACAACTGCGTAGCCGGCGTTTCGCTGACGTGGTCTTTTTTGCCGTCTTTTTTGGCCATGGTGCAGCAGCGCGCGACAAACCTGGACTTACAGAGCCGGGTCGCGAGACTCCCACCTGATTTTGTCGATCTCGGCCAGGACTTCGGGTGACAGTTTTGTGCCCCAGGCGTCCAGGTCTTCGTCCAGCTGCGCGACAGACGTCACGCCGATGATGGTGCTGGCCACCTGCCACTTGGTGTAGCAAAAGGCCAAGGCCAGCTGCGTGGGCGTCAGGCCGTTGGCGCGCGCCAGTGCGTTGTAACGCCGCGCGGCGGCCAGCGCCTCGGGGCGGCCCCAACGCTGCTTGCGCGTCGATTCGAACTTGGCGATGCGCGCCTCTTTCGGTGCAGTCGGGCCTTCAAAGCCCGATTCGTCGTACTTGCCGGTCAGCAGGCCGAAGCCCAGCGGCGAATAGGCCAGCAGCGAAACGCCGAGGCGGTGCATGGTTTCGTCCAGGCCGTTTTCCACGGTGCGGTTGATCAGGCAGTACGGGTTTTGCACCGCGGCCACGCGCGGCAGGCTGTGCTGTTCGGCCAGGCGCACGAACTCGTGCACGCCGTAAGGCGTTTCGTTCGACAGGCCGATGGCGCGCACCTTGCCCGCCTTGACCAGGCCGGCCAGCGCCTGCAGCTGTTCATGGATGGGGGTGACGGAACGCTCCTGCGCGGGGTTGTAGTACAGCGCGCCGAAGGCCGGCACGTGGCGCTCGGGCCAGTGGATCTGGTAGAGGTCTATCACCTCGGTCTGCAGGCGCTTGAGGCTGGCGTCGCACGAAGCCACGATGTCTTTTGCCGTCATGCCGCTGCCGTCGCGCACCCAGGGCATGCCGCGCGAGGGGCCGGCCACCTTGGTGGCGAGCACCAACTTGTTGCGCGCCGACGGATTTTTGGCGAACCAGTTGCCGATGATGGTTTCGGTCGAGCCGCAGGTTTCAGCGCGCGCCGGCACCGAATACATCTCGGCCGTGTCGATGAAATTGACGCCGCGCGTCAGCGAACGGTCCAGGATGGCGTGCGAGGTTTTTTCATCCACCTGTTCACCGAAGGTCATGGTGCCCAGGCAAATAGGTGTCACCTGCAGGTCGCTGGAGCCGAGTTGGACTTTATTCATGGGATTTGGGATTGAGAGGAAAGGACGGACAAAGCGCTGTTGCGCCAATGGGAGGCCGCGTGACGGAATTCACGAAACGGCTAGTTTAAGGGCTTCGCACGCGAAGTGCTGGAAGGCCAATTCGGGCCTTTGTCTTACAACTGCTCACCAATTGCCTGCCTAGTATTCACACTCCAACGATTTAATCGCTCGTGGCTGAATCCTGAAACGTCAACACGGCTTCATAAACAGCTTCATAACGACATCGTCCAATTTTTCCCGAGGAGAACTTCCATGAACAAACTGACCACCACTTCCCTGAGCTGCGCCGTCCTGGCCGCCGCCATGCTTTCCGGCTGCGCCAACATGACGGAAACCCAGTCCGACACGGCCAAGGGCGCAGGCATAGGCGCTGTCGCGGGCGCGCTGCTGGGCGCGGCCACCGGCGGCTCCAAGGGTGCCGCCACCGGCGCGGTGCTGGGCGGTGCGGTCGGCGCGGGCGGCGGCTACATCTGGTCCAAGAAAATGCAGGACCAGAAAGCCGCGATGGAACGCGCCACCGCCGGCACCGGCGTGGCCGTGAGCCAGACCACCGACAACCGCCTGAAGCTGGACATCCCCAGCGACGTCTCGTTTGACGTGGGCCGCTCGGCCATCAAGCCCAACTTCGCACCCATCCTGAACCAGTTCGCGACCAGCCTGAACCAGAACCCGGTCACGACGGTCACCATCATCGGCCACACCGACAACACCGGCTCCGACGCCATCAACAACCCGCTGTCGGTGGACCGTGCCGATTCAGCCCGTGACTACCTGGTCAGCCGAGGCGTGGCCCGCACCCGCATCGTGACCGACGGCCGCGGTTCGCGCGAAYCGGTTGCCGACAACAGCACGCAGCAAGGCCGTGATAAAAACCGCCGCGTTGAAATCTACGTCGCCGAACATGTCGCAGCCCGCTGAGCATTAGCTAACCCATAAAAAAAGCACCTTCGGGTGCTTTTTTTATGTCTGCGTCAGGACTATGACTGCGCCCTGAAGCGTTCTTCCTCCTGCAATCGAAGCACGCGTCTTTGCACCTTGCCCGTCGTCGTCATCGGCAGCGCATCAATAAATTCAATCTCCTTGGGATACTCATAAGGCGCCAGCAGGTTCTTGACGTGGGCCTGCAGCTTCACGGTGAGCTCCTCGTCAAACCGCGCCGCGCCGCCCGGATGCGCCGCGCGGGCCGCGGCCTGGTCGGGCGCGATCACCACATAGGCCTTGACGACCGCACCGCGCTCGCGGTCGGGCTTGGGCACCACGGCCGCGTTGGCGACGGCCGCGTGCTTGACCAGGCAGTTCTCGATCTCGCCGGGGCCTATGCGGTAGCCGGCGGCCTTGAACACGTCGTCGGCACGGCCCTCGTACCAGAGGTAGCCCTCGGCGTCGCGGCGCGCCAGGTCGCCGGTGCGGCACCAGTCGCCGGTGAACTTGTTGCGGGTCGCGGCCTCTTTTTTCCAGTAGCCCAGAAAGAAGATCGGGTCGAGATCGCCGTGGACGTCATAGCGGTTCACCGACACATCGCCCGGCACGCCGACCGCGCATTCATTACCCTCGTCGTCGATCACCGCCACGCGGTGGCCCGGGTAGGCCTTGCCCATGCTGCCGGGGCGCGCGGGCCACAGGCGGCTGCAGTTGCCGACCACGTAATTCATCTCGGTCTGGCCGAACATCTCGTTGACGGTCACACCCAGTTGTTCGCGGCAGTAGGCGAACACGGCGTCGCCCACCGCTTCGCCGGCGCTCATCATGGCCTGTAGCGTCATCCTGAAATGCTGCTTCGGTTTGGGATAGGCCTTCATCATGGCCTTGAGGGCCGTGGGGAACAAAAAGGTGTGCGTCACGCCTTGCGCTGCCATCAGGCTGAAGGCCAGCTCGGGGCTGAAGCGGCCGTTGAAGGCGACAATGGGCCGGCCGAAATACAGGCTGGGCAATAGCGCATCCATCAGCCCCCCGGTCCAGGCCCAGTCGGCCGGGGACCAGAACACCGCGTCGGACTTTTTGTTGGCCTTGCCGTCAAAGCCAAACCAGTTGTGGCTGCAGACAAAACCCGGCAGGTTGCCGATGAGCGCCCGGTGTGGCAACAGCGCGCCCTTGGGCGGGCCTGTGGTGCCGCTGGTGTAGATCAGGATGGCGCCTTCTTCGGCCTTGGTCTTGACGGCCGCGAAGGCGCCCTTTTGTGCCGCAAGCGCGCTGCCGTAGTCGATATCGCCCTGGCCCTGGGCCGTGCCGGCGGCGATCACCGTGCGCAGCGCCGGGCAATTTCCGCGGATCGCCTTGAGGCTGGCCATCGAGCTTTCGTCGCAGATGGCCACCACGGCATCGCTGTCCTGCAGCCGGTATTCAAGCGCCTCGGGGCCGAACAGCATGGACAGCGGCATGGCCACCGCACCCATCTGGAACACCGCCATATAGGCCACCGCGGTTTCCAGGCGCTGCGGCATCACGATGGCAATGCGGTCGCCGCGCTGCACGCCCAGGCCGGCCAGCACCTGGCTCAGCGCATCGGCGGCTTTTTGCAGCTCCTGGTAGCTGTGCAGCACGGTTTTTGCGCCCGGCTTGTGTATGCGTATGGCGGTCCGGGGTTCGGCCCGCGCCCAGCGGCCGCAGCAGGCCTCGGCGATGTTGAAAAATTCATCCACCTGCCAGCGAAAGCCGGCGTGCAGCGCCGCGTAGTGGTCGGCTTGGGATGGGGGGACGGCCGGCTTGTCCCTGTGTTGACTGCGCTTGGCTTCGTGTCTCTTTATCATGGGGTCCAATGTACAAAGAAAAACGATCTTCCCGCAGCGAGTTTGTCCCTATACGTGACCTCCGTTATCACGTCCGCCTCTGGGAAAGCCCCTCGGGCGCCAACCCCGCCCTGCCGCCGCTGGTGCTCGTCCATGGTTGGATGGACGTCGCCGCCTCCTACCAGTTCATGGTCGACGCCCTGTCGGACGCCTTCGCGCAAGGCCGCACCATCATCGCGCCGGACTGGCGCGGCTTTGGGCTGACAGCCTCCGGCCCCGAGGGCAGCCCCGCCGACAACTACTGGTTCGCCGACTATCTGGCCGATCTGGATTTTTTGCTTGACCACTATGTTGGCGAGCAGCCCGTGGACCTGGTCGGCCACAGCATGGGCGGCAACGTCGCCATGCTGTATGCCGGCGTACGGCCCGCGCGCGTGCGCCGGCTGGTCAACCTCGAAGGCTTCGGCCTGCCGCCCAGCCAGCCCGAACAGGCGCCGGGCCGTTATGCCAAATGGATGGACGAGCTCAAAAGCCTGCGGCGCGGCGAGCTCGAACTCAAGGCTTATGACAACGTGGACGGCGTGGCGCGCCGCCTGATGAAGACCAACCCGCGCCTGTCGGCCGACAAGGCCGGCTGGCTGGCCGGCCACTGGGCACGCCCGGATGCCGCGGGGAAATGGCAGATCCTGGGCGAAGCCGCGCACAAGATCGGCAGCGCGCAGCTCTACCGGGTCGACGAAACCCTGGCGATCTACCGCCGCATCAGCGCTCCCACGCTGGCCGTCGAGGCCTCCGACGATTCCCTGGCCCGCTGGTGGCAGGGAAAATACAGCCTGGCGGAGTACCACGAACGGCTCAAACAGGTGGCCCAGGCCCGCGTCGCCGTGATCCAGGACGCCGGCCACATGCTGCACCACGACCAGCCGGAACAGCTGGCAACACTGATTGAGGGCTTTCTCGGCTAAACGCCTCTGTGTCATGAGAAAATAGCGGGTTCAGCCGCCTCTTGCGGCCACCACACTTTCAGGACAGAAGAACCATGGACGCAGAACGCATCAACCTCATCAGCAACCAGCTCGTCGACCTCAGCAACCGGGTCAATGAGCTTCGGGGGTATCTTTGACTACCCTGCCAAAGAACGAAAACTGAACGAAGTCAACGCCGCACTCGAAGACCCCAAGGTCTGGGACAACCCCAAGCGCGCGCAGGAACTCGGCAAGGAAAAGAAATCGCTCGAAGACGTGGTCCACGTCATCGACCGCCTGAGCTCCGAGCTCTCCGACAACACCGAGCTCTTCGAGATGTCCAAGGGCGAAGGCGACGAAGCCGGCATGCAGTCGATTGAAGGCGATGCCGCCAAGATCGCCGCCGAAGTCGAAAAAATGGAATTCCGCCGGATGTTCAACAACCCGGCCGACCCCCTCCCCTGCTTCCTGGACATCCAGGCCGGCGCCGGCGGCACCGAAGCCTGCGACTGGGCCAGCATGCTGCTGCGCCAGTACCTCAAGTACGCCGAGCGCAAGGGCTTCAAGACCACCGTCGAGGATGAATCCCCGGGCGACACCGCCGGCATCAAGGGCGCGACCATCAAGATCGAGGGCGAGTATGCCTTCGGCCTGCTGCGCACCGAAACCGGCGTGCACCGCCTGGTGCGCAAGTCGCCCTTCGACTCCTCGGGCGGGCGCCACACCTCGTTCGCCTCGGTCTTCGTCTACCCCGAGATCGACGACTCCATCGAGATCGAGATCAACCCGGCCGACGTGCGCACCGACACTTTCCGCGCCAGCGGCGCCGGCGGCCAGCACATCAACAAGACCGACTCGGCCGTGCGCCTGACACACATCCCGACCGGCATCGTCGTGCAGTGCCAGGACGGCCGCAGCCAGCACAGCAACCGCGACGTGGCCTGGAAGCGCTTGCGTTCGCGGCTCTACGACTTCGAGCTGCGCAAGCAGCAGGAAGCCCAGCAGAAGCTGGAAGACACCAAGACCGACGTGGGCTGGGGCCACCAGATCCGCAGCTATGTGCTGGACAACAGCCGCATCAAGGACCTGCGCACCAACGTCGAAGTCTCGGCCACGCAGAAAGTGCTGGACGGTGACCTGGACGTCTTCATCGAAGCCTCGCTGAAGCAGGGCGTCTGATACAGCCCGCTCGGGCGGCCGGCGTCGGCCGCCCAGGGTTTGTGGATGGATTTTTGAGTTTTTAGAATTGTTTTGATTTTGAGGAAGTAGCCATGTTGCAAATGCCCGATGACCGTGGATCAGGACAAGGACCCACGGTGGTCATCAACCGCGCCGACTACATCGCCCCCGCCTACTGGATTGACACCGTCGACCTGTGCTTCGACCTGGACCCGGCGAAGACCCGCGTGCTCAACAAGATGCGCCTGCGCCGCAACCCCGGTGTGCCGGCCCAGCCGCTCAAGCTCGACGGCGAGGAACTCAACCTCTCGCGCGTGCTGGTCAACGGCCAGGGCACTTCCTTCAAGATGGAAGGCAACCAGTTGGTGCTGGAAAACCTGCCCGAAGGCCACGAGCCCTTCGACCTCGAAATCTTCACCACCACCTGCCCCGCCAAGAACACCAAGCTGATGGGCCTCTACGTCAGCAACGGCTCCTTCTTCACGCAGTGCGAGGCCGAGGGCTTCCGCCGCATCACCTACTTCCTGGACCGCCCCGACGTGATGGCCAGCTACACCGTGACCCTGCGCGCCGACAAGGCCCAGTACCCGGTGCTGCTGTCCAACGGCAACCTGGTCGACCAGGGCCCGCTGGAGCCCGGCCCCAACGGCGCGCGGCATTTCGCCAAATGGGTGGACCCGCACAAAAAGCCCAGCTACCTGTTCGCCCTGGTGGCCGGCCAGCTGGTCAGCCGTGAGCAGCGCATCACCTCGCGCGCCGGCAAGCAGCACACGCTGCAGGTCTATGTGCGCCCCGGCGACCTCGACAAGACCGAGCACGCCATGACGTCACTGATGCATTCCGTCGCCTGGGACGAGGCCCGTTTCGGCCTGCCGCTGGACCTGGAGCGCTTCATGATCGTCGCCACCAGCGACTTCAACATGGGCGCCATGGAGAACAAGGGCCTGAACATCTTCAACACCAAGTACGTGCTGGCCAACCAGGCCACCGCCACCGACGTGGATTTTTCCAACATCGAGAGCGTGGTCGGCCACGAGTACTTCCACAACTGGACGGGCAATCGCGTCACCTGCCGCGACTGGTTCCAGCTGAGCCTGAAAGAAGGCCTCACGGTGTTCCGCGACCAGGAGTTCAGCCAGGACCTGGCCGGCGCGCCCTCGGCCCGCGCCGTCAAGCGCATCGAGGACGTGCGTGTGCTGCGCACCGCCCAGTTCCCCGAAGACGCCGGCCCCATGGCCCACCCGGTGCGGCCCGACAGCTATGTCGAGATCAGCAATTTCTACACCGTCACCATTTACGAAAAAGGCGCCGAGGTTGTGCGCATGATGCAGACCCTGGTCGGGCGCGACGGTTTTGCCCGCGGCATGACGCTGTACTTCGAGCGCCATGACGGCCAGGCCGTGACCTGCGACGATTTTGCGCAGGCGATTGCCGACGCCAACCCGATGTCCGACCTGGCGCGCCTGCTGCCCCAGTTCAAGCGCTGGTACAGCCAGGCCGGCACGCCGCGCGTGCGCGCGCAAGGCAGCTATGACGCTGGTGCCCGCACCTACACGCTGACGCTGGCGCAAAGCTGCGCGCCCACGGTGGGCCAGCCCGTCAAGCAGCCTTTTGTCATTCCGGTCGGCCTGGGCCTGCTGGGTGCGGATGGGCAAGATTTGCCGCTGCAGCTCGCCGGTGAAAGCCAGCCGCCCGCCAGCACACGCACCGTGGTGCTCACGCAGCCCAGCGAGACGCTGACCTTCACGAATATCGACGCTGAGCCCGTGCCCTCCATCCTGCGCGGCTTCACCGCCCCGGTGGTGCTCGAGTTCGACTACACCGATGCCCAGCTGCTGCACCTGCTGGCGCACGACAGCGACCCCTTTAACCGCTGGGAAGCCGGCCAGCGCCTGGCCGTCAACCGCGCCATCGCGGCCATCACCGCGGTTGCAACGCCTGCCGCCGTGCTCGACGAGGCCTACCTGGACGCCATGCGCCAGGTGCTGCGCCACCCCACGCTCGACTCGGCCTTCAAGGAACTGGTGCTCACGCTGCCGTCCGAAACCTACCTGGCCGAACAGCTCGAGGTGGTGGACCCGCAGCGCATCCACGCGGTGCGCGAGTCCATGCGCCTGCAGCTGGCCACGGCCCTGGCCGCCGACTGGGAGGCCACCTACCAGGCCAACCACGACACCGGCGCCTACACGCCCGACCCCATCTCCAGCGGCCGCCGCGCGCTCGCGGGCATGGCGCTGACCTATCTGTGCCTGGCCGCGCAAACCACGGGCGACACCGCCTGGCCCGGCAAGACCCTGCAGCGCTTCAAGGACGCCGGCAACATGACCGACCGCTTCAACGCGCTGGCCGCGCTGGTCTCCAGCGGCCATGCCCTGGCCGGCGAGGCGCTGCCGCTGTTCCACGCCATGTTCAAGGACGAAGCCCTGGTCATCGACAAATGGTTCGGCCTGCAGGCCGGCGCGCCTGACCGCAACGGCAACATCCTGCCGGCCGTCAAGCAGCTCATGAAGCACGCCGACTTCAGCCTGCGCAACCCGAACCGCGCGCGCAGCGTGGTCAGCACCTACTGCCAGGGCAACCCCGCCGCCTTCCACCGTGCCGACGCCGCCGGTTATGTGTTCTGGAGCGACCGCGTGATGGAACTCGACGCCATCAACCCGCAGGTCGCCGCCCGCCTGGCGCGCGCGCTGGACCGCTGGAGCAAGCTGGCCGAGCCCTACCGCAGCGCGGCGCGCGAGGCGATTGCCCGCGTTGCGGCCAAAACCGATTTGAGCAAAGACACCCACGAAGTGGTCTCGCGCGCATTGGCCGACTGAACGAGGACGACACCGCCATGGCATTCTTCTCATTCGGTACCCCCGCACAGCGGTTTGCGAAGAAGTTCAACCGGTTGCGCGACACCGTGTACGACGCCAGCGGCACGTTCAGCGGTTCACGCATGTCGGCCGACCTGGCCGCCCTGCAGCCCCTGGCCGAAACCGTGGGAGCCGACTCCGACGAAATGGCCGACCTGCTATGGCTGCAGTTCGCGGTGTTCCGCAAACGCCAACAGGACACCGAAGGCCTGCCTCTGGGCCTGCGCGCCCTGGCCATGCGCGCCGCCAAAGGCAAGCTGACCCCCACCGGGCGTTATGAACAACACTACGCCATCGGTGAGTCGGCCCTGGAGGCCAAGGAATACGACACCGCCATCGAACACCTTCAGCAGTCGGTCCACTGGGCCGCGCACGAAGGCGTCACGCTGAGCGTCGAGCAGAAGCTGGGTATGCGCGAAGAAATCGGCTACGCCCTGCACGAGGCCGGCCGCTTCGCCGAAGCGCTGGCGCACAACCGGCAACTGCTCACCGATGCGCAAGCCGCCTTCGGCTTCGGCACGGACAAGCGCCTGTCCGGCGTCATCAACAACCTGGCGCAAAATGCCTACGAGCTGGGCAAACATGCCGAGGCCAAAACCTGGCTGCAACAGCGCCTGGCGCTGGGCAAGGCCCTGGAGGACACCGACATCGTGCTCGACGCCTTGTTCCAGCTCGGGGTGCTCGCGCACGAAACACGTAAGACTGCCGAAGCACGCGCCTTCTTCCAGCAACGCGTGGACATTGCGCGCGCCAAGGACGACGAGTCCCTGCTGGAGAGCGCCGTGGCCACGCTGGCCGAATTTGAAGAGCGCAAACAGCAAGGCAAGCCCCGCTGATCACCTCACCCGGCCATACCCGACAACAACATCGCCGCCCAACCGATCCAACCTTTCATCGAACGGAGCCCCCCATGTCCCAAAAAATCTCCCTGACCCGCTACCTGGTCGAGCAGCAGCGCATGGACGGCCACATCCCCTCGCAGCTGCGCCTGCTGCTGGAAGTGGTCGCGCGCGCCTGCAAGAGCATCAGCCAGGCCGTCAACAAAGGCGCGCTGGGCGGCGTGCTCGGCACCGCCAGCAGTGAAAACGTGCAAGGCGAAATCCAGAAAAAACTCGACATCATCGCCAACGAGGTGTTGATCGAAGCCAACGAATGGGGCGGCCACCTGGCGGCCATGGCCTCGGAAGAAATGGACAGCATCTACGTGGTGCCCAACCGCTACCCCCAGGGTGAATACCTGCTGCTGTTCGACCCCCTCGACGGCTCCAGCAACATCGACGTCAACGTCAGCATCGGCACCATCTTCAGCGTGCTCAAAAAACCCGAAGGCCATGCCGGCGTCGAAGAAAAAGACTTCCTGCAGGCCGGCAACAAGCAGGTCGCGGCCGGCTACTGCATTTACGGCCCGCAGACCACCCTGGTGCTGACGGTCGGCGACGGCGTGGCCATGTTCACGCTGGACCGCGAGCAGGGCTCCTTTGTGCTGACCGAAGAAAACGTCAGGATCCCCGAGGACACCAAAGAGTTCGCCATCAACATGAGCAATATGCGGCACTGGGACGCGCCGGTGAAGCGCTACATCGACGAGTGCCTGCAGGGCAAGGACGGCCCGCGCGGCAAGGACTTCAACATGCGCTGGATCGCCTCCATGGTGGCCGACGTGCACCGCATCCTGACCCGCGGCGGCGTCTTCATGTACCCCTGGGACAAACGCGAGCCCGAAAAGGCCGGCAAGCTGCGCCTGATGTACGAAGCCAACCCCATGAGCTGGCTGATCGAGCAGGCCGGCGGCGCCTCCACCAACGGCAAACAGCGCATCCTCGACCTGCAGCCCGGCAAGCTGCACGAGCGAGTCAGCGTCATGCTCGGCTCCAAAAATGAGGTCGAACGGGTGACCTCCTACCACTCCGGGCTATAATCTCGGGCTGTATTCCATAAAACGCCGGTGTAGCTCAGTCGGTAGAGCAGCTCATTCGTAATGAGAAGGTCGGGTGTTCGATTCATCTCTCCGGCACCAATAAAAGCCCCTGTTTCGCAAGAAACAGGGGCTTTTTTCATGCCGTGAAGCTGTGCCAGCCTTAGTGCATTAGCCAGAGTCGGCTAAGTTGACGGCATCACTCTCCCATGCGGCCGACAGGCGGTTTCTCCCTCTCAGCATTGAGGAACCTCTCATGAGAATTTTTTTCGCCACTTCGTCGCAAAGCTACAACAAGCCAAATTACGAAAATAACAGCGAATATCGCGAACAAGATTATTCCAATGGGCACGCTCGTGTTCCTTTTGGGCCGCACAAAATAGCTGAATTCAAACGCCACATCGCCCCCGGGGCCGCTACATGAGCATATCGCCGAAGCTGACTGGCTCCCACTGCAACCGAGCAATGTTGGCTTGGCGCAAAATCCGTCGATGGACCAGACCATCAAAGCTCAAATGCAGAAGGAACTCACAACAAACGCTCTCCGCGTCCTAGCGGACACGAATAGCTTTGCGGGGAAGGTGCTTGGCGGGCCGCATGTGGGGCTAGATGATCAAGAGAAATTCCTTCTGGCTCACCGTTGGAGAATGTTGCGGTTCTCCCAAGCCATCGAGGTCTCTGTTCGCGCTAATCTATTGGATCCCTCCGGCGCTCTGCTTCGCGTTCTCATCGAACTTGGATACGTAATCCTAGCTGTAGCTGAAGACCCCACCAAAATTATCGATCTGTTCAAACAAGGGCAAGCGGAAGGCCGAAAGGCCCTTGAAGGTCTCAAGAAGGGTTTGACCCTGCATGAGCGTGCTGACCACTTAACAGATGCCTTTCTCGATGCTGAGATAGCGGATTTGGATCCAGGTTCAGGTTTCGTCGCCCATAACTGGGCAGGTCTTGCGAAATCGAAAGCAAGCTATGTCACGATCTATCGGCTTGTCAGCAGGCATTCCCATGGAGGAACAGCAGGGACGCTTGACTATTTCGAGGGCCTAGACGGAGACTCGCTACAACTGCGCCCGAACGTTCCTGCGAATTTGGCCTCCGAGTACTGCTTAGTTGCAGCTTCGCTGATGTTCGACGCGCTCACAGCACTTCCGTTGCAAACAATGACAGCCGACCGCGCCGCGGAACTTGAGCAGATGAAAGTGATGTGGGCTGCACTAATGGAATCCAATAACAAATTAAAAACATCTGATGCTTGTTGAAGCATTCAACGCAAAAGTTGATGGTTTAGCTTGAATCAGATTGACGTGCTCTAAATCCCGAAAGGCACTTATGGGTATTCAAGTCGGCCCCGTTCGCCAGCACTGGAATTACTTTCTCGCGCTTGATGACGACATAGTTCGAATGTCCAGATTTCTGGAACCTACAACTGCCAACTTTCAAGCCTTTTCGCTCGAACTAGCACGTATTCTTATTACAGCCGCATCCGAAGTTGATGTCGTGGCGAAGCTGTTTTGCAAGAAAATTGATCCCGCGAGTAAAGCCCGAGACATAAATGGCTATCGGAAGGCGATTGTTCCCGCATGCGACAAGCTCTCTGGTGCCATTGTTACCTTACCAAAGTTCGGCCTGACGCTCACCCCATGGGAGCAATGGGAGAAAGACCAAAATCCTTTTTGGTGGAAAGCGTACAACGATGTCAAGCATCATCGGGGCGAGCATTTCGCAAGTGCAAATCTTCACCACGCACTGAATGCCGTGGCTGGCCTGTATTTGCTGTTGCTGTTCCTATACAGAGAGGATGGAGTTAACGGTGCACTCTATCCTGACCCAGTTCTCTTTCATCCGGGACCGCCCTTTGAAGTTGACTACCCTGCTTTTGGAAAACAGGTAGCCCTCTACTTCTTTCAGGGGGAACAAATGGGCCCTCCCTGATGCGTTGAATGTTCAACAGTGCGCCGACCTAATTAGCCTCTCTACTTTTATGAAAAAACTAAAAATAACGGTGGCTATTTTGGCGGCCTTACTTATCTGGTTCTGTGCCGCACTTGTACGTGTGGAGAACGAGCGCTATGCCCTAGCAGTGGGGCTTTGCAAGTACGATGCAACGTCCCTGCAAATGTTCACTTGCCTTCAGCACATCAGCACGCGCACAGCCTGGTGGTGGCACTTGTACTACGCCCTTTTTCCTTAGGAAGGTAGGCAAGTCACCAGACGGACACCCTCAATTCACGGCATTGCGAATAGCAGAGGACCAAGCAACAAGAGTTTGCCAGGCTGGAGCAACATTTGGAATAGTTTGTACGACCGAAGCAAGTCCGCCAAGAAGAGCGCCTAGTTTCAGTTTATTTGGTGAGTCTAAATTCGCCTGCACCCTAATTTCGTTAACAACTTCGACCACTTCAGTCTTCTGAGACTGGGTCAATGTCTGTGACGCTTGAAGTGATTGAGTCAGCACCTGCAACGCCGATAGAACCTCACTTCTATCTGGCGATGTGACAGTTTGCGTGATGACGGACGTAGAGTTATCGCCCGTTTGGATAGCACCGACAGGAGCATTTACGTTAAAGGTATTTCCCATTGCTGACTGTCCCCGTTGCTGATTGGCAATCCCGGTAATTAAAAGTTGAATCTTCGCCCCATACTGAGCATGTAATCGGGTCAATGCTCGTGGAATTTCTGGCAACTCTATAGGCTGCAGAAGCCCTTTAGAAAGTGGCACAAGCCGGGCATCGCGCGCTTCAATCAATGTGTGCGCCAACTGCTCTAGGCGAATCGAGAACATTTGCTGCAATTGAACTATCCGAGCCCCAATGTCGACAACAGGCTCTGCTTTGTGCGCTTCCACTAAAGCCGAGTAAAGGGCGGCAGCAGAGGCCGTCATCTCGTCCCTAGCCAATTTATCCAACCCCAGTATATGAACTGAAGAATGATAGAGCCCGCGAGCATTAAGCTCTGAAGCCGTGGCCATGGCGGACGTTTGAAAGCGCTCTGAGGCCTCTTCCTCGACGATGCGCCCCAGAGTGTTGAAGCTAATTGCAGATTGAGAACTTAGCATTCCTAGAGCATATCCCACCTCTATTTGAGACGATTACTTCTACACTTCGGCCCTAAAGGGAAAAAAATGGAACCTCTTAAAGTTGGTGACGTAGTTCAGCTCAAGAGCGGCGGGCCAAGAATGACAATCCAAAGTATTGGTTCATTCCCTTCATTGGGCATGGACAACGCGGCTGAATGCGTTTGGTTTGATAGCACGACTATGAACAAGCAAGTCTTTGCACTTGACATACTCATACGTTACGTAGTGACCCCGATAACCATCAGAACAGGGCGACGATCCAGCTTTCCATAGACTCATGAAGCTTTTACTGAACGAGCCCAGGGAGGGCACGTGTGATGGAGCGCCTTCGTGGTAGATTCCCGTGGTAGCTGTCATCGGGTACCACACTGGTAGGCCCTTACAACAGCTTAGGGGCACCTGTTTGATGCATGAAGGCATCTCTCCGGCACCATTTACCGCGGTAACGCGATAGTGGTTACTAACCGAAAACAGCTGGTGTCAAATTTGATGACAGTTGGTTTTCACAAAAGCACAAGCCCTCGATTGAGGGCTTTTTGCTTTTCTGGACCCGAATGCGCATCCTTGATCACGGGGTTCATGGATCAGCCCAACGCAGACCCACTTGACGAGCTACCGCGTGCGGCCACGCTTCGGGCTGCGACGCATCAGGAGGCTCACGCCTTGAAAACCGGGATCGTGCCGCTGGCGTTTCGCCGGTCGCCGGCGGCCAGCAAGAGCTGCCGCAAGCGCTCAATGTTGGCCTCACCCTTGGCCAGTGCATCTGCGGAGGTGTGGACGGAGTAGCTCCCAAGATGCAAATCATGAGGATGGGGTGTTGCGGACCCAATCACGAAGATGGCATCGCCAGCTGGGTCGGCCTGCAACTTGATGGGCTGGACTGCCTGCTCAAAAATGACCAATTCGCCGGCTTCGGCTGGGGTCTCCCCGACCAAAAGACCGCTTGAGACCGCCAGCCAGGCGAGCGGCTCTGCCGAAGGGGGCGTGAACGTCCACTCGGTGCCGGCGGCCAGCCTCACCAGCAGGTAGGTCACACCCTCAGGGGCGCGTGCCGGGCTGAGGACGCCTTCGTAGCTGCCGAGAATCACGTGCGCGGGCCCGGCAGTCGGGACGTGCCCGGCTTCAAGGTACTGGCTGTCTACCTGCTCGTGCTCAAGGTCGGAGCGCAAGGCAATCCAGAGCTGAAACCCCTTGGCTCTCGGCGTCGTCCCGCCGGACAGCTCTTTGCCGTGCCACACGCCCTTGCCCGCGCGCATCCACTCGAAGCCGCCGAAACCGATGTGGCCGGTTCCGTCTGTGGGGTCGTCGAATCTCAGGTCTCCGTCGGTGATGACGGTGATCGTTGCAAGTCCCGAGTGCGGATGAATGGAGAAGCCCGCTCGAGGGTCGTGGAGGTCGACGTCAAAAAGATCGAGAAACACGTAGGGCTTGAGCATGTGGCCAAGGTCCGATGGGCTCATCAAGCGGGTGATCGGGCCGTGTGTAGTGCCGCGCGTCCTGAAGGTGACGCGGCGAACGCTTTCGCCGGCGGAAACCGGCAGGTCGTTGGTTGGGTTCATGGTTTCAGGCCTCATCGGGTTTGAGGGTAGCCGCCGAAGTGTTTGATCGGTGACCAGGCGGGCAGGATCTCGGGCAATGCCGGCGAAAGCGACTGGTAATCCTGCGCGCCGTACACCACCCGGCCATCCATGACGGTCAAGACCGAGGCGATGGACTTGATCTGGGATTCGGCCACCTCGAAGTAGTCCCTGTCGAGCAGCACGAAGTCGGCGAGGTGGCCGGGGGCGATCATGCCCAACTCGGTTTCGGCGTTCATGAACCACGCCGCACCGCGGGTGAAGAGCCTCAGCGCTTCGGCGCGTGACAGGCGGTTGTCCCTGGCCAGCACCTCGGTTCCGGAGACCGACTTCCCCGACACCATCCAGCTGATGCCGACCCACGGATTGAACGAGGCCGCCCGGAAGGCGTCAGTGGTCATGGCCAGGGGGATGCCGCTGTCAACGAGTTGGCGCAGGCGCGGGGTCAACAACGCCTTGTCGCGGCCGTGGGTCTTGATGAAGCCGTCGCCGTGCATCGCCATCTTGGCGTCCAGGGCGATACCGCCACCCAGTGCCTTCACTCTCGCAATGTTTGCCGGACTGATGGTCTCGGCGTGTTCAAGGCTCCACCGTAGACCGTCGAGCGGCATCTTCTCGTTCAGCTTCTCGAGTGCATCGAGGAAAGGCGTGATGTTCTCGTCGTAGCTGATGTGCTCGCGGAAAGGAATTCGCCGCTGGACCAGCTTTGAGACGTCCCGCTCCACCAGTTCCCGCATCTTGTCCGGCTCGATGACGACCGCCGGACGGTCGAAGTTCTCATGATCGTGGACATCCGCCGACAGCAACTCGCCGGCGCCGCGGTAGACGTGGCCGTGCGCCAGCTGCGGATGCAGGTTGTGCCCGGGACTGATAGGCGCCGTCTTGGTGATCGCCGTGAGTTGCGCGTCCACCACGCTGCCCTCTCCAAACTGGATGTCCACGAAGGGCATGCGGATGTTGAGACGGTTATCGCGGGCAAGGGCGTCCACGGTGGGCACTGCCTTGGGATACCCGCGGAAGCCCGTTCCCGCATCGACGATGGACGTGACCCCGAAGCGGTTGAGGCTGTGGACCGTCTGGACCAGCGAGCTCACTTCCTCGTCGAAAGAGAGCTGGGGGACCATGGTCTCCAAGGCGATGAACAGGAACGTGTAGCCATGGATCACACCGGTGTACTTGCCCTGCGCATCCTTCTCCAGCTCGGTGCCCGGCAGCTTGGGAAACTTGTCGGTGCCCACGCCGAGGGCATCCATCGCCTGCTGGTTCATGAAGGCGCGGTTGTAGGCGTACTGCACGATCAGCGGGCGATTGGGGACGGCCCGGCGGAGTTCGTCCAGGGTGGGGAAGCGCTTCTCCTCGAACTGGTAGGGAGACCACCCGCCAATCACCTTCACCCAATGGCCTTCCGGTGTCCGTCTGGCTTGCTCGCTCAGCATCGCCAGGGCCCGGCGCAGCGTCGGCACGCCGTCCCATCGCAGGGTGTAGTTGTATCCACCTTCGTTGAGCACATGGGTGTGCGCGTCGATGATGCCCGGGATGAGTCGCCGGCCGCCTGAATCGATGACCCGGGTGTTGGCGTTCTTCAAACCCAGCACATCGGCATCCGTGCCGACCGAGTAGATGCGGCCGTTTTTGACGGCCAGGGCGGACGCCGCGGGTTGCCCGGGATTGCCGGTGAAGATCCTGGCGTTGTGCACGATCAGGTCCGCGCCCGGCGCCTCTTGCCTGGCTTGTGCATGGGTGTTGGCCAAGCCGTTCACCACCATGAATCCGATCAGTAGTATCAACTTCACTGCTATTTCTCCATTCGAGGGATTTGAAAGACCGCCACCGTGCGGCGATCAGCGAACTGAGCTCCGCGGCGGTGTGTGCTGGATGTGGATATGGCCTGCCCGGCCCGGCACAGTCAGGGATCGTTTTTGCTGGCGGCAGGACGATTCACTGATGGCCTGAGGCGAATCTTTGCACCATTCTTTGTGGTACGGTAGACCTCAAATTTGCGCATCTGTGTCGCATAAACAGGAACACCGGATGGAGATTGAAGAACTGCGAACCTTTGTGGAAGTTGCCGACGGGGGAGGCATCACAGCGGCCTCCCTTCGTCTCGGCGTAGCCAAGTCCATCGTCAGCCGGCGGCTCATCAGGCTTGAGGCCGAGCTGGGCGTTCAGTTGCTGGCGCGCACCACGCGGGGCGCATCCCTTACGGAGGCGGGTGCGACATTTCGCGACTATGCGGCCAGGGTGTGTGCCGAGATAGAAATTGCCAAAGAGACGATCCTGCCCGCCGGCGAGCTTCGGGGCCGCTTACGCGTCGCGGCGCCGCTGTCCTTCGGCCCCACCCACTTCGCGCCCGTACTCGCCGAGATGGCGAGCCGGCATCCACTGCTTCACATCCAGACCTGCTACAGCGACCGCTTCGTCGACCTGGTTGCTGAAGGCTACGACTGCGCAATCCGCGTCGGCCATCTCGCGGACTCCAACCTGATGGCTCAATGTGTCGGGCCTGTGAACGGGAGCCTGGTCGCCAGCCCGGCCTACATCAAGGCGCACGGCGCACCTCAAACACTGGACGAACTCCTGGATCACGAAGCGCTGATGCAAGGCACGGAAACCTGGCAATTGATGAAGGAAGGCAAAGTCGTAACTGTCCGGCCCCAAGGCCGCTTCAAGGCAGACAACGGCATTGCGCTTGTCGCAGCGGCGGTAGCCGGTATAGGCATCGGCTACCTGCCCCTTGGACTCACCCGCCCTCATCTGGCTTCCGGCGCACTGGTGACGGTCATGCCGCAACACCCCACCAGGCCGGCAGGCGCCTACGTGGTGCGCCCACCTGGCCAGCATCCCGCGCGGAAGATCAGGGTCCTGACAGAAATGCTGATGGACTATTTCAGCAAGTTTCCCGACTTCGACTTTGGGGAGCCTCAAGCTTGAGCAGTGGCCTCTTCCGGCACGAATCTTCTTGATGTCTCTTAGTGTGCTGAATGGTCGCGCGGGTCAAGGTGACGCTGGTGACACAGTCCAGGTTGACAGAACCGAAGCAAATTACGACTGCCTAAGTATGGTCGTCGCGTTTCAGAAAATTTGAAGCGGGACAACTCCAAGGTCTCCAGCCGGATATAAACAAGACGACTTGTTCGTTTTCGGGCAAATGGCTTTGGCCTTCGTCAAGATTCTTTTTTATTCTGATGCGAGATGCTTGACGACGAACACCGTTGGCATCAACCAAAATAGGTGAATCTACCGAACCAAGCACCGATGACAATCGACCAAAAGACAACGCCCAGGCAGCAAACAGATTTGCAACTCCGGCGACAAGCATCAGCAGTGCTGTCAATCCAAAAAGAACAATTTGTCCATTGGTAGCATTACCGGATTGCTGGAGAAAAAAAGTCTTCTCTGCAGAGTAGAGAAACAAAGCGATCCCCGCAACACCAAGCAAAAATAGGAACGTTAATCTCATTACCTGCATAAGAGAGACTCCGGGGCGTTGTTCGTGTCGCTGTTGGATTTCACTTTAATCTGGCCCCATTTTTCGCAGCCGCTTGCCTATCAGAGTCCTGAAATATAGACCTCAAGTTCTGTGCAAAAGGACATCACCAATGGCTCAATGCTCGGTGGGAAAGTGGATGAAACAACCACGAAAGTCCACACAGCGGGCTTTGAAACCTGAGCGCCGCTCGCACGAAAGATTGTTTCCCAAGCTCCTGGGGAGGCTAGTCCCGACGGGTCCGTGAACATTAAGGGACTGCCCTCCACATACAGACAGTTGTTGGGTCGTCCGAGCCCCTCCGCTGGAATGAATCAGTGTCTCTTTCGAATTTTCACGATGATCATGGCAAAGAAAACGATCATCATGATCACGGCTGTTAGAAGTGAAACATCAAGAACTCGATCCTGCTGCTCTGTGATGTACCTGTTTACGCCGTGATTGTTCAGGATGACTGTGTGAGTCACATCCGGCGTCTGCATTCCCTGAGAAAAGTAATGCTTGAACAAGAAAACGTGAATAACAACAAACACCGGGCCTGAATAGCCCAGCAGGAACTTGATCAGTGTGCTTAAGAGTTTTCTCATCGACTAATTTACCTTGCAGGTGCAGTCTTGCGATTTCGTTGTAGGCAGCTGGTCGTCGTGGGCGTGGCGCTGCCGGTGTTGGCCGGCTGCTGAGTCTGGATGGGCCGGCCGAGTGGATCGTGGTTGCCGTCGCCTAGACTAAAGCCGGCCTCTTCTACGAATCAGATCAATTGCAGAAGCGATATCACGCCGGGTAAATGGCTTTGTGTTTACGACGAGGTGGCGGTCAACACCGTAATCGATAACCAGACGCGGAATCCGAATATCTCTGCCGGCAATGCTCCATTTCACCCAAGTGCTTCTGACGGCAGAAATTTCGTCGATCGGGACAAGCACAACCCGGTAGAAGCCATCCCGATAGACGATAGAACCACTGTAGACCGTAAGTTGAAACCCACGTAGCCAAAAGACCCATACCCCCCCTACAGCAAAGGAAACGAGCGCCCCTCCATTTCCAACCTGTCCGTGGGGGATGCCAGCTAGCACGTATAGAACGCCGAGTACGAACCAGATCCCCGCGAGTGCCGCGTACGCGCTTGAAGCGGCACGAATCGAGAGATCCGAATCATCGCTGACTTCTAAATCAGAACGTTCACTCATGCCCCCTCCTTCACCATCCAAAATACTCGCGGGCACGACCAAACATCGTGGATCCGACCGCACCAGTGGCAGCTCCCTGACCTGCGGCATATTCGTAAAATGCCCCTTTTCCCATCTTTATTGCAGTACTTGGGGTAACTGAGTTGATAGTGCCATTCTGCGCCTTCGTCAATATTTGCTTAAACACTTGGAGGTCACTCCCCCGACCGGAGTTTATGCCTGGGATGCGAGGGCGACCAGGAATGAACCCGGTCGCGGCGCCAAAGACCGTATCGAACGCAGCACTCGAAAGATCCACCTCACACTGATTGCCGGTCGCATAGTTGGCGAGCTGAGTGGTTAAATTGCCCGCGAGTCCTCCGGCCGCGCCAGCAAGAAACGGGTTTCCGGTATACAGCAGCGTCTCGCCGCCAACCGCCCCACCGACTGCGGACCCCAAATAGTCTCGCCAGTTGCTTCGGTTTCCCGTCACCACATCACCTATAAATCGTCCCCCTACCCCGACCAGAGCACCTCCTACAGCAAAGACAATGTCATCCCCTCCGAACCAAAGTCCTTGAGGATCCACTCTTCCCAAGGGATATCCTCCGACGTAGGAAAAGGTATTGATTCCGCCGCCTAGTCCAATCGGATCAGACTGCATATACCTCCCGATGCGCGGGCTGTACTCTCGGTTCCAGTTTTGGAACAAGCCGCTCTCGGCATCAAACACCTGGCCGGGTAAGCGTTGGTTAAAGCTGAAAGTACCCAGGCCATTGGGGTTCTGATCTGGTGTCGTGGCTCCAAAGGCCTCCGCCGAGTCCCAGCGCCAAGCAATCGCGTCATCGCTCTGTCGTGTGATGATGCGTGGCACTCCGATTTGGTCCGTAGAGACGTTATACAGACTGATCGCGATATCACCCGCCCCAGCTGTTCCCGTCAGTTTGACCACTCCAACCGGAACACCCATATAAATTGTTTCATAAACAGGAACTCCGTTGACATCATATTCACCAAGCAGCTTGCCCGACTCGTCATAGACATAGTAAATGGCGCCCGTCGGGACTAAGGCCGTCGGCCCAGTCTTCCCAACCCGTATCTCCAGCGCGTTGTAGCTATAAGTGACCGTGCCACCGCCATTGGTCATCGTCGCCAGCCGTCCCCGGTCGCTATATGTGAAGCTATTGGTTCCATCGCTCGTGATATTACCGGCCGCGTCATGCACGACAGTCGCCATACCACTCACATCCTGGATCTGGCTCAGCTTGTTGCTGGTGGCCGAGATGGTGTTGGGGTAGCTGGTGCCGCTGATGACCTTGGCCGTGCGGTTGCCCGTGGCGTCATAGCTGTACTGGATGGCTGTGCTGCCCAAGGTGGCGCTGACCAGGCGGTTCAGGTTGTCATAGCCAAAGCTCTGGTCCAGTGCGGGAACGGGCGTTCCGTTGCTGACATGCGTGTAGCCGGTAATGCGCCCTGCGCTGTCGCGGACGATGGTGCGGCGGATGCCAGTTCCTGTGGAGTCGCCGAGGTTGTAAGCACTGATCTGGCCGTTGGCGTCGTAGCTGATCGCCTGGGTCTTGGTGCTGGCCCAGGTCCAGCCCGTGAGCTTGCTTTCGGCATTGGTGGTGATACCCGAAAGCATAGGCAAGGTACTGCCGGTGTTGGTGCCCACACCGTTGGTATTCGGCGGATTGACCGTGATGCCCGAGACCACACCCTGCGCGTCATAGTTGTAGTTAACCCGGGTTCCGCTGGGGTAGGTGATGGCCGTTAGTTTGTCCAGCGCGCTTCCGCTATCCCCCCAGGTATACCCAACCGTAAAGGTCTTGCCGCCCGTGGTCTGGGTTTTTCCGGTCTTGCGGCTCATGCCGTCGTAGGTGTAGACAACCTGGCCGGATGCATCGGTGATCTTGGTGAGCTGGCCTATGGCGCCCGGGACAAGCGTGGTGCCGCCGTCGTATTCAAAGACGCTCCCGGTGCCCGTGGGGTAGCTGATGGTTTTGAGGCGATCGCCGTTGTCGTAGGTGTACTGGGTCAGCTTGCCCCTGGCATCGGTCTTGGTGAGCAGCTTGCCGAGGGCGTCGTAGGTGTACTGGCTGGCGCCCGTGTCGGGGCTGGTCTGGGCGGTGACATCACCCAGGCCGTTCGGGCTATAGGTCGTGGCCAGATTGCGCGGGTCGGTGACCTGGGTCAGGCCGTCGGCGGCGTTGTACGCAAAGCTGGTGGTCGTTGGCGTCGCGCTGCCGGTGTTGGCCGGCTGCTGGGTCTGGATGGGGCGGCCCAGGCTGTCGTAGTAGGTGTAGCTGGCGAGACCATTGGGGTCGAGCACCGTGGTGGGCCGGCCCATGGCGTCATAGCCGAATTGCCAGGTCATGGGGCCAGGCGAGGCGACGTTGATGACGACGCTGATGCCGGTGGAGGTGGATGGGTCGTTGTTGGTGTCGCCCGCATAGTCCGCGCTCAGGGTATGGCTGCCCAGGGCCAGGGCGCTGGTGCTTACGCTGGCGACACCGGCTGCCACGGTGCTGCTGCCTACGGTCGCGCCGCCGTCCTTGAAGGTCACGGTGCCCGTTGGGCTGGCGCCTGTGACGGTGGCCGTCAGCGTGATGCTTTGCCCGAGCGCGGCCGTGCCGGCGCTGCTTGAAAGCGCCGTGGTCGTCGGGGTGGCGGCGAGGACCATGGCCGGGGCCATGGCAATGAACATCACCAGGCGGCTTAGCCACGCGGTGAAAGCCCGGGTCGGGGCTCGGGTGGGGCTAGGGCGGCGCATGCTGACTCCTCCTGCTTGAGTGGCGGCGGTTGTTGTGATGGTTGTGCTCGTGTTCAATTGCTCGCTCCCGTGACTTGTTGCACGCGGTTCAGGGCGTCGTAGACACGCGTGATGTTTCTTTGCAGGTTGCCCGAGGGGTCCTTGACCTGCTCGCCTGTCTTGTTGCCTATGTTGTCGAGCGTGTAGGTGACCGAGTTGCCCTTGGCGTCGGTGACGCCGGTCAACCTGTGCGCGGCGTCATAGCTGTAGCTCATCGTGGTGGCATCGGGCATCACCACCCCGGTCAGTTGGCCCGCGTTGTCGTAGGTGTAAGTCGTGGTTCTGGCGGCGCCGCCCGGTGGTGTCACTACCACGCTGCTGGTCCAGCCTCTGGGGGTATAGGCTATGTCGGTCACGATTCCGTTGGGATCGACCATCTGGCGCACGCGCCCTGACCTGTCGTATTGGGTGAACTGGGTCACGTGACCCACGGCGTTGGTGACGCTCTGCAGGTCGCCCGCCATGTGGCCTATGTCGTTGGGGTTGATCACGGCGGCAGGAGGGGCGACATTGGGAAAAGCCTGCGCGGGCGGGGTGAAGTTCGCCGTGTAGCGGGCAAGGCCCTTGGTCACACGGACATCGTCCAGATGGCCATGGAACTCACGGTCGCCCCCCGTGTAAGCCCCCCCAATACGAAGAGGGCTGGATGGATCCGCCTTGGGCCATGTTGCGCGCGAGGCTTGCAGCAACCCGTTGATAAATAACCTTGCCGTAGTGCCGTCATCAGCTAGCGCCACATGGCTCCAGGCGCCTAGCTGCAACGCCGTCGTACTTGAGAGTCCGCTCGTAAACAGCCAACTCGCGTTATTGGACGAGCCGAGAATGTTGATGAGGCCGGTTGACGAAGCAATATCAATTCGCACTGGCGCTGGCGTCCCAATTTGATCGCTTTGCACATACAACCAGCTGGTGGTGGATTTGGAACTCGAAGGCCGGATCCAGAACTCAATGGTGTAGGCACCGGGGAAATGGAAGTCAGGACTGTCGGCCAGCGTGATCGCGGTATTGGACGCGTCAACACCATCAAAAAACAGCGAGGAGACGCCAAACTTGCTCTGTGCCGTTCCTATACTCGCCCCCCCTGCAACCGTTACGCTCTTGGGGTTTGGACTGCTATCGACAAGGGTCGTCGATCCGTTGGTGCCATCGCCATGCAGCAACAAACTCACCAATTGGATGTTCTGGTCAAAGGAGTCCGGCAGCTGAACTGGCGTGAAGCTACTTGTACCGTAATAGGTATAGCTGCGCGCCACTATGCCGTTCGGATCGGTCTCCGTGGTGACGAGGCTCTGGGGGTTGTAGGTCCAAGTGGTGACACGGCTGATGTTGCTGCCGATGTCCGTCGCGGTTTGGCTCAGCAGGTTGCTCGCGCTGTCATAGGTGTAAGTCGCCGTTCTGTTGGCTTCGGTCACAAGCACGGGCAACCGATAGGTGGCGTGCCACTGCGTGGTGGTTGTTTGTGTTTCCGGCAATCCCACCGCCTTGGTGGTCGTCAACGGCAAGCGCCGGTTGATGTCCCAGGTGTACATGGTGTTGACCCCCAGGAAGTCGGTCTCCTGGGTAATAAAACCGTTGGAGTCCTGCACCCGGCTGGCTGCCGAACTGTTGCCGCTCCCGCTAGGCTTGTCGGCGCCCAGCACAGCGAGCTTGCCTTTGTTGGTTCCATAGTTGTAGGTGCGCTGGGTGCCCAGCGGGTCCGTCACCGTAGCCGACCCGCCAGCGCCATAACTGATGCTATGCAGCCCTGCCCCGCCGGCGTACTGGGTACTGATGCCCCGGCCCTGGCTGTCGTAGGCGTAGGTGGCCAGGCGGTTGCCCTTCTCGTCAATGATTCCGGTCAGCAGTTGCGGATAGGTGGTGTTCTCGTAGAGGTAGGTCTTGCTCACCGTACCGCCTGTAAGGCCGGGGTAATTGACTGTGGTCAACCGGGCTGTGGCGGCGGTGCTGTCGTAGCCGTAGCTGATGGCCCGGCCCTCGGGTGCGGTGACGCTGCTCAGTTGGCCGGCGGCGTTGTATTTAAAGCTTAAGGTGCGGCCGAAGTGGTTGGTTACGGCGACAAGCAGGCCTACAGAGGGCGCAATGCTCGCTGGGGTGCCGACGGTACTGTAGGTATGCGTTCGTACCCACCCGTTCCTTTGCGTTACGGTCAGCAACCTGCCCGTCGCATCGAACTGCCACAAAGAGTCGTCGTCCACCTTCTTGTATTGCAAACCCGCAGCGTTGGATGTGAGAATGTCTGCGCTGTTGGCGGGTTTCCAGGCGTTGGTGGTTGTATCCCAATTGAAGCCCCGCACACTGCCATCGCCAAACAGCACGCGAGCCATGCTCCCGGCCATACCGCTGATCCCCTCCTGCTTGAGGAAAGTAGAGTGGTTATGCGACCAGGGTTTGCCCAAACCGGCGGCAATCGATCCGGTGGCCGGACCGACCACCCGGCTGCTGCCGTAGCGCCTGGCGAGGCTCAATGCATCGGGTCCTGAACCGGCGATGTCTTGCTCATCGAGAATCTTCTCGCCAGTCGCCGGGATGATCGGCTTGCCTACCTGGAGGCCATCATCTCGCGAGCAGGATTTTGCTTCCGACGTTGATCCTGTTTCGATTGCAGGAGGAAGCGGAATACATTCCCCGTTGTCATTCCGAAATTGGGTGTCACCGCAGTTATTAGGGCGGCTACAGGTCGCCCCACCGGCGTCAAGGCTAAATCCCTGTGGGCATACCGTCCAGCTTGTCCCACTTCCCGCCAGTCGATTGTCGCCGGTATAAATCACGCAGTTTGCTCGGCCTTGAAATGGTGAGTAACCCGGCTGCCCTCTGTTGAAGTGGCATTGTTCTGCAATAGGCGCACATCCAAATTCATCCTTGGTAACAAACTCATAGGTGGCGGCGGGACAAATTGGATTGTTCCAAGGCGAACCCCAACCTTTAGGCCAGCCCCACAACTTTTCCGCGGGAATCGTTTCACCCCATGTAGGTGAACTCAGGGCGAAAAACAAAACCGCCATGTACAGCAAGAAGGCCCGCTTCGTTTTTGCTGCAGGCACCGCACTCTCTACGCGACAGCTGCCGGGCCGTGTTTCAATCGCCGGCTCGATGTAGTTCATTGGCATTGTTTTCAATTGCCAGCTCCCGTAACTTGTTGCACCCGGTTCAGGGCGTCATAAACGCGCGTGATGTTTCTCTGCAGGTTGCCCGACGGGTCCTTGACCTGTTCGCCGGTCTTGTTGCCCATGTTGTCCAGGGTGTAGGTGACGGAGTTGCCTTTGGCGTCGGTGACGCTGGTCAGGCGGTGGGCGGCGTCGTAGCTGTAGCCCAGAGTTGTGCCGTCCGGCAGGGTTGCGCCCGTCAACTGGCCTGCGTTGTCATAGGTGTAAGTGGTGGCGCGTGCGGCGCCGCCGGGTGGGGTCACCGTCACGCTACTGGTCCAGCCTCTTGGCGTATATGCAATGTTGGTCACAACGCCGTTGGGGTCGGTCATCTGGCGCACGCGCCCTGCCCTGTCGTACTGCGTGAACTGAGTCACGCGGCCCAGCGTGCTGGTGACGGTCTGCAAGTCGCCCGCGCTGTGGCTCACCTCGTTGGGGTCAACGACGACGGAAGCGGCGTTGGGGAAGGCCTGCGTGGGCGGCGTGAAACTGGCTGTGTAGCGAGCCACGCCCTTGGTGATGCGCACATCGTCGATATAGCCCAGCCATGCTGCTCCGCCCGTGTGCGAGACGTAGGCTTGCGCAACTGACGTGATGTTGCTGCCGTCGGCCCAGGACGTCACGGCGCTACCCGAGAAGTTGTTGTTGCGCAAGGTCAGCAGGTCGCCGTCCAGGAAAGCCCGAGCCAACCCGCCGCTGCGCGTGAAGGCCACATGGTGCCAGGCACCGGCAAGGCTGGTTTGCGTGTGCTCCGAACTGTAGAGCGGGGCAAATGCCGTGGACTCGGACGCGAACTGAAGCCTCCCGCCAAACCCACCGTCCCCGAAGCGGATGCTCATATAGGTTGAGCCCCAGGGGATGACGACAAGATTGCGGTACCCACCGCCCGCCGAGGACAGGTAGAACCAGCCCTCGATCGTGAAATCACCGGTCCCAAAACTAAAGTTATTGCCGGGGCTGGCCGGCACGGAGAGATAGTCGTTATCGCCGTCAAAGGCCATGGCCGAGCCGCCGAATTTGCTTTGCGCCGTGCTGATCTTGGCGTTGCCGACCGCGGTAACCGTCTTGGGCGACGAAGCGTGGTCTGTCATGACCGTCGAGTTGTTGGCGCCGTCGCCATGCAAGAGCACGCTCACCGAAGCAAAAGACGGATCTGAACTGGCGTTGGGATCAGAAAAGCCCGCCGATGTGCTGTAGTAAACATAGGTGGTCACACGATTCAACGGGTCAGTGTTGGTAAGCATTCGTCCTTTGCCGTCATAGGTAAATCTGGAGCTACGCGGGGCGACACCGACATCGACAGTGGCGGCAAGCCCCATGGCACCATCGGCATCCGTGGTGACTTGCACCACCTGCTTGCACACTAGGGGTAAGGTTTTGCCATTGGACAGAGCGGGCGCAGTAGTGCAGTTGGCCACGACGTTGCCATTAAACGGATCGGGCTGGCCGTGATACACCGTGGTGGCGAGCAACAAAGGCTCGCTTACCTTGATGGGCAGTTGCCAGTCCGCATGCCAGTTGGTTTCAATCTTCCGGCTTCCGGCAGGCAGGGTTGACCCACCGGGAAGAACGCTGGCACAGGCCACGGTATTGGCCAGGCCCTCGACCCGCACGCTCTCCCGGCCGCTGCTGTCATAAGCGTAGCAACTGCGCTGGCCGGTGAAATCGTCCTGGCTGGCCAGGTTGCCGTTGGCGTCGTAGCTCAGGGCGTTGCTGGCCGCCGCGCAGCCCGAGCCGGCGGGCTGGCTCATGCCACTCAGGGCAGGCACGCCCTGCACGTTGGCGGCAGCGATGACGCTGGTCTGTCCGTTGGGCAAAGTCAGCACCACACCCGAGGGCACCACCAAGTCATGCACGCGGGTAGTGATCTGGGTGGCCGCATCATAGGTCTGCGTCATCACGGTTTGTGGCGGCGTGCCGTAGCTGGCCGCGTATTTGTTCACGCCGGCGCCGATTTCGGTGGAGATGGCACGGCCCTGGCTGTCATACGCAAAAGTGGCATAACGGGCGTTGTTCTCGTCCATCACGCCGGTCAGCGCCCAGGTCAAGCTGGTGTTCTCGTAAAGGAACTGGCGCGTCTTGCCGTCTTGCCAGGTCAGTGAGATCAGGTTACCACCCGTGTAAGCGGCGGTGATGTTGCGGCCCGTGGTGTCCACAATCTTTGACACCAGCCCATCGGTGGCAGCCACGCCGCCTGCCGGAAGCGTGTATTCGAACTTGATACTTCGCAGAGTGTTGTCCGTCACCTCCAGCAGATAGCCGGCCGCGGGAGCACGTGAGCCAGCGGCCTGGCTGTAGCGAAAGCTCAAGGTGTTTCCGGCGGCGTCAGCCATCAAGGCCAGCTGTCCGGCGGCGTTGTACTCTTCAAAAGTTCGCGAGGCTACCTGGGTGTAACGATAGCCGTTCGGGATGACCTGCAGCTTGTCGCGAACGTCGGCCGTTGCGTCAAACACATTGGTCTGGGGGTTGAAGTTGAAGTTCACCACCCGGCCGTTTCCGCGGAACAACTGGGCGCCAAAGCCACCGGTACCGAGCTTGATGTTGCGATGCAGGCTGCTTTCCCACAAACCACCCAGCGCGGGTGCGCTGCCCAAAGCCATCGGCGTCAGTCCGGCTGACGCCGCGGTAAACACCTTGCGGTTGTCGTAGGTCAGAACAAGAGGCTGGCCACCCAGCGACACGCCCGTTTCCAGGGTGTAGGTTTCCGCTCCCACCAGGGGTGAAATAGGTTTACCCACCTTGAGGTCGGCAGGGCACGCAAGAGGAGGTTTGGAGGTGTTGAAGACGTTCACCACCGTGCCGCCTACGCCGCCTGGGGTGCAGTCCTTTTTTGCGGCATTTTCCAGATAGCCGGTTTTGCAGGTGCAGGTGGAGCCGGACACTGTTGCCGTGACAGGGTCGGGACACCTATAGACAGGGGCCGACGGAGCGACGGCTGTTTGTGTGCCGGGCCCGCGATTGTTGATCAGTATGAAGACACCTTGAGCGTCATAGCCGTCATCAAAACAGTTATCACCAACAAGACGCGGGTTACGCTGTGTATACCCCTGAACAAACGGCGAATGTGAATTACTGATGGTGAACATAGCGGCAGCGGCCACACAGGCAGCTAGCCTCGTAGGGTGTTCGCCCGTCGTCAACGGCGTATTGTCATAAGCGACGTAGGTGTACCTGTAGGTAAAGCATGGCGCAACAGTGCAGACCGTCGGGTCAGCCGTTGCCGGGAAAGAAGCAATGGCATTCGTCCCGGACAGGCAACCTAACAGCACAACGGCGCGGGCAGCGGACAGGCACAACAGCGCGAGGGATTTCATGATTGCCTTTGATTTTTTTGACGCCTCGCGCGGGAGGCATTGAATAGACGGCCTGGCGCCTTCACCCATGGAAGGCGGCGGCTGAAGATTGGTAGCGTTGGACGACCACAACCGATTCACCCGCACCACGTCCGGCGAAAGCCATTCACACAATCCCATGGAATCCCTCGTTGATTTTTTCTTGTCGCTCTTGTCGCGCGCGAGCCGCGCAAATGAGCCCGCAGTCTAGTGACGGGTGTTGCACCTGTCACCCTCCATCTGCATGAGAAAAATCTTGAGTGTGCGTATGAGGCAACGAAATCTTTCGCTTCAAAAATCCCGCGCTTATCAATTTCACAGGCTTCTGGCAGAATCCGCCGGCCCATGTATTTGGCGCAGGCAATTTCAATTCGATTTCAGCTTGAGTTGAGTACCTTCTCAGTATCTATTTGCACCGAGCTGCACAGAGCTAAGAAGAAATAGAGCGCGTATCGCGCCAGGCAGAACTGCCATCAAAAAAATAATTTTTATGGCATTTGTTTAATGCGAGCAGTCGCACCACAAGCGCCAATACATTCCGGTGCCGGGCTTCGTTCTTGCCATTACCCAGTTCAGCGAAGTCCGACCCAAACTCGGATCAGGCTGCGGAGAAACGCAGAACCAAGCCCCTTCAATTTCCGCAAAGCTGCGGCAACACAGCAACAAACACCCCGCCTTTTACAAATGCACCACCCCCGAAAGTACACCTTTCGTTAACACTCTGTTACGATAAACGACGCCCTGAACAGAGCCCTTCGAGAGCTCAGTTTTCCAAGTCATTTGTTCAGCCCACCGCCCCCCGTGGATAAGAACAAATGAGACAAAGCCGCTTGATCAAACACCTGGCCCGTTGCGGCCTCACCGGCATGCTTGCAATGGCGGCCGCCTCAACGGCCCTCGCGGCCGATGAGCGTTTTGACATCACGCGTTTCCAGGTTGAAGGCAATACCCTGCTGCCCGCGGCGGAAGTGGATCGCCTGGTCGGCCCGCTGGCCGGGCCGCAGCGCGGTTTTGCCGACATCCAGCTGGCGATTGAAGCCTTGCAGCAGGCTTATCGCAAAGCCGGCTACAGCACGGTGCTGGTGTCGGTGCCCGAGCAGGAACTGGCCGGCGGCGCGGTGAAGCTGCTGGTGCGGGAAAGCGTGATCTCCTCGATCACCATCAGCGGCAACGAACATTTCGACGAGGCCAACATCCGCGCCAGCCTGGTGCGGCTGCAAGTGGGCGGCGCGCCCCGACTGGGCGCGATTTCCGAATCCATCCAGCTGGCCAATGAAAGCCCGGCCAAGCAGGTCGGCGTGACGCTGGCCGAGGGCGAGAAACCCGGCACCATAGACGCCAAGGTCCTGGTCACCGACCACAAGCCGCTGCGCCTGATCACCACGCTGGACAACACGGGCTCGCCGTCCAGCGGCCGCTGGCGCACCGGCGTCGCCGTACAGCATGCCAATCTCTTCAACCGCGACCACGTGGGCACGCTGGCCTACACCACCTCGCCCGACAGCCCTTCGGGCGTGAACCTGAATGTCTTTTCGGTGGGCTACCGTGTCCCGCTGTATGCCTTTGGCGACAGCGTCGACTTCATCTACGGCAAATCGAGCGTCAATTCGCCGGCCAGCTCCCCGGTGCTGGGCGGGCTGCTGGGCTTCACGGGCAAGGGCGACGTTTATGGCCTGCGCTGGAATCACTTCCTGGGCCGCAGCGGCGAAAGCACGGCCAAGCTGGTGCTGGGCCTGGACCACAAATTCGTCGATTCGCGCTGCGAGGTCGGTGGCGTGACGGTGAGCATTGCGCCGCCCACACCGCCGATTGCCTCCTGCGTGCCTTACAAGACCACGCCGCTGAGCATCACCTACAGCAGCCAGACTGAGGGGGTCGACCAGATATCCGGCTACAGCGTCGGCCTGTCGCGCAACATTGCCAGCGGCGAGCGCTACACCAATATTGACGGCCGCACCGACCGCTACTCTTACCTGACACCGGGCAACCGCGCCACGCGCGACGATTTCATGGCCGCGCGCGGTACGGCCTCCTGGTTCAAGGCCCTGGCCGGCGGCTGGCAGGCCAGGCTGGCCGGCAGCGCGCAGTTCACCGACACGCCCTTGCTGGCCGGCGAGCAATTCGGCCTGGCCGGATCGACGGCGGTGCGCGGCTTCCAGGAGCGGGCCGTGGCGGCCGACAGCGGCATTGTGGCCAATGCCGAGCTGTACACGCCGGAACTCGCCGGCAGCGTCGGCCTGCCGGGCCAGCTGCGCGGCGTGTTTTTTGTTGACGCGGGCCACGGCGCCAACAACAAGGTGGGCAGCAGCGGCGTGCCCGGCAGCGTCACGGTGTCCAGCCTGGGCGCCGGCCTGCGTTATGTCTTCAGCCGCGATTTCAGCCTGAACGTGGACCTGGCGCGCGTGAACAACGCCGGCACCTCCCTCACGGAAAAACGGGGCGACTGGAATGCCCACCTGAGCGCCTCGCTGGCGTTCTGAAGAAGACGAAGAAGAACACAAGGTCCATCACCATGATCACCATGCATTCGAACCTGCATTCCAGCCCCCTTCGCCTCTCGCTGCTGGCCAGCGCCCTGTGGGTGGCCTGCGCCACGCAGGCTTTTGCCCAGGGCTTGCCGGCCGGCACCCTGCCCACGGGCTGGAACGTCACGTCGGGCAACGCGGCGATCACGAAAAACGGCAACACGCTGACCATCAACCAGACCAGCCAGCAGGCGATCGCCAACTTCGCGACCTTCAGCGTCGGCTCCGGCGCGATGGTCGACATCCACCAGATCAACAGCTCCGCCGCGCTGCTGGCCCGCGTCACCGGCGGCGACCCGTCGCTGATCCAGGGGCAGGTCAGGGCCGACGGCGCGCTGTGGCTGATCAACCAGGCGGGCATCATGGTGGGGCCGGGCGCGCGCATCGACGTGGCGCGGTTTATCGCGAGTTCGCTGAACGTCAGCGACAGTGACTTCCTGGCCGGCCGCATGAACTTCAAGGGCACGGGCACGCCGGGCGAGGTGCGCAACGAGGGCACCATCAACGCGGCCAGCGGCGGCAGCATCTACCTGGTGGGCGCCAACGTCGCCAATACCGGCAGCCTGAACGCGCCCCAGGGCGAGGTGCTGCTGGCGGCGGGGCAAACCGTGCAGTTGGTAGACACGGCGACGCCGGGCGTTTCCGTCGCTATCACCGGCACGCCGGGCGAAGCCCGGAACATGGGCCAGATCACGGCGGAAGCCGGCCGCATAGGCCTGGCAGCGGGCCTGGTGAGCAACAGCGGCACGATCAGCGCCTCCAGCGCGGTGCGGGAAGGGGGCCGGATCTTTTTGCGCGCTTCGGGCGACGTCAGGACCTCGGCGACCTCCAGCATCAGCGCCAACGGCACGACCGGCGGCAATGTGGTGCTGATTGCCGAGAACGCGGCCTCCATTGACGGCCAGGTGTCGGCCACCGGCAGCGCGGGCCGCGGCGGCTACGTCGATACCTCGGGCAAAATTTCGCTGGACGTGGTCAACGTCCCGACGGTGGGCCAGGGCGGCGAATGGCACATAGACCCCTTCAACATCGAGATCGTGGCGGCCGGGCCGGATGCCGGCGTCGTGGGCACCAATGCCATCACCTCCAATGAGACAGGCGCCCGTATCAACGCGGCGACCATCGTTGCCCAGCTCGATGCCGGCACGAATGTGAGCATCACCACGGGCACGGGCAACCCTGCCATGGACATGGCGCACGGCGACATCACGGTATCGGCTGCCATCAACAAGACCGCCGGGGGCGATGCGGCACTGACGCTGAACGCCAACAACAACATCATCATCAACGCGCCCATCACCAGCACCTCGAACAAGCTGGCCCTGAACCTGAACAGCAACTACCTGAACAACTACCCGGCGGACAACCACGCGGTGCAGCTCAATGCCAACCTGGCCCTGAACGGCGGCGCGCTCACCGTGTCGCAAAGCGGGGGCAATGGCAACGGCACGCTCAACATCGCGGGCGGCACGACGACGCTGGCGGGCGGCTCGGCCATCAACGCCGCGGGCGTCAATGTGCAGGCCGGCGGCACGCTGGCCGGTGCCGGCACCCTGGCGCTGGGCGGTAGCGGGACGCTGCTGAACAACGGCGCCGTGTCACCAGGCACGGCAGGATCCGTCGGCACGCTGTCCATCCAGGGCAAGTACACGCAGGGCAGCACCGGGGTGCTCAACATCAAGCTGGCGGCCACCGATAGCTTTGACAGGCTCGCCATCAGCAACACTGCCAGCCTGAACGGCCGGCTCAACGTCCGCGCGCTCAACGGCTTTGTGCCGCTTGCCGCGTCGTTTTACAACGTTGTGACGGCAACGGGTTCGGGCAGCGGCAGTTTCAGTACGGTCGATGCACCCAACATCACCTCCGCCGCCGGCACGGCGAACCTGGCCGTCAGCTACCCCGGTACAGGCACTACCGTTGCCCGCATCACGACAACCGCTTCCTCAGCGAGCATCTGCTCGACCTCGCCCAATTCAATGCTCTGCCAGGTGCTGTCGGCCGCCATCCCTGTCGCGGTCGCGGTCCAGCCCGCCACCACGGCGGCCACCACGGCGTCGAACATCATCGTCAGACAGCTCAGTCCCGGCGGGGCGCTGTTTATTTTCGAAGGTGAATCCACCCCCGAACAGGTCGCCGCCATGCCGGTTTCCATCCCGGCGGCCGGCAGCTCGGGAACTTCGTCGGCGTCCGGCAATGACGAGAAAAAGAGCGACAAAAAAGACGATCAGATGATCATTAAAACCGTTACCAAAACGGCACCGCCACCGCCAAAAACCTTCTGCAACTGAGGTGCATGACATGAAGCTGCCAATACTTTTCACTCCCCTGCTTCCCGCATGTGCGATGGCGATCGCGCTGATGCTGCTGGCCCCGCTTGCACAGGCGCAGGTCGTGGGTACCGTCACCAAAGTATCCGGCCTGATGGTGGCCAAAAGCGCCGAGGGCCGCAGCCGGGTGCTGGCCGAAAACTCGCCGCTGCGCCAGGGCGATAGCGTCACCACCGGGCGCAACGCCTTCGCCCGCCTGGAGTTTGTGGACGGCGCGGCGATGGTGCTGCAGCCCGAGTCCCTGCTGGTGCTGACGCGCTACAGCTACGACGCCGGCAAGCCCGAGCTCGACAAGGTGGAACTGGCGCTGACGCAAGGCGGCTTCAGCAGCACCGCCGGCGCGCTGGGAAAACGCAGCCCCGGCGCCGCCGTGATCATCACGCCCGCGGGCAAGCTGCAGGGCAGCGCCAGCATGGAGGTTTCCCTCAGGCAGCCGTGAGCCGACTGAGCCGCCTCCACAACCCCAACACAGCAGGAAATCCCATGAAAAAATTCATTTCAAGTTGCCTGGCCTTGCTGGCCGCACTGGTCTCCACCGCAGCCCTGGCGCAGCCCGCGCCACTGGGCATCCCCCGGTCCTCCCCCTCTCCCGCGCTGGCACCGGGGTTGTATGTGCACGTGATAGACGGCCTGGTCAACCTGAGCAACCAAGGCGGCACCACCAGTTTCGCGCCCGGCCAGTTTGGTTTCACGCCCACGATAACGCAGCCGCCAGCCCTCTTACCCAGAACGCCGCCTCTTATGCTCCCGCTGCCTGTGAGCTTCCAGAGCCCAAGCACCGGCAGCGGCGCGACCGGCGGCAACAAGGCGGCCGCCATCGACTGCGTGGTGCGCTGAACCACGGGCGCTGCGCAGCCCGGCCCCTTCAAAGCCCCTGTTTCGCAAGGAACAGGGGCTTTTTTCATGCCCGCGGGAAGCGCCGGCCGCCCACAATGAGTACCTTGGTCGTACCGGGGAAGCCCTGCCCTGGCGGCGTTGCGTATTGAGGGTTTTTCACTAAGAATCAGCTGGACAGGTCCGAACAACGGGGGGTTTTTATGAAGACAGTATTTCTGCTTCGCTCCAGTTCCAGCGCCAGATCAATCCAAGGCCGCTTGTTGCCGGCCGCCCTGGCCCTGCTGGCCGTCGCGATGCCGCAATGGGCCCAGGCCCAGGCCACGCTGGAAAAAATCAAGAGCCGCGGCCAGATCAATGTGGGCTACCGCGCGCTGGCGGCGCCCTTCTCCTATCACCAGACGCCGGAAAAACCGCTGGGCTACAGCATCGAGTTCTGCAAACCGATGATCGAGCGCCTGCGCCAGGCCGCCGGCAACAAGAACCTGCCGGTGCGCTACATCGCCACCGAAGTGGACGCCCGCGTCCGCCTGCTGTCCGAGGGCAGCGTGGACCTGCTCTGCGAGAACGTGACCGACACACCGGATCGCCGCGCGCGCATGGAATTTTCGACGCCGATTTTTGTCGACGCCATCCAGGTGGCCGTGCGCAACAAGGACATGATCAGCACGCTGGAGCAGTTGAAGGGCAAGAGCATCGTCGGCATCGACGGCAGCACGGTCGTGCCGGCCCTTGACCGCTATGCGCAGTCGCACTCGCTGCAGTGGCAACACGCCAAGGCCGTCAACCCCGACGCCGCGCTGGGGCAGTTGCAACTGGGATGGGCGGCCGGTTATGCGCGCGACGGCGTGATGCTGGCGGCGCAGCTCGCCAGCCAGCCCGACGCCGGCAACTACACCATCCTGCCGGAGCGCCTGTCGGTGGAAACCATCGCCATCGGCTACCGCAAGGGCGATGCCGCCATGGGGGCGCTGGTCAATGCCGCCATCAAGGAGTCCATGCGCAGCGGCGCGGCGCAAGGCTGGTACGAGCAATGGTTTTTAAAACCCGCCAAACCCGGCGGCAAGCCGTTGTTCGCGGCCATGCCCCCGGAAATGAAAACGCTTTTTGACACCGCCAAGGCCAACTGACAGAAAGAAGCAGAAGCCGGGCAGACGCCCCGGCGGCTCAAAACGCTACGGGTTTCCAGGCTGCCGGTGTCGCCGAAACAATGATGTAATGCGCTCAAAACACGCCGCCCCCCTTCAGCAGGGTGCCGGCGGCTATCAATTAAAAAAACAGGCCAGGAACGCCGATGCAAACGTCCCTCCGGATTCATCCCAGCGCCGCGTACTAGGCCCGCGAATCCATGCCGCTTTCAGCCACCCCTGATTCCGATGCCCTGGCCTTGTTGCGCCAGGACCCCTTGTTTGCCGACCTGTCGGGCAGCCAGCTGGCGCGCCTTCTGGCCAGCCTGCACTGGGTGGAGTTCGCCACGGGCGAGACGCTGTATGAACACGGCACGCCGGCCCGGTGCCTGTATGTGCTCCAGGCCGGTGCGCTGCAGCTGAGCACGCCGGGCGGGCGCACGCTGGCCCTGGCCGGCATGCGCTGCGGCGAAGAAGCTGCCGGCGACACGGCGAACTACCTGTGCAGCGTGAGCGCCACCGCGCCGGTCAAGGCCTTGCAGCTCACGCGCGAAGCCCTGGCGGAACTCGCCGAAAAGTCGCCGTCGCTGCGCAGCCGCGCCCTGCTCGCGCTGATGGGCTATGTGGGCGGTGAAAACTTCCTCAAACCGGCCAAGCCCGCCGCGCCCAAAACACCGAAGCCGATCTCGACGCGCGAACTGGTCGGCTGGCTGGCCGTCATCGGTGTTCCGCCCGCGATCTATTTCCTCTCCGGCATGGGCGGGCTGGTGGTGGAGGCCTCGCTGTTCCTGGCCATCCTGTCGGCCACGGTGCTGATGTGGCTGTTCAACCTGGCCGATGAATTTGTGCCGCCGCTGGTGGCCATCACCGCGGTGCTGATCGTGGGCCTGGTGCCTTCCGAGGTCGCGCTGGCCGGGTTTTCCTCGCGCACGCTCACGACGCTGGTCGGGGTGTATGCGCTGGCGGCGGTGATCTCGGCCTCGGGCCTGAGCTACCGCTTCATGCTGTGGCTGCTGATCAAGCTTCCCGACACGCCCTTCTGGCACCAGGCGGCGCTGCTGCTGTCGGGCTACCTGCTTTCGCCCATCATGCCCTCGGGCAACGCCCGCCTGTCGCTGGTGCTGCCGTTCTACCGCGACATGATCGACGGCCTGAACTTGCCGGCGCAGGGCAAGTCGGCGACGGCGCTGATGGCCGCGACCTTCTCGGGCGCCATGCTGTTTTCGCCCATGCTGCTGACCAGCAAGTCCTCCAACCTGACGGCCTTCGGCATGCTGCCCCTGCAACTGCAGGACCAGTTCCAGGGCCTGTTCTGGCTGGTGGCGGCCGGCGTGGCCGCGTTGACGGTCACCGCCGCGCACCTGCTGGTGATGCGCCTGTGCTTCGGCCGCACGGCGCAGGCCGCGCTGCCCAAGGAAAGGCTCAAGCGCCAGCTGGATTTGCTGGGCCCCATCAGCCGGCCCGAAAAAGCGGCCTTGACCGGCTTTCTGTTCTTCCTGATCGGGGCCGGCAGCGCCGGCTGGCACCAGATCTCACCGGCCTGGCTGGCCGCGTTTTTGCTGGCCGGCTTGCTGCTGATGGGTTTGCTCAGCAAGAAGGATTTCCAGCAGAAGATCGACTGGCCCATGATTTTTTTCCTGCTCAGCCTCGACGGCCTGAGCCGCGCCATCAGCTACCTGGGCCTGGACACGGCGCTGGCGCATTCGGCCGGCGGCCTGTTCGATTTTGTCGGCGGCAGGATGGCCTGGTTCATCCCCGTGGCGCTGGTGGTCACGCTGCTGCTGCGCCTGGTGCTGCCGATCACCGCGGGCATGATCGTGGCCGCGGTCATCCTGATTCCCATCGGGCAGGCGCAGTTCATCAACCCCTGGGTGGTGGTCTTCCTGACCGCCATGTTCAGCGACATCTGGTTCCTGCCCTACCAGAGCTCGCAGTACCTCCAGGTGCAGGGCAGCGGGCTGGACCGCTATTACAAACACTCGGATTTCCTGCGCTATAACCACTGGATGAACCTCGCGCGCCTGCTGGCGGCCTATCTTTCGATTCCCTACTGGGAATGGCTGGGACTGGTATGAAGAGCGGAACGCTGGCCGCCCTCACAGCCGCGGCGCTGCTGGCCGCGCTGCTGCTGCTGGGCCTGTTCAACCTGTCCAAGCCGCGCATCCTGGTGCTGCACAGCTCGGACCGCAACTCCACCACCGTCGGCAAGATGGACGAAGGCATACGCCAGGCCCTGGACAGGAACCGGCAGCCGATGACGGTGCGCTGGCACTACCTGGGCATAGACGCCCTGCCCGACGAAGACCACCGCCAGGACGCGGCGAAGGAAGGCCTGCGCACCATCGCGCAGTTCGACCCCGACGTCGTGATCGCGGTGGACGACGAGGCCCAGGAATACGTGATGCGCCGCTTCGCCGGCAAGGCCCGCCCCAAGGTGGTGTTCGCCGCCATAGACCATGAACCCGCGGAATACGGCTACGTGGGCGCCGCCAACGTCACCGGCGTGGCCGAAAGCCTGCCGCTGGCGGCCATCCGCGACCTGCTGCAATACGTCAAGAAAGGCCAGCCCGTGCGGCTGGCGGTGCTGAGCGACGCGAGCCCCACCGGCAAGGGGCGGGTCAAACAGCTTGAAGCCTTCGACTGGGGCCCGCACAGCGTGGCGAGCGTGCACACACCGGCCGACTTCGCCGCCTGGCAGGCGGCCGTCAAGGGCATGGACGGCAAGGCCGACGTGGTGCTGATGCTGTCCCACGGCAAGCTGCCGGCCGGGCCCGGCGCGGCCGGCGCCGTGCCGGAAGCCGAACTCATACGCTGGATGGAAGCCCACGCGGCGCCGCTGCCGCTGGGCACCGACATCGAGTACGTGCAGCAAGGCGGCGGGCTCAGCGTGGCGCCGTCGGCCAAATCCATGGGAGAAACCGCCGCGGCAGACGCGCTTGGCTGGCTAAAAGCAAAACCCGCCAGCCAGGCGCCGCCGGCCAGCCAGGACACACGCTACAGCGTGGCCGCGCGCGCCGCCGCGCTGCGCGCCCGCAACATCAGCCTGCCGTCGATCTACCTGGAAGCAGCACGGCTGGAGCAGCTCTACTACCCCTGACCCGCGGCAGGCGCCTAAGACTGGGCGCCGTCTTGCGGTTGATCGTCAGGCGTGATGAAGGAGTCTTCCCAGGGGACCGCGAACTGGTTGTCGGCCTCGTCGTGCACGATGCCGGAGCCGGTGCTGAGCGGGTCGAAGTTGGTGAAGCGGATCTTGCGGTTGCGCTCGAGCTTGGCCCGCAGGCTGCTGCGGGCCGCGGCCATGGCGGTCATGTCGACATGTTCCGCCTGCTGCGCCTGCTGCTCATCGGCGACCAGGGCGCCGCCGTCGGCCGCGCGCATGGTGTCGGGCACGGTGGCCAGGGCGTCGGCTTCCGCGTCCCCCGGCAAGGCCAAGGGCGGCTCGCCGAGCACGGCCGGGAAGGACGGCTCATCGTCCGACAGGTCGATTTCACCGAGGAAGGCGGCACGCACATCCTCCAGCGTCGGCAGGTTGCTGGCGCGCACCACGGCGTAGGCGATGCCGCATTCGGCGAACAGTTTGCGCTTGAGGTCGCGGTTGCTGGCCCTCAGGCCCTGCGGGCCGGGCACGTCGAGGCAGCCGATGACGGTGCCGTCGGCGGCGCAGACCGTGAAGCTGCAATACACGTTCTTGAGCAGTTCGTAGGAGCGCTGGCCTTCGGCTTCGTTGCGCGGCGAGACAAAACGGATGACGGGGACCTTGACCACCACGTGGTGGTCGAAAAACGCGCGCTGCAGCCAGTGCCAGACTTCCTGCTCGGCCTCGAGCAGCAGCGGCCGTACCTGCAGGTGCCATTGCGCGGGAATGCGGCGCTTCTTGCGCGCGGCGCGCGCCAGCCAGCCATGGTGGCAGGCCGCTCCCGTCGCCATCCCTGACACGGCCGTGGCCGTCAGGGCCAACACAAAAACATCAAACATGGGTGCCTTAAACTTTTTTTCAGTTTAAAACACAGGACCTTCAAGTTACAACCATTTACGTATAACGGTGTTGTTGCAGCGTCTCATCTGTAAATCGAAGGCCTTAAAACACGACTTAATTCACATAACGGTCCGTAAAAGTCTCGAAATCGCCACAGGATAAAGAACGAGACATTACGACTCGACAGATGCAGGCGCCGGGCTGGCCAGCACCTTGTCGATGCGCTTGCCGTCCAGGTCCAGCACCTCAAAACGCCAGCCCGCGCATTCGACGGCCTCCGCGGTTTTGAGCAGCCGGCCCGAGACGCTCTGCAGCAGGCCGGCAACCGTGTTGTAGCGGCCCTTGCCTTCTTCGGGCAGTTCCTTGATGTCCAGCCGGGCCTTGAGTTCGGCGACGGGCATGACGCCGTCGATCAGCCAGCTGCCGTCCTCGCGTTCGGTGGCCCAGGCGTCCACCTGGGCGCCAGGCTGCAACTCGCCGGTAATGGCCTCCAGCATATCCATGGGCGTCATCAGGCCCTGCACCACACCGTACTCGTCGACCACAAACACGATGCGGGTGGAGCGCGCGCGGAACTGCTCGAGCAGCTCCATGCCGGTCAACGTTTCCGGCACGAACACCGCCGGCACCGCGTAAGCGCCTATGCGGTCGGCCACCGACGGCACGGCGCCCGGGCTCTGGCCCGGGCCTGGCGCGACAGGCTGGATCTGGCCGCGCAGCGCGAGCAGTTTGGCCACGTTGACCACACCCACCACGTCGTCGAGGCCGCCACGGCACACCGGGTACCAGGAATGCCCGGTGGCGCCGGCCTTGTCGATGGCCTGGGCCACGGTGTCGGAGGCGTCCAGCCATTCGATGTCGGAGCGCGGCAGCATCAGCGAGGTGAGCAGCCGGTCGTCGAGCAGAAACACGTTCTGCACCATCTGGTGCTCGTGCTCTTCAATCAGGCCGGCGTCCACGCCCTCTTCCAGGCTGGCGGCGATTTCCTCTTCGGTCACGGCCCGGCCGGCCGTGTTGTCGATGCGCAGCAGCTTGAGCACCGCCTGCGTGCTGATGGACAGCAGCCGCACAAAGGGCTTGAAGCCGGTGGCCACCCACATCATGGGCCGCGACACCAGGCGCGCGACGGTTTCGGGGTAGAGCTGGCCTATGCGCTTGGGCACCAGCTCGCCGAAGACGATGGTGATGAAGGTGATGATGGTCACCACCAGCGCGGTGGCGGTGATCTCGGAGACGCGCGGCCGCACGCCGAAGGTCTGGATCCAGCCCGCCAGGCCGCTGCTGAAAGCCGCCTCGCCAATGATGCCGTTGAGCATGCCGATGGAGGTGATGCCCACCTGCACCGACGAGAGAAACTGCGTGGGGTTGTCCAGCAGGCCCAGTGCGGACTGCGCGCCCTTGTCGCCGGACTCCCCCATGGCCGTGAGCCTGGCCTTGCGGCTCGAGGCGAGGGCCATTTCCGACATGGCAAACACGCCGTTGAGCAGCGTCAAAAAAGCAATCAGCAAAAAGTCCATGGGGCCTGGCGCAAAATAAACACATGTCACTTTACTTGATTGGCGACCTTCAGGGTTGCGACGCACCTCTGGGGCGGCTGCTGGACAAGATGGATTTCTCGCCCAGCCGCGACACGCTCTATGTCCTCGGCGACCTCGTCAACCGCGGTCCCGACTCGCTCAAGGTGCTACGCCGCCTGTCGGCCCTGGGCGATGCGGCGCAGTGCCTGCTGGGCAACCACGACCTGCACCTGCTGGCCCTGTGGCAGGGCGCGCGCGCCCCGGGCCGCAAGGACACCGTGCAGGACATCCTGCAGGCGCCGGACAGCGAAGCGCTGCTGGACTGGCTGCGCCACCGCGCCATGGCCTTGCACCGCCACGGCTGGCTGATGGTGCACGCCGGTGTGCTGCCGCAGTGGACGGTGGCGCAAACCATGGCGCTGGCGTCCGAAGTCGAACAGGTGCTGCGCGGCGGCGACCTCAAGGGCTTCTTCAGCGCCATGTACGGCAATACGCCGGACAACTGGAGCGACGGCCTGCAGGGCGCCGACCGGCTGCGCGTGGTGGTGAACGCGCTCACGCGCCTGCGCTTTTGCACCCCCGAAGGGGTGATGGAGTTCGGCAGCACCGAAGGCGCCGACGACGCGCCCGCCGGCTACCTGCCGTGGTTCGAGGTGCCGGGGCGCCGGACCGCCGGCACGCCGCTGGCCTTCGGCCATTGGTCCACGCTGGCCAAGGACGGCGCCACGCCGCGCTTGCATAAGAACACCCTGCCGCTGGACACCGGCTGCGTCTGGGGCGGTTGCCTCACGGCAGCCAAGCTGGGGGCGCAGGCCGGAAGCTTTGAACTGGTCGCCGTGCCCTGCGAGCAGGCGCAAAAACCCGGCAAGTCAGGCTGAAACCGGCTGCGGCTCACGCGCTTCGTCGGCCCAGGCGCGCGCCACGCTGGCGGACAGCAGCAGCACGGCCGACGAGAAGTAAATCCACATCAGGATCACCACCAGCGAGCCCGCCGCGCCATAAGCCGATACCACGGCCGCGGTCGAGAGGTAAAAAGCCATCAGGTGCTTGCCGACCGCAAACAGGATGGCCCCCGCGGCGGCACCCGTCACCAGATAGCGCAAGGAAGGCTTTGGCCCCACGCTGATTCTCATGAGCGCCACAAACAGCAGCACACAAAAACCGAACGATACGACCTCATTGAGGACCCAGGCGACTTTTTCGATCGGCAGGTAGCTGCCGGCCCAGCCCGAGAGAAGGCCCAGGAAGGTCGAGATCGCCAGCGAGACCAGCAACAGGAAACCGAAAGCCAGGATGTAAGCCACCCCGCGCAGGCGCACCGAAGCACCGTGCCACCACTTTTGCTGCGGCACTTCGCCGCTGCCTTGCCGCCACAGCCGCTCAAACGCGTCCTGCAGTTCCGCGAAGACGCCGGTGGCGCCGAACAGCAGCAGCGCAAACGCCAGCAGCGAGGCCGTGATGCCCTCCGACGGCGCTTGCGCACTGGACAGCGCCTGCTGCACCACCTGGGCGCCCTGCGCGCCGATAACGCTGCGGATCTGGTCGACGAGGCTGGTTTCGAGGTAGGCGCGGTCCAGCCACCAGCCCAGCACGGCGACCAGCAGGACCAGCAGCGGCGCCAGGCTCAGGATGCCGTAGAAAGACATGGCCGCGCTCATGCGCATGCCGCCGGCGTCAATCCAGTGGTCGACGGCGCGCCTCAAGGGACGAAAGATTCTCAGGAGCGAGTGAAAAGGCGCGGGAAGCCCGAAGGCCGCTGAACGTGGAGGCTGGGGTAGCGGCTTCAGGTTCGGGTCGGATTTCGCCATCATGGAGACAGCGTAGAAGCCGGGGTGCGCGCCCCGCACCGGACAGCCCCGCTACCAGCCGTAGGCGTGAACCGACGGCGGGTTTTTAACCGGCGGTTTAGACCGTGGACTGGTTCTTGAACAGCGCCGCGACCTTTTTCTTGGGCTTGATGTTGGCCGACACGCTGCTGCGCGCGGGAGCGGCCTTGGAAGCGGCTTCCCAGGCGGGCTGGGCTTCGGGCGCGGCTGTGGATTCGTAAGGCTGGTCGAAGAAGGGGTCGCGCTGCGCGGCCGGCTGGCGGTGCGGCGTGTATTCGCGGCGCTCGCGCGGCTGGCGTGCCTCGCGCGGGCTGCCGCCGTCTTCAGCTTCGCGGTACATGCGGCGGCCGTCGTTGATGCGGCCCTGCTCGCTGATGCGCGGGCGGTCTTCCTCGAACTCGATGGGCTCGAGCTCGATCTTGGTCTTGATCAGTTTCTCGATGTCGGCGACCAGGCGCTGGTCGCTGGCGGCCACGAAGCTCACGGCCAGGCCGGATGCGCCGGCGCGGCCGGTGCGGCCGATGCGGTGCACATAGTCTTCCGCATTGAAGGGCACGTCGAAGTTGAACACCGCAGGCACGTCCTTGATGTCGAGGCCGCGCGCGGCCACGTCGGTGCAGACCAGCAAATCCACTTCGCCCTTCTTGAAGGCTTCCAGCGCCTTGAGGCGCTCGTCCTGGCTCTTGTCGCCGTGCAGCGCGGTGGTTTTGAGGCCCTCACGCTCCAGCGAGCGGGCCAGGCGCGCGCAGCCCAGTTTGCTGTTGACGAACACGAAGGCCTGCTTCATGCCGCGTTCTTTGAGGATCTGGTGCAGCGCGCGGCGCTTGTCGTCGGCGCCCACGCTGTAGAAGTGCTGCTCGACGGTGGAGGCCGTGGCGTTGGAACGCGCCACTTCGATGGTCACCGGGTCCTGCAGGTAGCTGGAGGCCAGGCGCTTGATTTCAGGCGAGAAGGTGGCCGAGAACAGCAAGGTGATGCGCTGCTTGGGCAGGTAGCTCAGGATGCGCTGCAGGTCGGGCAGGAAGCCGATGTCCAGCATGCGGTCGGCCTCGTCGAGCACCACGTATTCGACCTGGTTGAGCACCGCGTTCTTGGCTTCGATGTGGTCCAGCAGGCGGCCGGGGGTGGCCACCAGCACTTCCACGCCTTTTTTGAGCTCGGCCGTCTGCGGCTTCATGTCCATGCCGCCGAACACCACGGTGCTGCGCAGGTTGGTGTATTTGGCGTACAGCTCGACCTGCTGGGCGACCTGCACGGCGAGTTCGCGCGTGGGCAGCAGCACCAGCGCGCGCACCGGGTGGCGGGCGGGCGAGGTCGAGGCGTTTTCGTGCTTCATCATGCGCTGCAGCAGCGGCAAGGCGAAAGCGGCGGTCTTACCGGTGCCGGTCTGCGCGGCGCCCATGACGTCTTTGCCTTGCAGGACGACCGGGATGGCCTGTTCCTGGATGGGGGTCATGGTCTCGTAGCCCATTTCGGCGACGGCGCGGGCCAGCGGTTCGGCCAGCGAAAGATTGGAAAAAGAGGATGTCATAAGAAAGCTCTGCCTAACACTAGCGGGTAACTGTTGCGGTAGTAGCGCGCGGTCGGGGATGGGATTGCCAAGGCGCGTATTGCAGCCAACAGCACAGCCATTGGCGGGAAAGGTAACGCCGCAGACCGCCCGGGTCCCGTGCGGTCTGGACCGCGGGGCAAGGCTTTGTGCAGAGCTTCCTCAGCCCTCTATTGTCGCACTTTGGGCGAATTGGCCGGTTTTGCCGGCCCTTCAGGGCGCCAGGGCTATTCCGGCCCGGCCGCCCAGGCCGGTTCCGGCGGCAGTCCGCTATGAATTTTATAGCTCACAATCCGCACCAATAAAGGATCAATGCCGTTCAGCCTACAAACTCCGGGCGCTGAAGGTGTCGCAGGCCTTGACGCTGCCGGTCTTGAAGCCGGTGTCGAACCAGCGCTGGCGCTGGGCGCTGGTGCCGTGGGTGAAGCTTTCGGGCACCACCGCGCCGCCGCCGGCGCGCTGCAGGGCGTCGTCGCCGATTTTGGCGGCCGCGTTCATGGCTTCCTCAACGTCGCCCTGCTCCAGGATCTGGCGGGCGTTCTGCGCGTTGTGGGCCCAGACGCCGGCAAAGCAGTCGGCCTGCAACTCCAGCCGCACGCTCAGGGCGTTGTATTCGGCCTTGCTGACGCGGCCACGCATCTGGTCCATCTTGGCGCTGATGCCCAGCAGGTTCTGCACGTGGTGGCCGACCTCGTGCGCGATCACGTAGGCCTGGGCGAAGTCGCCGGGCGCGCCCAGACGGCTGCGCAGAGTCTCGTAAAAACCGAGGTCGATGTACACCTTCTGGTCGCCCGGGCAGTAAAACGGCCCCATGGCGGCCTGGCCCTGGCCGCAGGCGGTCTGCGTGGCGCCGCGGAACAGCACCAGCCGGGGTTTCTGGTACGTGCCGCCGCCCTTGGCGAAGACATCGGTCCAGACGTCCTCGGTATCGGCCAGCACGGTGGAGACAAATTTGGCCATGCGGTCGTCGGCCGGCGGTTTGTGGGCCGGGCCCTGCTGTTGCACCTGGGCCGGCGGCGCGCCGCCGCTGAGCAGCCCCAGGATGGTCAGCGGGTTGATGCCGAAAATCCAGCCGCCGACCAGCGCCACCACGATGGTGCCTATGCCGATGCTGCGGCCGCCGAAGCCAAAGCCGCCGCCGCCCCCGCCGCCGTCATCGCGCCTGTCTTCGACGTTGTCGGATTCGCGATTGCCTTCCCATTTCATGCTGTCCCCCTTGTGCCGTGCAATACTTGCCTGAGCTCGCCCGCCGCGGCCCCATCCCGGGCCCCGGGCGCGTGTCAGCGCATGCGCCGACTTTACTTGAGCGGCGTTCCGCGGCGGAACAAAATTGAACCCTGGTGTATCCATCCCCCATGAACGCTTTGACCCACCCCTCGCCCGCAGGCCACGGCCCGCGGCGCAGTGCCGGCGCCGTGTTGTCCGTGTTGTTCCGCTCGCCGCGCCTGGCCCTGACGCTGCTGCTGGCCATGCTGCTCACGGCTTGCGCCAGCCCCATCACCACCCGCGTGACCAGCTTCAACCAGTGGCCCGCCGACGCGGCGGGCAGCACCTTCAGCTACATCACGCCGGTGGACATCACGCGGCAGCTGGAACAGGCCACCTACGAAAATTATGTGCAGGCCGAACTCGAAAAACGCGGCCTCAAACGCGCCGCTGAAGGCCAGGTCGGGCGGCTCCAGGTCGACGTGGCGGCCAGCAGCCGCAGCGAGGAAAAAACCTGGATGCAGCCGATTTACCAGGACAACATGGTGTTCCTGCCGCCCTACCGCGACGCCGCGGGCCGCCTCTACGGCGGCGGCTGGGTGCCCGACCCCTTCGGGCCGCGCTACGTGGGCGACCGGCCGGTCAGCATGACGGTGTACACCAACAGCCTGCGCCTGCGGCTGCTCGACACCAAAGGCACGCCGCCCGGCAAGCCGCCGCGCACAGTGTTTGAATCGCGCGCCGTCTACGAAGGCGGCAGCGGCGACCTGCCGCTGGTGGTTCCCTACCTGGTGCGCGCGGTGTTCGACGACTTTCCCGGCCAGAACGGCCAGGTGCGCGTCGTGAAGTTCGACAGCGAAACCGGCGCCGTGATCAAAAAATAGCGGACTGATTATTCGAACCGGACCGCCAGCCCCCTGAGCGCGCCGGCCACCGGCCCGGACGCTTCGATTTCGGTATGCCAGGTCTGCCCTGCCTGCACCGGCCAGGCGTCGGTCAGCGTGCCGGTGGTGATGATGTCGCCGGCCCGCAAAGCCGGTGCGCCCGGCGTGGCGCGCAGCTCCCGCACAAAATGCAGCAGTGCCTGCACCGGGCCGTCCAGCACATTGGCGCCCACACCCTCGTCCTTGAGCACGCCGTCGCCATACAACTTGAGCTTCAGGCCGGCGAGCGATGCGATCAGCGCCTCGGGCGCCGTTCCGGCCGGCAGCTTCACGGCATGGCCCACCAACAGCCGGCCGTGCAAGCCGCCATCGGCCACGGCCTGCGCGGCGCTGAACTTCCAGCCCGGGAAATGCGTGTGCACGATTTCATAACCGTGCGCCACCCAGTCAATGGCCGCCACCAGTTGCTCAGCCGAACAATCGGGTGGCGGCGCCTCGCGCAGGCCGAACACCACCTCGGGTTCTATGCGCGGCTCGCACATGCCCTTGAGCGAGAGCACCCCCTCGTTAGGCCCAGCGGCATCGACACGCGCCAGGCTGCTGTGCCACACCGTGCCCCAGATCGGGCCATAGACCTCATAACGCGGCCAGATGGTCCGGTTGGTAAAGCCGACCTTGTAGCCCACCGGGCTGTCGCCCTCAGCGCTTCGGGCGGCGCGCACGGCCAGCGCGGTGGCATAGGCCAGCGGCACATCGGCCGGCACGGCAGCGGGCCAGGGCAGCGGCCGGGCTTCAAGGCGGGCACGGGTCAGGTCGGCGACCAGCGTGGAAAGGTCCGGATCGGGTGCGGGGGTATTCATGGGGGCATGGTAGCCAAAACGGCGCCGCCTTCACAATGGCGCATGCCCGCAGCCCCCACCTCCTCTGCATCCTCTTCACTCCCCCGCGTCCTGCTGACCGGCTTCGATCCCTTTGGCGATACCGGGCACAGCAGCCTGCCCCTCAATCCCAGCTGGATGGCGGTGAAGGCGCTGGGCGGCAAGCGCATAGGCGGACACCTCGTGGTGGCGGCGCAACTTCCCACCGTGTTCCAGGCCTCCATGGATGAACTCACGCGGCTGCTTCAGCTGCACAAACCCACGCTGGTGATCTGCGTCGGCCAGGCCGGCGGGCGCCGCGCGATCTCGCTGGAGCGCGTCGCCATCAACGTCAACGACGCCCGCATCCCCGACAACGCCGGCGGACAGCCCGTCGACACGCCGGTGGTAGCGGGCGGGCCGGCGGCCTACTTCAGCAGCCTTCCCATCAAGGCCATGCTGCAGGCGCTGCAAGCGTCGGGTGTGGCGGCCGAGGTGTCGCAGACCGCCGGCACCTTTGTCTGCAACCACGTGTTTTATGCGCTCATGCATGCGCTAGCCACCAGGCGCGGCTTCAAGCGCACGCGCGGCGGCTTCATCCATGTGCCCTACCTGCCCGAACAGGGCGCGCCCAGTTTGCCGCTCGACGAGACGGTGCGCGGGCTGCGGCTGGCCGTGGCAACGGCCTTGTCAACGACGCATGACATCGCCAGAGGCGCGGGCGCCGTCAGCTAAGGTCCGGGCCGGTTTTATCGTCCCGCACGGGCGCGGCAGGTTCATCGCGCAGCAGGCGCCACAGCAAAAAAGTGCCGAGGATGGCATTGCCCACGGCGAAGCCGGTGAGCAGCAGTGTGGCCCAGGCGTTCAGCGGACGGTTGTGCACCACCCAGGCCAGCAGCGGCGACAGGCTGTTGAGCGTGAGCATCAGCCAAAACAGCGGGTTGCGCGGCTGATAAAGCCGTGAAAGAGGGCGTGACAAAGGGCGTGACGGTTGCATCGTGAGTGAATGCTAACCGCGGCGGCCCTACGCGGGCCTGACAACCGGCAAGCCTAACGGACGGCGAAGGACGCGGCCATAAAGCCCCGCGGCGGACGTACCGGGCGGGCCGGCATCACGCTGGCCGCGGAACCGGAGGCCTCGGCAAAAGCCGCTTCCCTGGGCACGCTGTCCGCGGCGGGCGGCGTCGAAGCGCCGGCGACGACGCGGGCCTGCTGGATGCAGTTGTGGCGCGCGGCGCCCGCGCTGGTTTCCATGCAATGCGCGATCGCCGCGAGTTCCGCCTGCCGCTGCTCGTCGCGCAGCTTCGCCTTGGCGACCTGCGAATCGGCCACAAAGGCCATGGCGGCCAGCTGGCAAAGAATGACAAGACCCGCCGCTACCAGCAGCATCGTCTTGTAAGGCATTTCATCGAATTTCCTCAGATGCTCAGAGAACATGGCAACCTCCCTTGGGTTACACCATGCTAGGCCGGCATTGCAATAGTCCATTCGGCGCCTTGCCCGTCGCGCTGTAGGATAAAAACCTTTCGTGACATTCGGCCGGGGCGCCGGGCCACCCACCACTTTCCGGGCCATCCCGCTTACCATCGCAGGCATGACGCTCCACCCGTATCCCACCTCGCTGGACGCCGGACAGACCGCCGCGCGGCTGCCCTACCCGCTGCTGGTCACCGAACTCATACGGCTGCTCAAGGACGAGTCGGTGCAGGTGCCGCAGCGGGTGGTGCAAGCCCTGCCCGGCGGCGGCAGCCTCTTCGTGATGCCGGCGCTGGACGCCCGCACCGCGATCGCCAAGCTCATCACCCTGACCCCCGCCAATGCCGGCACCGGCCTGCCCGCCATCCAGGGCGACGTGGTGGTGTTCGACGTGGCCAGCGGCCGGCGCCGGCTGATGCTGGACGGCCCCACCGTTACCGCCAGGCGTACCGCCGCCGTTTCGCTGCTGGCCGCCCAGCGGCTGGCGCCCAACACCCGCGGCCCCATGCTCATCGTCGGCGCCGGCGTGCAGGGCGTGGCCCACCTCGAAGCTTTTGCCCAGGGCCTGGGCGTGCGCGATTTCCGCATCAGTTCGCGCAGCCACGCCAGCGCCCAGGCCCTGGCGCAGCATGCGCAGTCGCTGGGCCTGAACGGCCGCGTCGTGCCCGACGCCGACACCGCGCTGGCCGACTGCCCGCTGGCCGCCACCTGCACGCCCGCCGGCGGCGTGGTCCTCAGCGCCCTGCCGCGCGACGACGGCTTCATCAGCGCCGTCGGCGCCTACACGCCGACCATGGTGGAGCTCAGCGCCGCGCTGTGCCAGTACGTCGCGGCGCAGGGCAGCGTGCTGGTCGACACCTCCGACGCCGTGCATGAAGCCGGTGACCTGCTGCAGGCCGGCCTGGACGTGGCCCGCTTCGCCAGCCTGGGCGAGGTGATACGCCAGGACATGAAAAAACCCGACGGGCCGGTGCTCTTCAAAAGCTGCGGCTGGGCGGGCTGGGACCTGGCTGCCGCGCGCACGGCGCTGGCCTGAGCGGGCCAGGCAAGCAGGCGCTCACCTACAGCAATATGGCGGCGCCGGTGTTACGCTGGCCCGTCCAAACCGGAGATAAAACCATGAAGATTCTGTTCGCTGCCGACGGCAGCAAGTACACCAAAAAAGCCCTGGCCTTCCTGGTCAACCATGAAGACCTCGCCGGCGCCGAAGGCGAAGTGACGGTGATCAATGTGCAGGCGCCTGTCCCGGGCCGCGTCAAGAGCATGCTGGGCGCCGCCAACGTCGCCGCCTACCACGCCGAAGAATCGCAAAAGGTGCTGGCGCCCATAGAGCGCTTCCTCAAGCGCCACAAGATGGCGTTCAAAACCGTCGCCGTGGTCGGCTCGCCCACCGCCGAAATCCTGCGCGCCGCCAAGCGCGAGAAAGCGCACCTGATCGTCATGGGCACGCACGGCCAGGGTTTGCTGAGCCGCGCATTGATCGGCAGCGTGGCCCAGCGGGTGGTCGCGGAGAGCGAGACGCCCGTGTTGCTGGTCAAGTAGCAAGCCTCCCTGCGGCACGTGCCGCCCCCGCGTCCCCTGGAGCGTGTCCGCAAGGATCGGCGATTTGCCGGATACTCGCCTTCACACCACAAGGAGACCAGGATGGAGACAGGCATGGGATTCAAGTCGATTCGAAAACTGCTGGGCTGGCTGTTGCTGGCGCTGGCTGCGGCCGCTGCGCCACTGGCGCTTGCGAGCGAGGTCACCACCAGGTCCTTCAGCTCAAAGGCCCTGAACGCAGACTACCGCTACACCCTCTACCTGCCGGACGGCTATGAAAACGGCCGGTTGCGCTACCCGGTGATTTTTTTGCTGCACGGCAACGCCGGCGACCAGAACGACTGGCTGGTCAAGGGCCAGGTCCAGGCGACCATGGACACGCTGGTCCGGGAAGGCCGCGTCCAGCCGGCCATCATCGTGATGCCGGGCGGCGGCACCAGCTGGTGGGTGGACGGCAACAAGGACAAGGCCGAGACCGCGCTCATCAAGGAGCTCATTCCCCACATCGACAGCAACTTCAGGACCATCAACGCGCGCGAAGGCCGCATGATCGGCGGGCTCTCCGCCGGCGGTTTCGGCACGGTGAATGCCGTTTTCAAATACCCTGAGCTGTTTGTTTCCGCCGCGGCATTGAGCCCCGCCATCTATTCACCGACACCGCCGGCCCATTCTTCGGCCATGCAGGTCGCGCCGTTCCAGCTCAACGGCAAGTTTGACCAGGCCTCGTGGGACCGCCTGAACTACACCGCCAGCTGGGAAGCCTACAAAAGCAAAAAAGTCGTGGTACCGATGTACATCAACAGCGGCGACCACGACACTTTTTCCATCGCCTACCACTCGGCCGGCCTGTTCCAGAAATTGTTTGAGTACCAGCCCAAGCTGGTGGAATACCGCGTCGTCGACGGCGACCATGAATGGGCGGTCTGGCGCGACACCATAGGCGATGCCCTCAAATACATGAGCGGCTTTGCCAGCCGCCCCCAGGTCGCCAAGCCCTAAGCTCTCCGAGAGCCGTCAGGCCTTGGGCAGCGTCACCCCAACCTGCCCCTGGTACTTTCCGCCGCGGTCTTTGTAGCTGACTTCGCAGACGTCGTCCTTGTCGCTCTCGAAGAACAGCACCTGCGCGCAGCCTTCACCCGCGTAGATCTTGGCGGGCAGCGGCGTGGTGTTGGAGAACTCCAGCGTCACGTAGCCTTCCCATTCGGGCTCAAACGGTGTGACGTTGACGATGATGCCGCAGCGCGCGTAAGTGCTTTTGCCCAGGCAGATGGTCAGCACGTTGCGCGGGATGCGGAAGTATTCGACGGTGCGGGCCAGCGCGAAGCTGTTGGGCGGGATGATGCAGCTGTCGCCGTGGAAATCGACAAAACTTTTCTCGTCAAAGTTCTTCGGGTCGACCACGGTGCTGTGGATGTTGGTGAAGACCTTGAACTCGGGCGCGCAGCGGATGTCGTAGCCGTAGCTGCTGGTGCCGTAGCTGATGATCTTCTGGCCGCCGGCCGCGGCGCGTATCTGGCCGGGCTCGAAGGGCTCGATCATGCCGGTGGTTTCCGCCATGCGGCGTATCCATTTGTCGCTCTTGATGCTCATTCGGGGGAACTCCTCACTGTTCCCTGATTGTAGGCAAGCTGGGGGCCTGGCTTGAAGGGGGGCGATTTGATCCCCTCTCCCCCTGGGAAAGAGGGCTACAAAGCCTGCGAAATAACAGTGCGTTCTATCACCCGGTCATCCCCCAGCACGATCAGCGCGAACAGCAACTCGCCCAGATTGGCCGCCAGCGCGGTCTTGCGCGCCAGCAGCGGCGTGGCCTGCGGGTTGAGCACCACGAAGTCGGCTTCGCAGCCGGGCTGCAGGTTGCCCACCACGCCTTCCAGGCCCAGCGCGCGCGCCGCGCCCGCGGTGTGCTGCCACCAAAGCTGCTGCGGCGTGAGCGACAGGCCGGGCTTGGTCTGCCCTTCTCGGCCCACATAGTAGGCAGCCAGCATGGTGTGGAAGGGGCTGAAGGAGGTGCCGCCACCCACGTCGCTGGCCAGGCCGTAGGGAAAGCCCACGCGCTCGGCGCCTTCGTAGTCAAAAAATCCGCTGCCCAGAAAGAGGTTGCTGGTCGGGCTGACCGCCGCGGCCGTGCCGGTGCTGCGCATCAGTGCGCGGTCTTCGTCGTCGATGTGGATGCAGTGCGCATACACCGCGCGCGGGCGCAGCAGGCCGAACTGTTCATAGACGCTCAGGTAGCTGCGGGCCTCCGGGTACAGCCGGCGCACCCAGGCGATTTCGTCCTTGTTCTCGGCGACGTGGGATTGAATCCAGACGTCGGGGTATTTGGCCGCCAGCTCGCCGGCGCCGCGCAGCTGGGCTTCGCTGCAACTGGGCACAAAACGCGGCGTGATGGCATAACCGAGCCGGTCCACGCCATGCCAACGCTGGATCAGGGCCTCGGTGTCGGCCAGGCTTTGCGCGGTGCTGTCACGCACGCCTTCGGGCGCGTTCTGGTCCATCAGGCATTTGCCCGTCATCAGGCGCAGGCTGCGTTTTTGCGCTTCGGTGAACAGCGCGTTGACGGATTCGGGATGCGAGGTGGCAAAGGCCAGCGCGGTGGTGACGCCGTTGCGCAGCAGCTCGTCCAGGAAAAAACCGGCGGCCTCCGTGCCGTGCCCGGCGTCCGAGAAGCGGCTTTCTTCGGGGAAGGTGTAATTCTCAAGCCAGGGCAGCAGTCCGTCGGCCGGCGAGCCGATCACGTCGAGCTGCGGGTAGTGGATGTGCATGTCCACAAAACCCGGCGCGATGAGGCGGCCCGGCAGGTGTTCGGTGGGCACGTCGGCAAAGCGCGGCGTCAGCACCTGGTAGCTTCCCGCGGCTTGCACAAGCTGGCGGCCCTGCGCGTCAGGGCCCACCACCAGCAGGCCGTCGGCCTCGTAGGCGGCCTGGGCGGGGCCGGTGAAATACAGCAGGGCGGCGCGGTAGGCTTTCATGGGGGCTAGGTTACTCCAGGCTTCGGCCGCTGCGATATGTAGAAACCGATAAGGGTTATCGCCTGCCGCCGGCCCTCGCCCTAACCCTCTCCCAGAGGGAGAGGGAATAAGTCGGGGAGTAGACAGGATAAAGATTTCTTACTCCTTCTCCCTCTGGGAGAGGGCAGGGGTGAGGGCCAGCGGCCTACGAGATCCCACCGCGTCATGCCTGGGCCACGGCCCCTCAACGACTGACGCGGCAACCATCACCCAGCGAAGCGCGCCAGACGCGCACCGAGGTCAGCCCCGGCAGGCGCGCGTCGAGCTTGCGGAAGATGAACTGGCAGAGGTTTTCGAGTGTGGGCGGTCCCAGGTCTTTGACATCGTCGAGCAGGTGGTGGTCCAGCTCCTCGCGCAGCACGGCGATCTCGCGCCGCACCAGGCCCAGGTCCATGACCATGCCGGTGGCCGCGTCGGGCTCGCCGGCGACAAACACCTCGGCGTTGTAGGTGTGGCCGTGCACACGTTTGCTGCTGTCGGCCTCGATGGCGCGCTTGAGCGTGTGGGCCGCGTCAAAGTAAAAGGTCTGGCTGATCTCGCAGCGCATGGAACGCATGGGTTGGGGCATGGGAAGCTTTTTCATCGGATGCCCGTGATCTTGTGGGTCTGCAGGCTGAGCCGCCAGGCCGGGCGCGCCATGCACAGCTGTATGCACGTTTCGGTGTTCTGCTGGCGCTGGGGGTTGTCCATGGGCTGCAGGTAGCGGTGCGTGAAGTCGGCGGCTTCGAGCTCGGCCAGGTCAAAGCTTGGCTGGGGCCACACCACCTTGAGTTCCTGGCCCGCGCGCTGCACCCAGGGGGCGCCGGCCTTGGGGCTCACGCAAATCCAGTCTATGCCTTCGGGCGCGGCAATCGTGCCGTTGGTTTCGACCGCGATCTGGAAACCGCGCGCATGCAGGGCCGCGATCAGTTCCGCATCCACTTGCAGTAGCGGCTCGCCGCCGGTCATCACCACAAAGCGGTGCGCGCTGTCACCGGCAGGCCACTGCGCGGCAATGCGGTCGGCCAGCGCGTCGGCATCACGGAACTTGCCGCCCAGCGTGCCGTCGGTGCCCACAAAGTCGGTGTCGCAGAACTGGCAGACGGCCGTCGCGCGGTCCTGCTCGCGGCCGGACCAGAGGTTGCAGCCGGCAAAGCGGCAGAACACCGCGGGCCGCCCGGCATTGGCGCCCTCGCCCTGCAGCGTGTAGAAAATTTCCTTGACCTGGTAGCTCATGGCGCGACTTTCGCGCGGCCACGGCCCATCGCATACGGCAACCGGTGCGAAACAGGAAGTTGGGAGGGAGAAATAAAACAGGCGCCCACACAAGCCGAAAGACCGGGGGTCGCGAGGTTTTTATACATGGTAGTCCTCTACATGGCCCCGGAGATAAGCGGATGCGGACGCGCCGGGACAGCACGCCGAAGGTCTTGATTTTAGCGGTTCAGGGCTGATGGCGGGTTTTCAGGGGATTTACGGGCGGATTTGGGCCTCAAGGCACAGGCATCTCGCGCGCCTGCTTTTGCAGCCAATCGCAAAAGCTGTCCAGCCGCGCATGCGCTCCGGCCCGGCGCAGGGCCACGTATTGGTAGGCGCTTTCCTCAAAGCCCAGCGGCGCCACCAGGCGGCCGGCCCGCAGGTCGTCCATCACCAGGTGCCAGGGCGCGATGCAGACGCCCAGCCCGCCCACCGCGGCCTCCAGCGTGAAGTAATAGTGTTCGAAGGCCGGGCCGCCCTGCGCGGGAAAGGCAGCGCCGCGTGATTCGCACCAGGTCTGCCACGCGTCGGGCCGTGTGCGGGTGTGCAGCAGCGGCAGGCCGGCCAGGTCCTGGGGCTTGCGCACATCCGCCCTGGCCGCCAGCGCGGGCGCCATGACGGGCCCCAGGCGCTCCACAAACAGCGGCAGCAAGGTGGCCGAGGCTTGGGCGCCGCGCTCGGCGACCGTGATGGCGAGGTCGTAGCGGCCGCGGTCCAGGTCCGCCGCCTGTTCGGCCGCGCTGAGGCGGATCTCGGTCTCCGGGTGCAGCGCGTTGAAACCGTACAGCCGTGGAATCAGCCATTTGACGGTGAAGGTGCTGAAGCAGGACACGTCCAGCGTGCCGGCCTCGCCGCTGCGTACCTCGCGCACGGCGGCTTCCATCTGGTCCAGCGCGGCGGAAAGCGCCGGCCGCAGCGAGGCGCCGGCGGCCGTCAGCTGCGGCTTGTTTTTGGCGCCTTCGAACAGCGGCACGCCCAGCGCCTGCTCGAGTTGCCGCACCTGCCGGCTGATCGCGCCGGGCGTGACCGAGAGCTCCTCGGCGGCGGCCGTCATGCGGCCCAGCCGGGCCGCGGCTTCAAAGGCGCGCAAGGCGTTCAGGGGTGGGAGGCGGCGCGTCATGATTGTGAGTTTATGGCACATACAGCGTACCAACAAATCGTTTGATCAGATCACGTCTGCTTGGGAGAATTCGCGCCAGCTGTTTACTTTATTGAGGAAAAATCACATGCCCTTTATCCGCACCAGCGTCCACCAAAGCACCAGCCTCGAACACCGGCAAGGCATCGTCGACGGCATACACCAGGCCCTGGTCGAGAGCATTGGCATGCCGGAAGATGAGCTCTTCAACCTGGTAAACGACTACGATGCGCAGCAGTTTTTCTTCAGCCGGACCTTCAACGGCATGGCGCGCTCGGATCGGCCGGTGGTCGTCGAGATCACGCTGCGGCGCGGCCGCAGCGATGCGATGAAACGCTCGCTCTATGCGGCCATCGCGCGCAATTTAAAAGCCAATGCCGGTGTCGCGCCCGACGACGTTTTTATCTTCATGCACGAGAACGACTACTCGGACTGGTCGGTGGGCGGCGGCAAGTTCGCCATGGCGCTGGTGCAGCAGCCCGGCCCGGGCTGAAAGAGAGCGCCTTGCTTATTTGCCGACCGCGGCACGGCCGGCCGGCAATGCCGGCAGCACCGGATAGGCCCTGGCCATCCACAGGTACATCACGGCGCCCACCAGCAGCGAAGCGGCGGCTATCTCCAGCGACAAGGTGAAACCCGCCCCCGCGTTGGGTGTGCGCTTGAGCAGCACCGCGACCAGCGGCGGGCCGAGGATTTGCCCCACGCCGTAGGTGGCGGTCAGCAGGCCCATGAAACTCGCGGCCGTGGCGGACTTGAGGCGGCGCACTTCCTGCATCGCAAAAAAGGTGATGGCGGTGAATGGCATGCCCAGCATCAGGCTGCCCAATGCAAAGCCCGCGAGGCTGGGGCTCCAGAGGCTGGCCGCAATGCCCAGGGCCTGCAGGAAGTAGCAGCCCGCCAGCAGCAGGCGGAAATCCTTGCCTGGCGGCATCCGCGTGGCCAGCAGCGCGCCCAGCATCACGCCCAGGCCGAAGATGGGCCAGAACATGTCCAGCCAGGCCGAGCCCGGCAGGGCCGCGCGCGCGATCACCGGCAGAAAAGTGGCGGTGATGATGTAGCCGAAACCGGCTAGGCCGTAGGCCAGCGTCAGCAGCGTCATCTCGGCATGGCCGTGGTGCTGGGGGGCCGCGCCGGACAAGGCGGCGGCGCGCGGCGCCAGCGCGACCAGGCGCTCGTCGCCGCCGCGCAGGATGTGCCACACCAGGGCCGCCAACACAAACGACAGCACGCCGAACAGCATCCAGCCCGTGGCGGCTGTCCAGTGCCAGGCCACCATGCCGGTGGCGAACAGCCCGCTGACCACAATGCCGGCGCCCGGGCCGACGTAGATGATGCCGCCCATCGCGGGCACACCGCGTTTGGCCAGTTGCGAGAGGCACCAGCCCGAAGTAAACACAAACACCACCGCGCTGGTCACGCCTGCCGCGAAGCGCAGCAGCGGCCACGCGGCGGGAAAGTGCCAGCCCATGGCCAGCGTGAGCACGCCGGTCGCGACCAGCCCGGCGCGGACCAGCGAGGAGTAGGCCAGCGAGGGCAGCCCCTTGAAGCGCGCCCACAGCCAGGGCTGCAACGTGCACAGAATCGCGCCCAGCATGTAACCGAAGTAGTTGGCGCTGGCCAGCCAGCTGGCCGTGGGCAGGTCGACCACGCCGTCGCTGAGCATCATGGGCAAGAGCGGCGTGAAGGCAAAGCGGCCTATGCCCATGGCGACGGCCAATGCCACTAGCCCGGCGAGGGCGATGGGCCAGGCGCCGTGCGGCGCGGGGGAAGACTCTTGATGCGGCTGCGATGTGGAGGCCATGCCCGGGGGTCCTTGCTTGCTTCAGGGTTCTACCCGGATCATACGTTTGGGTCGCCGCCCAGGCAGGCGCCGGCGGAAATAACCCCGCGCGTTCAGCTGAAGCGCTCGAAGCTCTCGTTGAGGCGGTCCACATAACGCGCCTTGGCCGGGGCCTCGATAAAGCTGGCCTCGAAGCTGTTGCGCGCCAGCATGTAGGCGTGGCGGGCATCCATGCCGGTGGCCGCGAAGGTCTGCGTGAAGTTCTCGTTCATGTAGCCGCCGAAGTAGGCCGGGTCGTCCGAATTGACGGTGGCCGCCAGGCCGGCGCCCAGCAACTCGCGCAGGTTGTGGCTGGCCAGGTCGGGGAACACGCAGAGCTTGAGGTTGGACAGCGGGCACACCGTCAGCGCGATGCGGTCCTGGGCCAGGCGCCGCATCAGCAGCGGGTCGCGGCTGGAACGCACGCCGTGGTCCACACGCTCGACCTTCAGCACATCCAGCGCCGTCCAGACATATTCGGGCGGGCCTTCTTCACCGGCATGGGCCACCAGGTGGAAGCCCAGCTCGCGGCAGCGCGCGAACACGCGCGCGAACTTTTCGGGCGGGTTGCCGACCTCGCCCGAATCCAGGCCTATGCCGATGAACTTGTCGCGAAAAGGCAAGGCCTGCTCCAGCGTCTCAAACGCGTCCTCCTCGCTCAGGTGGCGCAGGAAACACAGGATCAGCGAGGCGCTGACACCGAGCTCGGCCTGCGCATCCACGCAGGCGCGGTGCAGGCCGGTGATGACGGTTTCCATGCTCACGCCGCGCGCGGTATGCGTCTGCGGGTCGAAGAACATCTCGGTGTGCACCACGTTGTCGGCCGCGGCCTTGCGCAGGTAGGCCTGCGCCATGTCGTAAAAGTCCTGCTCGGTAATCAGCACGCTGGCGCCGGCGTAGTAGATGTCGAGAAAGCTCTGCAGGTTGGTGAAGGCGTAAGCGCTGCGCAGTTCCTCGACGCTGGCGTACGGGATAGCAACGCCGTTGCGGCTTGCCAGCGCGAAGATCAGCTCGGGCTCCAGCGAGCCCTCGATGTGCATGTGCAGCTCGGCCTTGGGCATGCGCCTGAGCAGTTCGGGCAGGCGGCCGGCGGCCACGGGTTTGACGGAAAAAGTCATGTCGGCTCCCTAAACAAAAAAGCTGCCCGAAGGCAGCGCTTTCCTCTTCCCCCAGAGGGAGAGGGAGCCATGCTCCACACTCCCAAGGAAAGGCATTTCATCAGTTACCTGGAACCTTGCCTTCGACGCCTTTGACATAAGTCTTCAGGCCGCCCAGGAATTTGTCGTCGGCCACCACGTCTTTCGCCAGCAGTTCCTTGCCGGTGTTGTCGGTGATCGGGCCCTTCCAGATCGAGAAGCTGCCGTCCTTCAGGCCGGCCTTGACTTCGTCGATGCGTTTTTTGGTGTCATCGGGCACATCGGCGGCAATCGACACGATGTCGATCGCGCCTTCCTTGACGCCCCACCAGGCGGCGGTGTTGCCTTTCCATTTGCCTTCCAGCGCCTCACCCACGGCCTTGACGTAGTACGGGCCCCAGTTGATCACGGCCGAGGCCAGGTGGGCCTTGGGACCGTAAGCCGTCATGTCGGAGTCCCAGCCGAAGGCGCGCTTGCCCATTTTTTCGGCGGTCTGCAGCACGGCGGAGGAGTCGGTGTTCTGGAACAGCACGTCGGCGCCGCCGTTGATCAGGGCGGTGGCGGCCTCGGTTTCCTTGGGCGGGTTAAACCATTCGTTGACCCACACCACCTTGGTCTTGACCTTGGGGTTGACCGATTGCGCGCCCAGCGTGAAGCTGTTGATGTTGCGCACGACTTCGGGAATCGGCACCGAGCCGACCACGCCCAGCGTGCCGGTCTTGCTCATCTTGCCGGCGATCACGCCGGCCATGTAGGCGCCTTCGTAGGTGCGGCTGTCATAGGTGCGCATGTTGTCGGCCTGCTTGTAGCCGGTGGCGTGCTCGAACTTCACGTCCTTGGTGTCGCCGGCGACCTTGAGCATGGGTTCCATGTAGCCGAAGGTGGTGCCGAAGATCAGCTTGTTGCCCTGGGCCGCCATGTCGCGGATCACACGTTCGGCGTCGGCCGACTCGGGCACTTTTTCAACAAAACTCGTGATGACCTTGTCGCCGTAGGCCTGCTGCACCGCCTTGCGGCCGTTGTCGTGCGCATAGGTCCAGCCGCCGTCACCCACCGGGCCGACATAGGCGAAGGCGATCTTCAGGGGCTCGGCCTTGGCGGCGGGCGCCGAAGCCGCGGGCGCGGCGGCGGGAGCTGCCGGGGCGGCCTCTTCCTTTTTGCCGCAGCCCGCCAGGGCCGCCGCAGCCACCGCGGACAGGGCCGCCAGCTTGAGCAGGGAACGTTTTTGCAGGTCAGTCATGTCATCTCGCTTTCGTGGAAGGAAGGTGAAGAAAGTCAAAAGCTAAAAAGGCGCGTCGAAAAAAAAGCAATTATGCGGCGGAACTCAGCACAGGTTCTCATGCACCGGGGTAAAACGGCTTGCCGATGGAACTGGGCATGTTGACGCGAATCCACAGCGGGTTGCGCGAGATCAGCACCAGCACCACGATGGTGGCCAGGTAGGGCAGCATGCTCAGGAACTGCGTGGGCACGTTCACGCCCAGGCTTTGCAGGTGGAACTGCAGCATGGTCACCCCGCCGAACAGGTAAGCACCAAGCAACACCCGTGCCGGGCGCCAGGTGGCGAACGTGGTGAGCGCCAACGCGATCCAGCCCTTGCCGGCGATCATGCCCTCCACCCACAGCGGGGTGTAGGCCACCGACACATAGGCGCCGGCCAGGCCGCACAGCGCGCCGCCGGCCACCACCGCCGCCAGCCGTATGCGCCGCACCGGGTAGCCCAGCGCATGCGCCGATTCAGGGCTTTCACCGACCGAGCGCAGCACCAGGCCGGCGCGTGTGCGGTACAAAAACCAGACCAGCCCGGCCGTCAGCGCCATCGCGATATAGACCATGGGGTGCTGGCGGAACAGCGCCGGGCCCAGCAACGGGACGTCGGCCAGGAAAGGAATCGGGTAGTGCGCCTGCTCGGGCAGCTTCTCCTGCACGTACTTGATGCCGGCAAAGGCCGAAAAACCGCCGCCGAACAGGCTCAGCGCCAGGCCGGTCGCGTACTGGTTGGTGTTGAGCCAGATCACCAGCACGCCGAAGATCGCCGCAAGGAAGGCCCCCGCCGCCATGCCGGCCGCAAAGCCCAGCCAGCTGTTGCCGGTGTGCACCACCGTGGCAAAGCCGGCGATGGCGGCGCACAGCATCATGCCCTCGGCGCCCAGGTTGACGATGCCGGCTTTTTCATTGATCAGCAGGCCCAGGGCCGCGATGGCCAGCACGGTGCCGGCGCTCAGCGTCGCGGCGATCAGCAGCGCGGTCGAATCCATCACGCGCCTCCTTTCAGGACTTCGGCAGACGGCGGCGTGGCCACCGGCATGGTGATGGGTTTGGCCAGCTTCAGGCGGTAGGCGATCAGGGTGTCGCAGGCCAGCAGGCTGAACAGCAGCAGGCCCTGGAACACGCCGGTGATGGACTTGGGCAGGCCCAGGCGCGACTGCGCGAGTTCGCCGCCGATGTAGAACATGCTCATCAGGAGGGCCGAGAACACCACGCCCACCGGATGCAGCCGCCCGACAAAGGCCACGATGATGGCCGCAAAACCATAGCCCGCCGGCACATAGGGCGTGAGCTGCCCTATGGGGCCGGCGACTTCCAGCGCGCCGGCCAGGCCTGCCGCGCCGCCGGATGTGAGCAGCGCCAGCCACAGCGCGCGGCGCGACGAGAAGCCGGCGTAGCGCGCGGCCGCCGGCGCCAGGCCGCTGACCTCATGCCGGAAGCCCGCATAGGTGCGGAACAGGAACAGCCACAGCCCCGCCACGCCCAGCAGCGCCAGGATGATGCCGATGTTCACGCGCGAACCCTGCATCAGGCGCGGGATCTGCGTCACGGCCTCGAAGGTCTTGGTCTGCGGAAAGTTGTAGCCGTTCGGGTCTTTCCAGGGGCCGAAGACCAGGAAGTTGAGCACCATGTCGGCCACGTAGACCAGCATCAGGCTGACCAGGATTTCATTGGCGTTGAAGCGGTCGCGCAGCAGGGCCGTGAGGCCGGCCCAGGCCATGCCGCCCAGGATGCCGGCCAGCAGCACCGCGGGAATGATCCAGGGGCCGGTGGTTTTTTCCGCCAGCAGCGCGATGCCGCCGGCCGCGACCGCGCCCATGACGAACTGGCCTTCGGCGCCGATGTTCCAGACATTGGAGCGAAAGCACACGGCCAGCCCCAGCGCGATGATGAGCAGCGGCGTGGCCTTGACCAGCAGTTCGCCGATGGCATACGGCGACTTGATCGGTTCCCAGAAAAACACCTGCAGGCCCTTGGCCGGGTCCTTGCCCAGCGCCACGAACAGCGCCACGCCTATCAGCACCGTGATCAGCAAGGCCAGCAGGGGCGAGGCGTAGCTCCAGAAGGAGGACGGCTGCGGGCGGACTTCAAGCTGCGGCATGCGACGCCTCCGTCTGCGTCCACAGGCCGCTCATCCACTGGCCCACGCGTTCCACCGTGGCCTCGGCGCGCGGCAGCGAGGGCGAGAGCTGGCCCTTGGCCATCACATAGAGCCGGTCGCAGATGTCAAACAGCTCCTCAAGTTCTTCGCTGACCACCAGCACGGCGCAGCCGGCGTCGCGCAGCTTGAGCAGCTCGCCGCGTATCTGCGTGGCCGCGCCCACGTCGACGCCCCAGGTCGGCTGCGAAACGATGAGCAGCGCGGGCTTCGCGTCGATCTCGCGGCCCATGATGAATTTCTGCAGGTTGCCGCCCGAGAGCGACTTGGCCACCGCCTGCGGCCCGCCCGACTTGACCTTGTAGGCGGCGATGATGCGCTCGGCCTGCGCCTGCAGCGCCGTGCCGTTCAGCCAGCCGTTGCCGGCGACGGACTCCTTGCGCGTGAGCAGCAGGTTGCGCGCCAGCGAGAGCGAGGGCACGGCGCCCCGGCCCAGGCGCTCCTCGGGCACACAATGCAGGCCCAGCGCGCGCCGCCTGCCCGGCCCCAGCTTGCCCACGGGCTGGCCCTTGACCACGATCGCATCGGCGGCGGCGCGGGTGTCTTCGCCCGACAGCGCGTAGAGCAACTCCTTCTGGCCGTTGCCCGAGACGCCGGCAATGCCGACCACCTCGCCGGCGCGCACCTGCAGGGCCACCTGGTGCAGGTCCACGCCGAACTGTTCTTCCTTGGGCAAATCGAGCTGCCTGACGTCCAGCACCACGGCGCCGGCATGCAGCTCGCGATGCTCCAGCGCTGGCGGCTCGGCGCCAATCATGAGGCGGCTCAGCGAGGCATTGGACTCCTGGCGCGGATCACATTCGCCCGACACCTTGCCGCCGCGCAGCACCGTGCAGGCGGTGCACAGCGCGCGGATTTCATGCAGCTTGTGGCTGATGTACAAAATGCTGCAGCCCTGCGCGGCCAGCTGGCGCAGGGTGACAAACAGGTTTTCGACCGCCTGCGGCGTCAGCACCGAGGTCGGTTCGTCCAGGATCAGCAGCCGGGGATGCGTGAGCAGCGCGCGCACGATCTCCACGCGCTGGCGTTCGCCCACGCTGAGCGTGTGCACCGGCCGCGTCGGGTCCAGCTGCAGGCCGTAGGCTTGCGTGGTCTCGGTGATGCGTTTGGAGACTTCGACCAGGCTCAGGTGTTTGTCCAGCCCCAGCCAGACGTTTTCGGCCACCGTGAGCGTGTCGAACAGGCTGAAATGCTGGAACACCATGCTGATGCCCAGCGCGCGCGCCTCGTGCGGGTTGCGCACCGTCACGGGCTGGCCGTCCATTTCCACGGTGCCGGCGTCGGGCCTGACGGCGCCGTAGATGATTTTCATCAGGGTGGACTTGCCCGCCCCGTTCTCGCCAAGCACGGCGTGGATTTCGCCCGGCCGCACGGCCAGCGAGACATGGCTATTGGCCACCACGCCGGGATAACTTTTGCTGATGCCCTCAAGCCGCAGGCGCGGGGGCGGCCCGGCAGGGCTGTCGGTCTGGGGCGGTGTTGCGGTCATTGTCTCGTGGTGTCCCGTTTTTCGTCTTTTATCTTCTGGTCTTCTATTGTCTTATGGCTCGCATCGCCGGCCCGGCTGGTGACCGCTATTCCTTGCGCAGCATGGACGCCACCGACTTGACCCGGTCGCGCAGCCATTTGGCGGCGTTGGAGGCATGCGTGCGTTCATGCCAGAGCTGGTAATACATCATGCGGGGGAAGGCGATCGGGCTGGGCAGTATTGTGACCGGCAGGATGCCGGCAAAACGTTCGCAGTACTGGCGGCCGGTGGTCATCACCAGCAAGCTTGATGCCACCATGGACGGCATCAGGCCGAAATGCGGGCAGCGCACCGTGATGTTGCGCGACAAGCCCAGCGTGTCCAGGTGTTCATCGATCACGCCCTTGGCGCCTGGGTGCAGTGCCGAGGGCGCGATGTGCTCGGCCTCCAGCCAGCTCGCGCTGTCCCAGCCGCGGCGCACCGCCGGGTGGTCCTTGGCCACCAGGCAGACCACCTCGTCGCCGAACAGGCGCGCCATGTGCAGGTCGTCGGGCGGCGCGGCCCAGTTGCCGATCACGATGTCGGCCTGGCCCTGGGCCAGCTGCGCGCTGTAATTGGAATCGGCCGACAGCGGCTGGATCTCGATGCGGCAGCGCGGCGCCTGCGCCTTGACCTGCGCGACCAGCTGCGGCAGGAACAAGGGGTCGAGGTAGTCGCTGGCCGCCAGGCGGAAGGTGGTGTCGGCCGTGGCCGGGTCAAAGCCCCGGGCGTCGCTGAACAGCATGCCGGCCGCGCGCAGGATGCTGGCCGAGGGTTCTATCATGCGCAGCCCGGCGTCGGTGGGCACCATGCCCGCGCCCGAGCGCACCAGGATGGGGTCGCCGGCCAGCGCGCGCAGGCGCTTGAGCGCCGCGCTGACGGCGGGCTGGTACATACCCAGGCGGATGGCGGCGCGTGATACGCTGCGTTCAGTAAGCACGGTGTTCAAGACCCTGATGAGATGGAGGTCTATCTTGTCGAAAAGCGCCTGGTCTTTCATACCCTTTCACCCATGCGCCTGATATGGGCTTTGATATGCCGGGCACGGCGCGAGTGTTTAACCTGAAGCATGGCTGTCCCACTTTTTTCCAGACCTATCCGCTTCATCCGGCGGGGCGAGGTTGTTTCCGTCAGCAATGTACCACCCAGCCGCACCCTGCTGGAGCTGCTGCGCGAGGACCTGGCCTGCACCGGCACCAAGGAAGGCTGCGGCGAGGGTGACTGCGGCGCCTGCACCGTGGTACTGGGCGAGGCGGACGGCGGGAAGGTCCGCTACCGCGCCATCAACAGTTGCATACGGCTGGCGCATTCGATTGACGGCATGGCCTTGTGGACAGTTGAGGATATTGCGGCGCAAGACGGCGCTTTGCACCCCGCACAACAGGCCATGGTCGACAAGCATGGCTCCCAGTGCGGCTTCTGCACCCCGGGTTTTGTCATGAGCCTGTTCGGCATGTACCAGAACCACGTGTGCCAGGGCCAGCCCATCACCCGTGAACTCGCACAGGAAGAACTCTCGGGCAACCTCTGCCGCTGCACCGGCTACCGGCCCATCCTGGATGCCGCGCAGGCCATGGCGGCGTTGCCGCCCGTGAAGGTCGATGAAAGCGCCCTGCTGCGCCAGCTCAAGTCGGTCCACACCGAGCCGGGAGTCACCGAAGCCGAGTACCTGGCTCCGCGCACGCTGGCCGGCCTGCTGCGGGCCCGCGCCGACCAGCCCGAAGCCCAACTGGTGGCCGGCTGCACCGACGTGGGCCTGTGGGTCACAAAGATGCACAGGGAATTCGGCCAGGTGCTGGACGTCACCCAGGTCGAAGAACTGCGGCGCGTGGAGCACTACCCGCATCACATCGCCATAGGCGCGGCCGTGACGCTGGCCGACGCCTATGCCGCGCTGGTGCAAGACCGGCCGCAGTTGCACAACTTCGCGGCTCGTTTTGCCGGCTTGCCGGTGCGCAACTCGGGCACGCTGGGCGGCAATGTCGCGAATGGTTCGCCGATCGGCGATTCCATGCCGCTCTTGATCGCGCTGGGGGTGAGCGTGGTGCTCATGAGTGTGCGCGGGCACCGGGAGATGCCACTGGAAAAACTCTATACCGGTTATCGCACGAATGTGATGGCGGCGGATGAGGTGCTAGCTTGGGTGAAAGTGCCGAGGCCGAGTGGCCCCCATCCCAGCCTTCCCCCAGAGGGGGAAGGAGCAAACAGCCAGAAGAGGGGAAGTGGTATTTCTCCCTCGCCCCTCTGGGGAGAGGGCTGGGGTGAGGGGCCGGAACGGCTACGGGTCTACAAAATCTCCAAGCGCTATGACGACGACATCTCCGCCGTATGCCTGGCCATCAACCTGCAGGTGGAAGACGGCAAGGTCACCGCCGCCTCGATAGGCGCGGGCGGCGTCGCCGCCACCCCCGTGCGCGCCGCCCAGACCGAGGCGGCGCTAAGGGGCCAGCCCTGGACCCAGGCCACCGTCCGCCAGGCCATGGCCGCCTTGCGCGCCGAGTTCTCGCCGATCTCCGACATGCGCGCCTCGGCCGCCTACCGCAGCGAAGTGCTGGGCAACCTGCTGCAGCGCTACTGGCTTGAAAGCCAGGGCCTGCAACAGATCAACCTGGCGACCTTCCGGTTAGAGGAGACGGCATGAACGCCAAGGACATTCCCGTCAGCCGCGACGCCGTGGCCGACCCGGAACTGCGCACAGCCAATGCCCGCGCCGACAGCATGCCGCCCGCCGACCCGGCCGAAAAACGTTCGCTGGCCCGCCAGCCCGCCGCCACGCGCGCGGCCGGACGCTCCACGCCGCATGAAAGCGCCCGCGCGCAAGTGGCCGGCGCCGCCACCTATGTCGATGACATTCCCGAACTGCGCGGCACGCTGCATGCCGCGCCGATTCTGTCCACGGTGGCGCATGGAAAGCTGTTGGGCGTTGACACCACCGCAGCCCTGGCCATGCCGGGCGTGCGCGACGTGATCCTGGCACGCGACATTCCCGGCGACCCGGTGCTCGGCAATTTTTCGCATGACGAGCCGGTGTTCGCAAGGGACTCGGTACAGCACATAGGCCAGGTCATAGGCGTGGTGGTGGCCGACACCGTTATGCAGGCACGCCGCGCCGCACGCAAGGTGGTGTGCAATATCGAGACCCTGCCCGCCCTGCTCAAAGTGCGGGACGCGCTCAAGGCCGAAAGTTATGTCCTGCCGCCGGTCTTCGTCAAACGCGGCGATGCCACAGCAGCACTCAAGAAAGCGGCCCACACACTGCACGGCACACTCGAAGTCGGCGGCCAGGAGCATTTCTACCTCGAAGGCCAGGTCGCCTACGTCGTGCCGCAGGAGCAGCAGCAATGGCTGGTGTATTCCAGCACCCAGCACCCGGGCGAGATCCAGCACTGGGTCTCCCACGCGCTGGGCATTGCCAACCATGCGGTGCGCGTGGAATGCCGGCGCATGGGCGGCGGCTTCGGCGGCAAAGAGACTCAGTCGGGCCAGATGGCCGTCTGGGCCGCGATTGCCGCGCACAAGCTGCACTGCCCCATCAAGCTGCGGCTGGACCGCGACGACGACTTCCTGGTCACCGGCAAGCGTCACCCCTTTGCCTACGAATACGACGTGGGTTTTGAGACCACCGGCCGCCTCACCGGCCTCAAGCTCACGATGGCGGTGAACTGCGGCTTCAGTGCCGACCTCTCGGGCCCGGTCGCCGACCGCGCGGTCTTCCACGCCGACAACGCCTACTTCCTCGAAGACGTGGAGATCGCCTCCTACCGCTGCAAAACCAACACCCAGAGCAACACTGCCTTCCGCGGTTTCGGCGGCCCGCAGGGCATGATCGTGATCGAGGCCATCATGGGCGACATCGCGCGCGCGCTGGGCCTGGACCCGCTGGACGTGCGCAGGCGCAACCTCTACGGCATAGGCGAGCGCGACGTCACGCATTACCAGATGAAGGTCGAGGACAACATCCTTGAACCGCTGCTCGACAGGCTGGAACATTCGTCCAGCTATCGGCAGCGGCGTGCATCCATCGCCGCCTGGAACAAGACCAGCCCCGTCATCCAGCGCGGCATCGCCATCACGCCCGTCAAGTTCGGCATCTCCTTCACCGCCACGCTGTTCAACCAGGCCGGTGCGCTGGTGCATGTCTACACCGACGGCAGCGTGCAGGTGAACCACGGCGGCACCGAGATGGGCCAGGGCCTGAACACCAAGGTTGCGCAAATCGTGGCCGACGAACTCGGCGTGCCGCTGACCCAGGTGCTGGCCACCGCCAGCGACACCAGCAAGATTCCCAACGCCTCGGCCACCGCCGCCTCGGCCGGTACCGACCTCAATGCGCGCGCCGCGCAGTACGCGGCCCGCAATGTGCGCGACAACCTCGCGCAGTTCGTCGCCGGCCTGGACCGTTGCGGCGCGGGCGCCGTGCAGTTTGAAGGCGGCGAGGTCATCACGCCGGCAGGCGCGCGGCCCTTCACCGAAGTCGTGAAGCTGGCCTATGCCAACCGCATCCAGCTGTGGAGCGACGGTTTTTACCGCACGCCCAAAATCCACTACGACAAAGCCACGCTGACCGGCCGTCCGTTTTATTACTTCGCCTACGGTGCGGCCTGCACCGAAGTCGCCATCGACACGCTGACCGGCGAAAGCCGCGTGCTCAAAGTCGACATCCTGCACGACGTGGGCACCAGCATCAACCCGGCCATAGACATAGGCCAGATCGAAGGCGGCTTTGTGCAGGGTATGGGCTGGCTCACCACCGAGCAACTGGTGTGGAACGACAAGGGCCTGCTGAGCACGCACGCGCCCAGCACCTACAAAATCCCCGCGACCGGCGACGTGCCCGAACATTTCAAGATCGATTTGTGGCCCGAACCGAACCGCGAAGACAACGTCTTCGGCAGCAAGGCCGTGGGCGAGCCGCCGCTGATGCTGGCGATCAGCGTGTATGAGGCCTTGCGCGATGCGATCTCGTCGGCGCGTCACGGCCGGGCTGTCCTGCTGGAGGCGCCGGCAACTCCCGAGCATGTGCTCAAGGCCCTGGGCAGGCCCTGAACAACGCAGCGCTCAAGCCTCCCGGTACATTCCCGAATCCCCACGCACACCCAGCTTCTTGCGGAAGGCCTGGATGTCAAAGCCTTCGCTGGCGAGCTGCTTTTGCATGACGGCCTGGGCGGCCGCCACGGCGTCGGCGCTGGCCCACTCGACCACGGTCACCACATCGAACTCGCTGCTGTCGCCGGTCTGGGTCAGCACGTGCTTCTGCAGGCAGCCCGGCAGCTCGCCCAGCATGCGCTGGACATGGTGGATGCGCTCGACAAACGCGGAGATCGACTGCGAGGGCACCACAAATTTGTCGATGCGGAACACGGACGTGGATGCGGGGATTGAAGATTCACCTGGCATGGGACAACTCCTTTGGATAGACAAGCCGGAATGGCTTGCGAAACCCCAAGTCTGGAACCTCAAGTAAAGTTGAGGTCAAGCACTATTTGCAAAAGGATTCCCATGGGCACGAAACTGGAACAGGCCGGCATCTTCCCCACACTTTCGGTCGGCGACATGGCGCGTCGCAGCGGCGTGGCGGTTTCAACACTGCATTTCTACGAAACCAAGGGCTTGATCAACAGCACCCGCACCGAGGGCAACCAGCGCCGCTACGCGCGTGAAATGCTGCGGCGCGTGGCCTTTGTGCGCGTCGCGCAGCGCGTAGGCATCGCACTGGCCGACATCGAAGCCGCCCTCGCCACCCTGCCCGCGAAGGCCGCGCCCAGCCGCGCCGACTGGGAACGCCTGTCGGCCGCCTGGCGTGCCGACCTCGATGAACGCATGGCACAGCTCAAGAAACTGCGCGACACGCTGGACGACTGCATAGGCTGCGGCTGCCTGTCGATCGACAAGTGCCGGCTGCGCAATCCCTATGACAAGCTGGGCGACAAGGGCGCGGGGCCGCAGCGGCTGTGGATCGCGCGCCGGGATGGCGCCTAGGCTTCCTCTTTCTCCCTCTCCCTCTGGGAGAGGGCGGGGGTGAGGGCTAGCGGCCTGTGCATGAAGCAGTCGGGTTTTGCCCGCCGCTGGCCCTCACCCTCTCCCTGAGGGAGAGGGGATAAAACATCAGTCGCCTTAGAACAGAGGCCGGAACAGGTCCAGCAACATCATCAGCACCGCAAACCCCATCACCACCACCCCGCCCCAGCCAAACCAGGTGGTCTTGAAACCCGAGGTGAAATTGCCCATCACCGATTTTCGGCCGGCCAGCAGCATCAGGCCGGCCATGATGGGCACGGCCACCACGCCGTTGATCACCGCACTCCAATAGAGCGCCTTCATCGGGTCAATGCTGGTGAAGTCCATGCCGGTGCCCACCACGGTGGCGATGACGATGATGGCGTAAAAACGCTTGGCCTCGTACCAGTGGCGCTCCAGGCCCTCGGGCCAGCCGAAGGCTTCGGCCACGGCGTAGGCGGCCGACGAGGCCAGCACCGGCACGGCCAGCAGGCCGGTAGCGATGATGCCGCCGGCGAACAGCGCGAAGGCAAAGTCGCCGGCCAGCGGCCGCAGCGCCTGCGCCGCCTGCGCGGCCGAGGTCACGTCGTGGATGCCGGCCGCATACAGGACCGCGCCGCCCAGCACCATGATGAAGAAGGCAATGGTGTTGGAGAAAAACATGCCGATATAGGTGTCGCGCTTGACGCGGCGCAGGTCGCGGCGGATTTTCTTTTCGGCGCCGAGCACGCCGCCCTTCAAGCGCAGTTCTTCCACTTCCTGCGAGGCCTGCCAGAAAAACAGGTAGGGCGAGATCGTGGTGCCCAGCAGCGCGACGATCATCATCCAGTAGCCCGAGGTCCACTGCAGCTTCGGAATCACCAGGTCGTGCAGCACCTGGGCCCACTGCACCTGCACCAGGAACACGGCGATCACGTAGGCAAACAGGAACAGGGTCAGCCACTTGAGGATGGGCGCCAGCTTGCGGTAGGGCACAAAGACCTGCAGCAGCACGGTGATGACACCAAAGGCCACCGCATGGAAATGATTGCCGCCGCCCACGGCCAGCTGCAGCGCCTCGCCCATGGCGGCGATGTCGGCCGCGATGTTGATGGTGTTGGCGATGACCAGCAAAAATACCATGCTCATCAGGAAGGCGCGCGGCGTGTGCTCGCGCAGGTTGGCCGCCACGCCCTTGCCGGTCACGCGCCCGATGCGGGCGCTGACTAACTGGATCGCGATCATGAAGGGCAAGGACAGAAATACCGTCCACAGCAGCCCGGTGCCGAACTGCGCCCCGGCCTGCGTGTAGGTGGCGATGCCGGAAGGGTCGTCATCGGCGGCGCCGGTGACAACGCCCGGGCCGACATGGCGCAGGAAGGAGGGGATGCGGTTCAACATGCGCGCGAGGCTAACACGGCTCGATGAGGCCAAACTTAATTCGTACAAAAATCCCAGACGCACGCCCATGCCCGCGTCAACGAGCACGAAAAGCTACAAAATTCATAGCAGGTCGCGCGCTCCCGGTCAGCGGGCTGGCCTGCACAGGGCCAAAGGCGTAGGATGGGTGCTCTGCACCAGGCGCTCATCGGCCGCGCGACTCAGGATGCCAGTGGAAATCTCGCGCCAGCGGGTTTTCCCTTCAATACCGGAGGATTCATGACAGTTTCACCACCCGCTAGCGGCCGGGCCGCACAGCCTCTCGCGCGCCTGGCGCCCCAGGCATCGCTTGAAGGAGCCGTGTAATGGACAGCGCCGTCATCAGCCTGCTGGGCGCCTTCCTGCTGTCCATCATCGGCCTGTTCGTGTTCATCTGGTCCCTGCGCAAGGGGCTGCTGGTGGAAAACCCGACGGCCGCCTCGGTGATCTTCGCGCGCGGCGAAGTCGGCCAGGTGGACGACCCGGCGCTGCAGGACACCGCGCAGGCGTCCATGCAGAAGGCGGTGAAGGAAGGCGGCATCCAGACGCACGTGGCCGATGCGGCCGAGCTGCTGGACCGCATCAGCTCCGACCGATCCACCGCGTTTCCGGTCTTCATGTTCATCACCTTTGCCTGCCTGTGGCTGGTGGTGGGCTCGGCGGCCGGCCTGGTCTCGTCCATCAAGCTGCATGAGCCCGACTGGCTGACCGACTATGCCTGGCTGACCTTCGGCCGCATACGCACGGTACACCTGACCGGCGTGCTCTACGGCTGGATCACCAACGCCGCGCTGGGCATGGTGGTATGGCTGCTGCCGCGCCTGCTGCGCACGCGGCTCTACGGCGCCATCTGGGTCATGCTGGGCGGCGCGCTGATCAACATGGGCATCGCCGGCGGCATAGGCGCCATCGCCACCGGCTGGAACGACGGCATGGAATACCTGAAGATTCCGTGGCAGATCGCGATCTTCATGTTCGCCGGCTTTGCGCTCGTCATCCTGCCGGTGCTGTTCACGCTGGTCAACCGCAAGGTTTCGCACCTGTACGTCAGCGTCTGGTACATGACGGCGGCGCTGCTGTGGATCGCCCTGCTCTTCCTGGTCGGCAAGATGCCCGGCGTGCACACCGGCGTGCAGCAGGCCACCACCAACTGGTGGTACGGCCACAACGTTCTGGGCCTTTGGTTCACGCCGGTCAGCGTGGGCGCCATCTATTACTTCCTGCCCAAGGTCATAGGCCGGCCGATACGTTCCTACAACCTCTCGCTGCTGGGCTTCTGGACGCTGGCTTTTTTCTACGGGCAGGTCGGCGGCCACCATCTCATAGGCGGCCCGGTGCCGGGCTGGCTGGTCACGCTGTCCATCGTGCAGAGCATCATGATGGTGATTCCCGTGATCGCCTTCAGCATCAACATGGGCGCCACCCTGCGGGGGCGCATGCACCTGGCGCTGTATTCGCCCACGCTGCGCTTCATGATGTTCGGCGGGCTGATGTACCTGGCGTCTTCGCTGCAGGGCTCGCTGGAGGCGCTGCGCAGCGTCAACCAGATCACCCACTTCACGCATTTCACGGTGGCCCATGCGCACCTGGGCGCCTATGCCTTCGTCACCATGGTGCTGTTCGGCGCCATCTATTTCATGATGCCGCGCGTGCTGAACTGGGAATGGCCCTACCCGAAACTGATCACCCTGCACTTCTGGCTGGCGGCCGTCGGGGCGACCATCTATTTCGTCGGGCTCACGATTGGCGGCTGGCTCCAGGGCGTGGCCATGCTGGACGCAGCGCAGCCCTTCATGGCTTCGGTTGAAGTCACGCTGCCCTACCTCAAATGGCGATCCATAGGTGGCAGCCTGATGGTGCTCAGCCACCTGGTGTTCGTCGGCCACTTCCTGGCCATGGCTCTGCGATTCGGGCCGGGCCGCGCGGGCGCCGCGCTGTTCTGGCCCAACGACACGCGAAGCACGGAACTGGGGGCCGCACATGGAAAATGAAGTCAAGCTGGCGTCGGGCGCCATGGTGGCACTGGGCGTTGCCACGGCGGCGCTGGTGGTCATGCCCTATATGCAGGTGCGCGACATCAAGCCGCCGCCGCAGCTCAAGGGCTACACCAGCGCCCAGTTGCGCGGGCGCGAGGTCTACATCGCCAATGGCTGCGTCTACTGCCACAGCCAGCAGCCGCGCGACCGCAATTTCGGCCCCGACGCGGAACGCGGCTGGGGCCGGGCCTCGGTGCCGGCCGACTATTTCTACGACAAGCCCCACCTGCTGGGCAGCATGCGCACCGGGCCTGACCTCTTCAACATCGGCGTGCGCCAGCCCAGCAAGGACTGGCACCTGGGCCACCTGTACCAGCCGCGCGCCTACGTGCCCGGCTCCATCATGCCGTCCTACCCCTACCTCTTCACGGTCAAGGACGCGAAGGACGCCGAAAGCGAAGGCGAGCAGCCGCTGGCCCTGCCGCCCGCCTACGGGCCCAACGTAGGCCAGGTGGTGGTGCCCACGCCCCAGGCGCTGGACCTGGTCAAGTACCTGCAAGGCCTGAACCACACCTACCCGGTGCTGCCGCCCGCCCCCAAGCCCTGAGCTCCACAAGGTAACCCCATGCTGAACGACAACACATCCGAGAGCCGGGCCCAGGAGCGCGAACAGGCCGAGCCCTCCGAAAAGGGCCAGCCCATCCCGATGCTCTTCCTGATCGGGGCGGCAGCACTGGTGCTGTGGGGCGCGGGCTACATCGCGCTGTCCGGCTCCTTTGGCCGCGCCGACCTCGGGGACCGGCGCACGCTGGCCGACCTGTCGGGCCCGGCCCCGGGCGCAAGCACGGCGGCCAACGGCAAACAGCTGTTCACCGCCAATTGCGCGGCCTGCCACCAGGCTAGCGGCAAAGGGTTGCCGGGCGTGTTCCCGCCGCTGGACGGCTCCGAATGGGTGGCCGGCGACGAACGCACCGTGGCCAACATCCTGCTGCACGGCGTCACCGGGGAGATCACGGTCATGGGCAGCACCTTCAAGGGCGCCATGCCGGCCTTCGCGCAACTTAGCGACGCCGAACTGGCCGCGGTGGCGAGTTACGTCCGCTCCGAATGGTCCAACAAGGCCGGTGCCATCAAGCCCGAGCTGTTCGAAACCGAACGCAAGGCCGGCACGCGCACCGCCCCCTTCAACGGCGGCGCCGAGCTGAAGGCGCTGACGGCCAAAGCCTCCTGAGCCCTTCGATGTTTCGCACCGCCTTGCTGAGCATCATGCTGGCCCTGGCGGGCTATGCCGCCGCCGCGTGGCTGACGCATGATTTCCAGGTCTGGACCGCTGAGGGCGCGCGCCGGCTTGAAGTTGCCCTGCAGCCGGTGCCGGCTCCGGCCGTCGCCATCGACGGACCCGGCATCGCCCCGCAGACGCTGTCGCAACACCTGGCCGACGGGCAGTCCGTCACGCTGGTGGATTTTGTCTATACGCGTTGCCAGAGCGTCTGCCTGGCGATGGGCAGCAGTTTCCAGCAGATGCAGCAAGTTCTGCAGCACCGGGGCGGCAAGGTCAAGCTGTTGTCAATCAGCTTCGATGGCGTGCACGACACGCCCGCCGTGCTGCAAGCCTATGCGTCGAAATTAAGCGCCGACCCGGCACTGTGGCGCTTTGTGCGCGTGCAGGATCCGCGGGAAACACAGCGCCTGCTGGCCGATTTCCAGGTCGTGGTAGTCCCCGACGGCCGCGGCGATTTTCAGCACAACGCGGCCTTTCTCGTCATCGACCAGAAAGGCCGGCTGGTCCGCATCTTTGATTACGCGGAGCAGCAGCTCGCGCTCGACTATGCGCAGCACCTGGCGGGTGCCGCCGCGCCATCACCATGAAGATGCCGGCGCGTCCTTCACGCGGCATCCTGGCCGGTATGACCGTGGCATTGCTGCTCCTGTTGGCTTTGCCCGGCGCACGGCAGGCACTGGAAGCCAGCATGACACGTCACATGCTGGTGCAATACCCTTTGCTGGCGCTGGCCGGCTGGCTGCTCGCCGCGTCGCTGCCGGGCCGCTGGCTGGCGCGCCTGAACCTGTGGAACGCGCATGGCATCAGCGGCCTGTTCGCCACCGCGTTGATGCTCGCGATCCTGATGATTCCCCGTGTGCTGGACCTGGCGCTGGTGGACGGCCGCATCGAAATCCTCAAATGCCTGGCCCTGCTCATTTGCGGCGCGGCCCTCCGCCTGTCATGGCGGCCTGCGGGCCTGCTGGTGCAGGGATTCTTCCTGGGTAATGTGCTGCCGATGATGGCGGTCGTGGGAAACCTGTATGAAACTTCACCGGTGCGCGTCTGCAACGCCTACCTGCTGGACGACCAGGCGCGGCTGGGGCAGACGCTGGTGTGGATCGCGGCGGCGATTGCGGCTGTTTGGTTCGCCTGGCTGGTGCGTGTCTTGATGCGAAGAGACGCCGCCATGCTGCTGGACGATGCAGCGACGAAATCCGCGGCACGCTGAATCCAGCCTGCCGCGGGGTCGTCCCACCAGTCAGGTGGACACCGAAATCACGGTGCCGCCCTCCAGCGCATTGCAAGAGAACTTTACCGGCAGGAAGGCCTCAATGGTCCGGGCGTTCGTACGGGTATGTTCCGTCAGCTCCGTCGCCCAATAGCGGCCCATCCTTCCCTGCAGCGCCGCCAGGGCCAGCGGGATCATCAGCTGGTCCGCCAGGTGCGGGCCCACCGGCGCCGGGTGGGCCAGGTAGTCCTTGACCTCCTGCAGCAAACGGCGGGCGACCTGTTCGGCGCTGACGGTCTTTTCGCCATAGGCCGCGAACACCTCGGTGATGTGTTCATAGCGCAGGACGGCCAGCAGCGCATTGCCCGGGCCCTCGTTGTTGCGCAGCCCACGGTTTCGCAAGCAGCTTTCATCCCAGCCCAGCCCCTGCTGCAGCACGGCAAGCTCGCGCTCGGCCACGCCTCCCGGAAGACCTGCATGAAGGCATTCGGCATAGGCCTCCAGCAGCGCACCGCGCTGCATGATGTCAATCACGGCAAAACCCTGGGCCGGTGGATGCAGGCGAACGCGCGCCTCCCCGCCGCCGGCGGGGTAAAAACCGTGGCGGCGCAGCTCAATCTCAAACAGCGCATCGCCGCCGCCCGAGAAAAAAGGCGCCAGCAGGGTCAGGAAAGAGATCGAAGGCGCCATCGGGTTGTGCGTCCCGCCGCTGAGCAGCAGCGTGGAGGCCTCTTTGGCCTGCAGCAGCGGCCACAGCACGGTCTGCAGCACCAGCATGCAGCTGCCGGCCGAGCCGACCGCAAATTCGTAATCGCCCGCGCGTACCTCGCCCGGCGTGAAGACCAGCGTGGTTTCGCCAATCTGCACGGCCTGGCCGGCGGCATTGAGGGCCGTGCTGTGGCCCAGGCCACCGCCCACAGCCACGGCCGCGTTCACGCAGGCCAGGTGCTGGCGCATCAGGCCGGGCTTGGGCCGTTTGGCGCGGATGTTGTCCATGCGAAAGGGCTTGCCCGTTACCAGGCTCAGCGCCAGCGCGGTGCGCAGGATCTGCCCGCCGCCTTCGCCTTGCGAGCCATCGAGTTCAATCATTTTTTTCTTCTTTCTGTCTTCTTGTTTCTTGTTTTCAAATGCCCGGGCCAGGCGCCCTCCTCCCTCGAAGCGGCGCGCCCTATCCCTTCACGCACACCACCTGCTTGAGGGTGTAAACCACCTCCACCAGGTCGCTTTGCGCCAGCATCACGGCGTCGATGTCCTTGTAGGCCATAGGGATCTCATCGATCACATCGGCGTCCTTGCGGCATTCCACGCCTTCCGTGGCCTTGACCTGGTCGTCGACCGTGAACAGCTTCTTGGCCTGGGTACGGCTCATGGTTCGGCCGGCCCCGTGACTGCAGCTCATGAAGCTGTCCGGGTTGCCCTTGCCGCGCACGATGAAACTCTTGGCGCCCATGCTGCCGGGAATGATCCCGAGCTCCCCCGCCCTGGCGCTCACGGCGCCCTTGCGGGTCACAAACACTTCCTGTCCAAAGTGCGTTTCCTTCTGCACATAGTTGTGGTGGCAGTTCACCGCCTCCAGGTGCGTCTCAAACGGCTTGCTGATCACCTTGCGCAGCGCGCCTATGGCGGCCTGCATCATGACCTCGCGGTTAAGCCGCGCGAACTTCTGCGCCCACCCCACGCCCCGCACATAGTCGCCGAAGTACTGCGAACCTTCTTCAAGGTAAGCCAGGTCCTTGTCAGGCAGGTTGCGCTGGTGCAGTTCCGCGTCCTTCTTGGCGAGTTCGATGAAGTGGGTGCCAATGGCATTGCCCACCCCGCGCGAACCGCTGTGCAGCATGATCCACACCCCGCCGCTTTCATCGAGGCAGACCTCGACAAAGTGGTTGCCGCCGCCCAGGGTTCCCATGTGGCGGTGGTTGTTGGTGTTCTTCAGGCGCGGGTAGTCCAGGCATAGCGCCTCGAACTCATCGACCAGCTGGCTCCAGGCCGCATCAGCCGCGCTGGGCGGATTCGTCCAGGCGCCGACTTCGCGCACCGAGCCGTTGCGGCGATAGGTCTTGGGCGCGGAACCGTGCGGCACGGCTTTTTCGATCTCCGTACGCAGCGGCCCGAGGTTGTCGGGCAGGTCTTCGGCACGCAGCGTGGTCTTGCAGGCCATCATGCCGCAGCCGATGTCCACACCGACGGCAGCCGGAATGATGGCCTTGAAGGTCGGGATCACGCTGCCGATGGTGGCGCCCAGGCCGTAGTGCACGTCGGGCATCACGGCCACGTGCTTGAACACGATGGGCAGGCGCGCCGAGTTCTCGAGCTGCTTGAGGGCCTGCGCTTCCACGGGCACGCCCTTGGTCCACATCTTTACCGGCACACCGCCGGTGACTTCGTGTTGTTGGTAGTTCTGTTCCATTTTCTTTTTCTCTCTTTTCTGTTTGTCTTCTAATCGTAGGAAGCCCAGGGCTACTTCTTGAATGCCGCGGTGAGCTGTTCGTACGCGCGGAGCGGAAAATCGTGCTCCACCCAGAGCTCGCGGTACTTCGCAGGGCCCAGTTCCACATAGATGCGTTCCAGGATCGTAAGGATGTTACGCACCAGCTCCACGCGCCGGATGCGCCCGCTTGCCAGCACCTTGTAGTCCGCAACGGCTGTCATTCCCCAGCTCGCCCAGTCGGCATAACTGCGCAGCTCGAAGCCCAAGTCATCCTTGTCGCCCGTCACCATCAGTTGGACTTCGCCCGGCTCGTCCATGAAGACCGCCGTGGCGCTCCGTGCGCCCTTCACCAGATCGACCCCCATGCGCGCGAGGTCATCCAGCGAATCGTGCAGGTAGGACACGGCGAACGCCATGGGTCCAGCGCCGGCACGAAAGCTGAATGTGGCCCAGCCGGTGCCGCTCAGCACATAGCCGATCCGTTCCTGGGTGCGATCTTTTTCCAACATGATTTTCTTTCTATTCAACTGGTGGACGCGGCGGGATTCGAACCCGCATCAATACGGCGACCACGGTGTTTGACGCCTGTGGCCCAGCTGACGGTTGGAAACGCGCGCCAGTGGCAGACCCGTCATCGGAGCCAGCACCTGCATCCTCAACCTTGCCCGTCAACCGGCTTTCGCGCCGCACCCGGTGTTACCCGGCCTGCCGGCAATCAACATTTTTGGCAGTGGCGCTCCCTTCTGTGCCAGCGCGCCCTTTTTTTCTTCAATAACTCAACGCAGCTTCACCAGCCCGTTGAGCACCTGGTCCAAACCTCCGAACACGGAGATCTTGTCGATACGCTCGGCCACACGCTCCAGCGTTTCCAGCTCCTTCATGCGCAGGACAATCGGGTTGTCCTCCATGATCTTGGCCGTGTTCAGCAGGGACCGCGTTGCGGCGGTTTCCTCGCGGCGGCGGATCGCGTTGGCCTGGGCCGATTTCTCGGCTTCCACCACCTGCGCCAGGATGGCCTTCATCTCGCCGGGCAGGATGATGTCTTTCACGCCCAGGCTTTCCAGCTTCATGCCGGCGCCCGCCAGGCGCTCACGGGTGTGGCCGGCAATGATGTCGTCCAGCGCGGCCTTGTTCTCCAGCAGCTCGTCGAGCGTGCGGGTTCCCACGGCCGCGCGCAGGCCCAGCTGCAGTTCGCGGTAGATCTGCTCCGAAGGCTTGCCCCATTGGGCAAAGGCCTTGAGCACATCCTCATAACGCCAGGTGGCGGTCAGGTTCAGGCGCAGGCTCACCTTATCACGCGTGAGGATTTCCTGCCCGCTCACTTCGAGCGCCTGGGAACGCAGGTCAATGCATTCCACCTCCACCTTGCGGCCGTAGCGCCAGAAGCCATAAGCCCCGGCGCCCAGCAGCCCGGCCACCTTGCCGTCCAGCGTCAACACACCGGCATGGAAATCAGGCACCTGCACCAGCAGCACGCCCTCCAGGCCCTTCACCGCGCGCTGGCGCAGCTGGCTCTGGCCCAGCGCGGCCACAAGGCCGGCCGGCAGCTTTTCGCTGTCCGCCACGCCCTGGTCGATCTCGACCACGTCGATGCGGATGTCGTTCAGGCCTTTCCAGTAAAGCTTGCGGGTGGCGGGCGCCAGCACTTCCACCAGCGAGCCGTTCTCGTAGCGCAGGCCTGCCTGCGAATCCGTCAACGCGGCCAGCACAAATTCCTGGGCCACGACAGCGGGCTCCTTGGCCATCAAGTAATCGGCCAGGCCGTGCGTGAAAGCCGCCTGCTCCATCGCGAAGGTTTCCACGCGGACATGGTCGGCGCCGGCATACACCCAATGTTTACCGGGCTGCAGCACGCGCTCGAAATCACCGTTGCGCAGCAACAGGCCGCGCTCGTTTTTCTTGACCTTGTATTGTTTCAATCCGAACATTTTTCTTCTTCCTTATTCTTTTGCGTTACTTTTTCAATTCAACAAACCAATAGTCCGCATCGGCAACAGTTGCGGACTTGGGGTGCGGGCACTTTCAGGTGAGGGGCCTGGACGTGAATCCTTCGATGTCACGCCCGGCGTCTTCACTGTCCGGTGTCGCAGTACCTTCGCACTGGCAACTGTTGCCGGTGGGTACAGGCCCCGCAAGCCGCTGCGGTTTCCCGTCGCGTCCTGCATCCACTTTTCCCACTCGCGGCACGTTTTACTTCCAATAAAGCTGATTTTTTACGTCAGCGTTCGGCGGGAATCGAACCCGCGACAGTCGCGTTAAAAACACGGTGCTCTAACCATCTGAGCTACAGAACAATGGCATCAGGAATCGAACCTGACGGGGCGCCCCTCTATCCGGGCCGCCCTTGACCACATGCCTTGGCGCCAGCGCATCGGTTGCCGCGGCATACGGGAAACATCAAGGACCAGCCCCGGACCTCCCGCACCAGCGGGGCCCGGTTTCCCGGAAACCCCTGCTTGTGAGCGAACAACTTTCTCATCTGACATCCTCTTTATTGCAGGCGTCGTGCCAGCCTGCCCAGAAGCTCTCCACCAATTCAGAAGATCGTTGATTTGATTCGTTATTTTTCTTTGTCACTCAAAAATCCCTCCGAATTTCAGGCGTCAACATTCCGACTTTTCTATCTTTAAAGCTAGTACATTAGAAAGATGAAGAAAAAAGTCGTGATGGGTTTCCTGGGCACCCAGCTTGATTCGGGCCTGGGTTCGGGGCGCTGGGAAAAATGGCGGCCGACGGTGTCGATCGCGCAGCATGAAGACCTGGTCGTCGACCGGCTGGAGCTGATGCACGACGCGCGCAACAAGGCATTGGCCGAGCGGGTGCGCGACGACGTGGTCCAGCTCTCGCCCGGCACCGAGGTCCGCCTGGTCGAGATGAACCTGGCCAACCCCTGGGATTTCGGCGAGGTCTACGGCGCGCTGTATGACTGGATGGGCGCCTACGCCTTCGACACCGAGCGCGAGGAGTACTGGGCCCACATCACCACCGGCACGCACGTGGCGCAGATCTGCCTGTTTTTGCTGGTCGAGGCGCGCTTCATTCCCGGCGTGCTGCTGCAGACGGCGCCGCCCCGGGGCCGGCAAGGCCAGGGCACCGGCAGTTATGAACTGATAGACCTGGACCTGTCGCGCTACGACGCGATCAACGCGCGGCTGGCGGTTGCGCAGGAAGATGCCGTCTCCTTCCTCAAGAGCGGCATCGCCACACGCAACCCGCGCTTCAACACCATGATCGAGGAAATTGAGCGCATTGCCGTGCAGAGCAAGGCGCCCATCCTGCTGACCGGGCCGACGGGCGCGGGCAAGTCCATGCTGGCGCGGCGCATCTTCGAACTCAAAAAATCACGCCACCAGGTCGGCGGCGGTTTTGTCGACGTGAACTGCGCGACCTTGCACGGCGACGGCGCGGCTTCCGCACTGTTCGGCCACAAAAAAGGCGCTTTCACCGGCGCGGCCGGCGACCGCCCCGGCCTGCTGCGCACCGCCGACAAGGGCGTGCTGTTTCTCGATGAAATCGGCGAGCTGGGCCTGGACGAGCAGGCCATGCTGCTCAAGGCCGTCGAGGAAAAACGCTTCCTGCCCGTGGGCGCCGACAAGGAAGTTGAAAGCAGCTTCCAGCTGATAGCCGGCACCAACAAGGACCTGCGCGCGGAAGTCGCGCGCGGCCGCTTTCGCGAAGACCTGTTCGCGCGCATCAACCTCTGGACTTACACCTTGCCGGGCCTCTCCCAGCGCCGGGAAGACATCGAGCCCAATATGGACCACCAGCTCACGCTGGCCTCCGAAGACCTGGGCCGCAAGACCCGCATGACCACCGAAGCGCGCACCGCTTACCTGCGCTTCGCACAGTCGGGTGAGGCCGTCTGGACCGGCAACTTCCGCGATCTCAGCGCCTCCATCACGCGCCTTGCCACGCTGGGCGACAACGGCCGCATAGGCCTGGGCCTGGTGGAAGCGGAGATCGCGCGGCTGCGCTGGCAGTGGCAGGCGACGGAGCCGGAAACGGGCGGCAGCGCCGCATCGCTCGCCGGCCTGCTGGGCGGCGCCGCGGACACGCTGGATTATTTTGACCGGCTGCAGCTTCAGGCCGTGATCGAGGTGTGCCGCAAAAGCGACTCCCTCAGTGATGCCGGGCGGGCGCTGTTCAATGTCTCGCGCACGCAGCGCAGCGTGGTGAACGACGCGGACAGGCTGCGCAAGTACTTGCTGAAGTTTGACCTGAGTTGGGGAAAAATCTCAGCCTGACCAGCACTGGATCGACACTGGATCGACACTGGATCGGCACTAGATCGGCAATTGGGTGGTCGAGAGCACCTGCTTGAGCACCATGAAGGTACGGACCTGCCGTACACCCGGCAAATACAACAGCTGCTCCGCATGGAGGCGATTGAAACTGTCGTTGTCCCGGGTTCGCACCAGCATGAAGTAATCGAACTCGCCGGTCACGACGTGGCATTCCATGCAGCCCGACACCGTCTGCGCCGCCTTTTCAAAGTTGGCGAAGGACTCGGGCGTTGACCGGTCCAGCACGACGCCGATCATGACCAGCATGCCGAGGTCCAGCAGGTGCGGGTTGAGCAGCGCCACCACGCCCTTGATCAAGCCAAGCTCTTTAAGCCGCTCCACGCGCCTCAGGCATGCGGGCGCGCTCAGGTTCACCTTGCCCGCCAGCGCCACGTTGGACACCGAGGCGTCGCGCTGGAGCGCCTTGAGGATCGCCCGGTCCGTGCGGTCCAGCGCGTCCCTGAGGGAAGCCGGTGCGCTGCTTTTTTCGAGAAATTTTGTTGTGCTCATATGAACCTATACAGAATAAAAATCAAAAAACCCGGCAAAGAAACCATATTCGTTTTGAATTTTAGAAGAATTTCGCAACCACCATTTTGTCATTTGTTTTTAATATTGGCCTCAACGGAGCATCAATGCAGCAATTGAAGAAAGGGTGGGTATGCCGTCTTTATTCGCAAGTCTTGATGCCTGGAGACCCGTCTTAACCCCAGGAGCCATTCGCATGAACCTCAAGAAATTCCCCCGCCACTCTTTGACCTTCGGCCCCACGCCGATCCAGCCGCTCAAGCGGCTCAGCGCCCACCTGGGCGGCAAGGTCGATCTTTTCGCGAAACGCGAGGACTGCAACAGCGGCCTGGCTTTCGGCGGCAACAAGACGCGCAAACTGGAGTACCTGATTCCCGAAGCCCTGGAAGGCGGTTATGACACCCTGGTGTCCATAGGCGGCATCCAGTCCAACCAGACGCGCCAGGTGGCCGCCGTTGCCGCGCACCTGGGCATGAAGTGCGTGCTGGTCCAGGAGAACTGGGTGAATTACTCCGACGCGGTGTATGACCGGGTCGGCAATATCGAAATGTCGCGCATCATGGGCGCCGACGTGCGCCTGGACGCGGCCGGTTTTGATATCGGCATACGCCCCAGCTGGGAACAGGCCATGGACGACGTGCGCAAGGCCGGCGGCAAGCCCTTCCCGATCCCCGCCGGCTGTTCGGAACACCCGCGCGGCGGCCTGGGATTCGTCAGCTTCGCCGAAGAAGTGCGGCAGCAGGAGGCCGAACTGGGCTTCAAGTTCGACTACATCGTGACCTGCTCGGTCACCGGCAGCACGCAGGCCGGCATGGTGGTGGGTTTTGCGGCGGATGGGCGCGCCGACAAGGTCATCGGCATCGACGCCTCGGCCAAGCCCAAACAGACCTTTGACCAGATCCTGCGCATCGCGAAGGGCACGGCCGAACTGGTCGAACTGGGCCGCGACATCACGGCCAAGGACGTGGTGCTGGACGACCGCTTCGGCGGCCCGGAATACGGCCTGCCCAACGAAGGGACGCTGGAAGCCATCCGCCTGTGCGCCCGCATGGAAGGCATGCTGACCGACCCGGTCTACGAAGGCAAGTCCATGCACGGAATGATCGAGAAGACCCGCCTGGGCGAATTCCCGGCGGGCTCCAAGGTGCTGTATGCCCACCTCGGCGGCGTCCCGGCGCTCAACGCCTACAGCTTCCTCTTTCGCAACGGTTGAAGCCCGCCCGCCCAACGCCTGTTGCCAGCGCATTTTTCCCCTGATGAAAGCAAGCCATGAAGCCAGCCCCCAAGTCCCTTCGTATCCTCTCCATACTGCTACTGGCCATGCTGGCGGCGACGGGGGCGCAGGCGCAGGCCTATCCGGTCAAGCCCATCCAGCTGGTCGTGCCTTTCCCTGCGGGCGGCGCGACCGACATCGTGGGCAGGCTGGTGGGGCAGAAGCTCGGCGAACGGCTGGGCCAGCCCGTCGTCATTGAAAACCGCGCGGGCGGCGGCACCATCGTGGGCGCCGGCTACGTGGCCAAGGCTGCCGCGGACGGCTATACCCTGCTCATCAGTTCGGGGTCGACCTTCACGGTCAACCCGGCCATCAACTCCCGGCTGCCCTACGACCCCGTCAAGAGCTTTGAGCCCATCGCGCTGACGGCGCGTGTGCCGCTGATCCTGGTGGCCAATCCGCAGGTTCCCGTCGGCAGCATCAAGCAGCTCATCACGGCCGTGCAGGCATCGCCGGGCAAGTACATGTACGGCTCCTTCGGCACCGGCACCACGGGCCACTTCGCGGGTGAACTCATCCTGAACGCCACGGGATTGAAGATGGAGCATGTGCCTTACAAAGGCAGCGCCCCCGCCATCACGGACCTGGTCGGCGGCCAGATCCCGTTTTCCGTTGACACAGTGGCGGCCACGCTCCCGCAGATCAAGGCCGGCAAGATCAAGCCGATTGCCGTGACCGCCGCCAGGCGCTCCACTTTGCTGCCGAATGTGCCGACGGTCGCGGAGTCCGGCTACCCGGGCTTCGACGCGGACTCCTGGCTCGCCATCGTGGCGCCGCGGGGCATCCCGCGCGAAGTGAGGGTACGCCTTGAACTGGCGCTCGCCAACACCATGGCCGACCCGGAGGTCAGGGACAAGCTGCTGGCCAACGGCCTGGAGCCCGCTTACGCCCCGGCCGCCGCGGTTGCGGCCTTGATAGACCACGACCTTCCCATCATGCGCGCCACCGCGCAACGTGCCAACATACGTTCGGAATAAATCGCGCCATCCCGCACACGACTTTTACCTCCTCCCCCATCATGAGCAGAGACGACGCACTGGCCAGGGCGGCCGCCTATTTCGATGACGGCAGCTTCCTCGAAACGCTGTCGCGCCGTGTCGCCGTGCGCAGCGAAAGCCAGAACCCGGCGGGTGGGCCGCAGCTTCACGCCTACCTGGCGAAGCACATCGCGCCCCAGCTCACGCAGCTCGGCTTCACGCACCGCATCCTTGACAACCCGCATGCCGGAGGCGGGCCCTTCCTGCTGGCCACGCGCACTGAAGCCGACGCGGCTTTCAGCGTGCTGACCTACGGGCATGGCGACGTGGTGCGCGGCCAGGAAGGTCTGTGGCGCGAGGGCCTGGACCCCTGGCGCGTCACGGTGCAAGGGGACCGCTGGTACGGCCGCGGCACCGCGGACAACAAGGGGCAGCACACCATCAACCTTGCCGCGCTGGCCCAGGTGCTGGCGGTGCGCGGGGGAAAGCTCGGCTACAACCTCAAGATCGTCCTGGAGACCGGGGAAGAAACCGGCTCGCCGGGCCTGCGCGAGTTCTGCGCCCTGCACCAAGAGGAACTCGCCGCCGACGTGTTCATCGCTTCCGACGGCCCCCGCGTGGCGGCCTCCAGCCCCACCCTGTTCCTGGGCTCGCGCGGCTTTTTCAATTTCAGCCTGCGGGCCCACCTGCGGGACGGCGGCCACCATTCCGGCAACTGGGGCGGCCTGCTGCGCAACGCCGGCACCCGGCTGGCCCACGCCATCGCCAGCCTGGTGGACGCCAAAGGACGCGTGCTGGTCAAGGGGCTGCTGCCCGACTCGCTGCCGGCCAACGTCCGGGAGGCCCTGCAGACCATCAGCGTCGGGGGCGACCCGGGCGACCCCGCCATCGACAGCGACTGGGGCGAGCCCGGGCTCACACCCACCGAGCGCGTTTACGGCTGGAACACCGTGGAAGTCCTGGCCTACAAGACCGGCAACCCCGACGCGCCGGTCGGCGCCATTCCCGGCCACGCTTTTGCGCTGTGCCAGATACGCTTCGTCGTGGGCAGCGACAGCGCCAATTTTGTGGCGCATATCCGGGAACACCTTCAGGCCCATGGCTTCGATGACATCGACGTGCAACCCGATGGCGAGCCCATGGCCGCCACCCGGCTGGACCCCGATGACGCCTGGGTGCGCTGGGGCCTGGATTCCATCCGGCGCAGCACCGGAAAAGCCCCGTCCCTGCTGCCGAACTTTGGCGGCTCGCTGCCCAACGACGTCTTCGCCGAGCTGCTGGGCATGCCGACGCTGTGGTTCCCGCACTCCTACCCGGCCTGCAGCCAGCACGCCCCCAATGAACATCTGCTGGGCAGCGTGGCGCGTGAAGGCCTGCAGCTCATGGCGGGGATTTTCTGGGACCTGGCCGAGAGCGGCCATGACGTCGTCCGGCATCGCGCCGGCTTGCGATAACCAATGTACGGACGCCGCGGCTACTCGCTCATCACCACCAGAACCTGCGCATCCGCGCGCCCCAGCGAGACGTAGATGTGGCCGACGCCGCTGTCGAAATAAGCCGACTCATGGCGGCCCACCTCGATGATTTCACCAGTTTCGAATTCGATGCGCACCCGGCCCGACAGCACCGTCAGGAACTCCTGCCCCGGGTGGCGGACGAAATCGGAGAACTGGTCGCGCGCCCGGGCCAGGATGCGGCCGTGCATCGGCGTCATGCGCTTGCCGGGGAAACCGGCGGCCAGCGCGCGGTAGTCGTAGTTGCCCGACCTGTAGGCCGGTGCGTCGCCGGCATCGGACCAGACCACCACGGGCGTGGCCGCGCCGGGCTGCGGCGCTGCGGCCCGCGCGTCCAGCAACTGCCCCACGTCCAGCGACAGCGCCCGGGCCACGGCGGCCAGCTTTTCATAGCTGACCGAGATCTGGCCCAGCTCCATCTTGGACAGGGTGGACAGCGCCACGCCGGAACGCCCGGACAGGTCCTTGAGCGTCAGCCGCCGCGCCTTGCGGTGCGCGCGCAGGCTCAGGCCCAGTTGCACCCTGTCCGCTTCAGGGGCGGCGGCGGGCGGGCGGGCGGGGCGTGGGGCCATGGTGTTTTCCCTTTGTTTGGCTCAAATCGGGCGCAAATCAGGCGTAATCCCGGTAAATCGGCTGGACAGGCATGATTCTCGCATGTGAGAATTCTCAAATGAGAGAATTTGAGCGAAAGATTGAATGAAAGAATATGACATCCTGATCGTCGGCGCCGGCATTGCGGGCGCCTCCCTGGCCTGGCGCCTGGCCGGGCAGCGCAGCGTCGCGCTGCTTGAGCGCGAGTCCCAGCCGGGCTACCACTCCACGGGCCGCTCCGCCGCCATGTTCATGGAAAGCTACGGCCCGCCCATGGTGCGGGCGCTGACGCGCGCCAGCCGCGCCTTCTATGAACAGCCACCGGAAGGCTTCGCGCCCGACCTGATGCAGCCGCGCGGCGTGATCTACCTCGCCACGCACGGGCAGGAAAAAGAACTGGCCGACACCCGCAAGGAACTGTCGCCAAGCTGCCCCGGCCTGGCGACCCTGGACGCCGGCACCACGCTGGCCCACGTGCCCTGCCTGCGGCCCGATCTGGTGCACGGCGCGCTGTACGACGCCGGCGCACAGGACCTGGACGTGCATGCCCTGCACCAGGGTTTCCTGCGCGGCTTTCGCCGCAAGGCGGATGGGGATGGCGAACTGCGCACCAGCGCAGGCGTGACCCGGGCCGCGCACGACGGCCGCTGCTGGACCGTGGAACTGGCCGACGGCCAGGTGCTGCGCGCCCACACCGTGGTGAATGCTGCGGGCGCCTGGGCCGACGAGCTGGGCGCCGTGTTCGGCGCGCGGCCCATCGGCCTGGTGCCGCACCGGCGCAGCGCCTTCACCTTCAAGGGGCCCGAGGGTGTGGACGCTTCGCACTGGCCTGCCGTGGTGGGCGTCGACGAAAGCTATTACTTCAAGCCCGACGCGGGCCAGATGCTGGGCTCACCCGCCAATGCCGACGCCACGGTGCCGCACGACGTGGTGCCCGAGGAACTCGACATCGCCATGGGCATACACCAGATTGAAAGCGTCTCGACCCTGACCATACGCCGGCCGGCGAGCACCTGGGCCGGCCTGCGCTCTTTTGTGCCCGACGGCGAAATGGTGATAGGCCAGGACGACACCTGCCCCGGCTTCTTCTGGCTCGCGGCGCAAGGCGGCTACGGCATCCAGAGCGCGGCGGGCGCGAGCGCGCTGGCCGATGCCCTGCTGCGCCAGGCCGCGCTGCCCGAAGAATTGCTGCGGCAGGGCCTGGACGCCCGCGCGCTGTCGCCGGCCCGCCTGCGATGACGCTGCCGCCTACCCCCGTCCCACCATCGACCGACACTTCAAAGAGGCCTACCATGCAACACATGTCATTCAACGCACTGCGCCGCACGCTGATCGCCGGCGGCATGATCTTCTGCGGGCTGGCAGCCGTGGGCGGGCCTGCCCGCGCCGCTGATTTTCCGGAGCGGCCCGTGACGCTGGTCGCGCCCTTCCCGGCCGGCGGCGCGGCCGACGTGCTGGCGCGCATCCTGGGCAAGGCCCTGGGCGACCAGTTGGGCCAACCCGTGGTGGTCGAAAACAAACCAGGCGCCGGCACCGCCATAGGCGCGGCCGCGGTCGCCAGCGCCAAGCCCGACGGCTACACCCTGCTCGTGAGCTCGAACTCCACTTTCACGCTGAACCCGGCGCTGCAGCCCAAGCTGTCCTACGACCCGGCCAAGGGTTTTGAGGCGATCGGCCTGGTGGGCTCTGTCGCGCTCGCGATGCTGGTGAACCCGTCGGTCACCGCCACCGACGTGCACCAGTTTGTGGCCGCCGCCAAGGCCAACCCCGACAAATACCTCTACGGCAGCTTCGGCAACGGCACCAGTTCCAATTTCGCCGGCGCGATGTTCAACACGGCCACCGGCCTGAAGATGACACATGTGCCCTACAAGGGCTCAGGCCCGCTGATGACCGACCTGATGGGCGGGCAGATCCCGGTGTCCTTCGATACCGTGGTCGCCGCGTCGCAGCAGCTCAAGTCCGGCAAGATCCGCGTGCTGGCCGTGGCCATGAACAAGCGCTCCGCCCTGCTGCCGAATGTGCCGACCATGGCCGAGGCCGGCTACCCGGCCGTCGACATGAACGCCTGGCTGGCCGTGGTGGTGCCCAAGGGCGTGCCGGCGCCCGTCAAGGCACGGCTTGAAAAAGCATTGATGACTGTCATGGCGAATCCCGAAACACTGGACAAGCTCAAGGCCGCCGGCTTCGAGCCCGGCTACACCGCGGTTCCCGACTGGTCCGGCATGGTCACGGCCGAGATCACGCGCATGAAAGCCCTGGCAGAGCGTTCCCAGATCAAGACAGATTGAACAAAACAGACTGAACGAGACAGATATGCCCTCCACCCTGCCAGACATCTCCGCCGTCGAACTGCGCCGCCTGATCGGCAGCCGCCAGGTTTCGCCGGTGGAATTGATGGACGCCTGCATAGGCCGCATCGAAAGCCTCAACCCCGCCATCAACGCCATCTGCGCGACCGACTTCACGCGGGCACGCGAGGCCGCGCGCGAAGCCGAGGTGCAGGTGATGCGCGGCGGCCCGCTGGGGCCGCTGCACGGGCTGCCGCTGGGCGTGAAGGACCTGCAGGACACGGCGGGCCTCTTGACCACCTACGGCAACGTGGGACTGCGCGGCAACGTGCCGGCCAAGGACAACGCGCTGGTGGCCAAGCTGCGCGCGGCGGGCGCCATCGTCACGGCCAAGACCAATGTGCCCGACATGGGCGCGGGCGCCAACACCCGCAACCCGGTCTGGGGCGCGACGGGCAATCCCTTCAACCCCGCGCTCAATGCGGGCGGTTCCTCGGGCGGCTCGGCCGCGGCACTGGCGGCCGGCATGCTGCCGATCTGCACCGGCTCCGACACCGGCGGCTCGCTGCGCATCCCGGCTGCGCTGTGCGGCGTGGTCGGCCTGCGGCCTTCGCCCGGCCTGGTGGCCAACGACGCGCGGCCGCTGGGCTGGTCGGTCATCTCGGTGCTCGGGCCCATGGGCCGCAATGTGGACGACACGGCACTGCTGCTGTCCGCCAGCGTGGGCGCGGATGCGCGCGACCCGCTGTCCTACCCGGTGGACGGCGCCGGCTTCTGGCCGCTCAAGCCCGCGGACCTGTCCACGCTGCGCGTCGGCACCACCGAAGACTTCGGCCTGTGCATCGTCGACCCGGAGATACGCCGCGTGTTCCGCCAGCGCGTGGAGGCCATCCGGCCGCTGGTGGCCAGTTGCGAACCGGTGGACCTGCAACTGGGCGACGCCGACCGCGCCTTCGACACGCTGCGCGCCGAGAGTTTTGTCGCGGCCTTTGCCGACACCTACCGCAAGGCGCCCGAAACACTGGGCCCCAATGTGCGCGCCAACATGGAAATCGCCGCCGCCATCACCTTGGCCGACCGCGCCTGGGCACACCTGGAGCAGACCCGCATCTCGCGCCGCTTTGCAAAAGCCTTCGAACAGTACGACCTGATCCTGGCACCGGTCACACCGGTCACGCCCTTCCCCTGGACGGAGCTGTTCGCCGGCAACATCGACGGCCAGGCCATGCGCAACTACTACCACTGGCTGGGCCTGACCTACGTGGTCACGCTGGCCACCAACCCGGCGCTGGCCCTGCCCTGCGGCAAGGACGAACACGGCATGCCCTTCGGCCTGCAGGTGATCGGGCGGCTGCATGGTGATGCGCAACTGCTGGCCGCGAGCCGGGCGCTGGAACAGGTGTTCGAAGGCAGCGACAGCCTGCGCCGGCCGGTGCCCGACCTCAAGCCCCTGCCGGCGGCCAGGCCGGAACTCAAGTCCATCGTCACGCACCCGCCCGAGATGGCGGGCAGCCAGGGTTCCGGCGGCTTGAACGCCGTCTGAGCCGCGCTTGCGGGCCTAGGAGTCTGGGCGGCAGAAGGCGTCGAAGCGAAAAGCGAGCCCAGCGAGGACAGTTTTTGCCGGGTTTGCAGACTCATAGCCATAGCTATGGGGCAAAAAGCCGGTGAAAAATGGACCGCTGCGCTCGCTTTGCAGCCGATGCTCCTTCTGCCGCCCAGACTCCTAGAGGATCAGCAGCGCGCGGAAGTCGTTGACGTTGGTGTGCGTGGGCCCGGTGATGACCAGGCCGCCCAGCGGCTCAAAATAGCCATAGGCATCGTTGCGGTCCAGGTATTGGTCGATCTTCATGCCCTGGGCCAGCGCACGCTGCAAGGTATCGGGCGCCACAAAGGCGCCGGCATTGTCTTCGACGCCGTCTATGCCGTCGGTGTCGGCCGCCAGCGCGTACACGCCGGGCTGGCCCTGCAGCGCGAGCGCCAGGCCCAGGCAGAACTCGCCGGCGCGGCCGCCCCGGCCACGCGGCGTGCCTTCGGGTTGCTTGCGGACGGTGACCGTGGTCTCGCCGCCGCTCAGGATCACGCAAGGCCTGCTGAAAGGCTGGCCCTTGAGCGCCACGGCACGGGCCAGCGCCGCATGCACCTTTCCGACCTCGCGCGATTCACCTTCCATCTCGTCGCTCAGGATCCAGGCCTGCAAGCCGGCCGCGCGCGCCACGGCGGCGGCGGCTTCCAGGCTTTGCTGGGGCGTGGCGATCATGTGGACCTCATGGCCGGTGAAGACCGCGTCGCCTGGCTTGGGGGTTTCGAGTGCGCTCTGCTCCAGCAGGCTCATGATGGCGCCCGGCACTTCAATGCCGTAGCGCTGCAGAATCGCCACCGCCTCGGCGCAGCTGGTCGCGTCGGGCACCGTGGGGCCGCTGGCGATGATGGACGGGTCATCGCCCGGCACGTCGCTGATGGTGAGCGTCACCACGCGCGCCGGCGCGCAGGCCGCGGCCAGGCGCCCACCCTTGATGCGCGAGAGATGCTTGCGCACGCAGTTCATCTCGGAAATGTTCGCGCCGCTGTTGAGCAGCGCCTTGTTGATGCGCTGCTTGTCTTCCAGCGTCAGGCCTTCGGCCGGCAAGGTCAGCAGGGCCGAGCCGCCGCCCGAGATCAGGCACAGCACCAGGTCGTTTTCGGTCAGGCCCTGCACCATGGCCAGGATGCGCTGCGCGGCCGCCAGCCCGGCGGCGTCAGGCACCGGGTGCGCGGCCTCGACGATTTCGATGCGTTGCTTGAGGCCATCGGGCCGGGGCGGAATGTGGTGGTAGCGCGTGACGACCAGGCCTTCGAGCGGCGCATCGGCCGGCCACAAGGCCTCGACCGCCTGCGCCATGGAGCCGCCGGCCTTGCCCGCGCCAATCACGATGGTGCGGCCGCCGCTGGCTTTTGTGGGCGGCTCGGGCAGGTAGCGGGCGGTGTTTTCGAGCGGCAGCGCGCGCGTGACGGCGGCACGGTACAGGTGCTCGAGGAACTCGCGCGGCTGGATGGTGGCGTCGGGGGTGGTGTTGCTGGGCATGCTGGGAGTGCTGGAAATGGGTGTCTTGGCGGCGGTCATTGAAATGTCTCCACCCCGGATTGTGCCGTGGTAACCGGGCAGTAACCCGGCAGGCCCCGGGGGTTTGGGGGATACGGCAAAAACAGGCGCTGCCTAGAATGATCTTTCACCCCGCGCAACCCATTCCACCACCGAAGAAGAAAGCCCGCATCGCATGAATGCTTACCTCGCCCTTGGCATTGCCATCGTTGCCGAAGTCATCGCCACCACGGCGCTCAAGTCCAGCGAGAGCTTCACGCGTCTGGTGCCCTCGCTAATCAGCATCGCCGGCTACGGCACGGCGCTTTACCTGCTCACGGTGACCATGAAATCGATTCCCACCGGCGTGACCTATGCGATCTGGTCGGGCCTGGGCATTGTGCTGATCAGCATCACCAGCTTCTTCGTCCACCAGCAGAAGATAGACCTCTGGGGCATGGTGGGCATGGCGCTGATCATCGCGGGTGTGGTGGTGCTGAACCTCTTTTCGAACACCACCAGCATTCACTAAGGACCAAGACACCAAGGACCATGGCCGGTTCCAGGAAGAATGAGCGGCTTGCGCGGCGTCACTTCTTCCCCAGCCCCAGCCGCCGCGCGCCTTCGGTGTAGAGCGCTATGCGCTCTTTCATGAAGGCGTCCATCTGGTCCGTGCCCACGCTGATCAGTTCAAAGCCGTTCCTGGCGGCGAGCTCCTTCATCTCCGGCTCGCTGTTGAGCGCGGCCCACAGGTCCGACAGGCGCTTGCGCGCTTCCGGCGGCGTGGATTTGGGCACGCCGATGCCGCGGTAGGCGCCGTCCACCCAGTCCACGCCCAGCTCGCGGAAGGTGGGCACGTCGGGCATCAGCGGGTGGCGCTTTTCCATGGCCACCGCGAGCGGCCGCACCCTGCCCTTGTTGCTGATGGCAAAGGGCGTGTAGGTCACCGCGCCGTCGACCTGCGCGCCGATCACGGCGATGGACATGTCGCCCGTGCCTTTGTAAGGCACGTAGGTGCTTTTGATGCCGAAGGCCGCATTGAGCCGCTCATGCGCCGCATGGTTGGCCGAGTTCAAGCCCGAGCCGCCCAGGTTGAGCTTGCCGGGGTTCTTTTTGGCCGCCGCGATGAAGTCCGCGAAGGTCTTGATCGGGCTTTTCTCGGGCACCACCAGCACGTCGGGCGTGTAGTGGAACCAGAACACCGGCACGATGTCGGCCGTCTTGTACTGCACCTCGCCCTCAATGGGCTGGAACACGATGTGCGGCAGGTTGATGCCCACGACGTTGAGGCCATCCCCGGGCAGGTTGTTCATCTGGCCCCACATCAGGCCGCCGCCCGCGCCCGCCTTGTACTGGATGATGGTGTCGACCACCGGGCATTTTTTCTTGAGCACGACCTGCTGGTGGCGCGCCGACAGGTCGGACTCGCCGCCCGGCGGAAAGGCCTGCCAGTACTGCAAATTTTTGTCGGGGCAGGCGGGAGCGGCTGGCGAAGGCTGTGCCATGGCGGCGGGCGCTGCCGCGATGCAGAAAATGCCCATCCACTTTTTGAGCTCGGTGTTCATGCTTTGTCTCCGGGTGTTTTGGGGAGCGGGAACCGGCCGGCATTCAAAAGTGCACTGCGCACCGGCGGCGCGTTGAAAGGCTCAGGCGGCCTGCAACAGGCGGCTGCCGACCTCCGCGCAGACGGCCTCGGTGACCTGCGCGGTGGTGGCCTGGCCGCCCAGGTCGCGGGTGTGCAGCGCGGCATTGGCGGTGGTTTTTTCAATCGCCGCCATCAGCACCGCGGCGGCTTCGGCCTCGCCCAGGTGTTCCAGCAGCATGACGCAGCTCCAGAAGGTGCCGACCGGGTTGGCCAGGCCTTTGCCCATGATGTCGAAGGCCGAGCCGTGGATGGGCTCGAACATGCTGGGATAGCGGCGTTCGGGGTCTATGTTGCCGGTGGGCGCGATGCCCAGGCTGCCGGCCAGCGCGGCGGCCAGGTCGCTCAGGATGTCGGCATGCAGGTTGGTGGCGACCACGGTGTCCAGCGAGGCGGGCCGGTTCACCATGCGGGCGGTGCAGGCGTCGACCAGTTCCTTGTCCCAGCTGACGTCGGGGAACTCCCGGCTGATCTGCAGCGCGATCTCGTCCCACATCACCATGGCGTGGCGCTGGGCATTGGACTTGGTGACCACGGTCAGCAGCTTGCGCGGGCGCGACTGCGCCAGGCGGAAAGCGTAGCGCATGATGCGCTCGACGCCGGCGCGCGTCATCATCGAAACGTCGGTTGCCACTTCAATCGGGTGGCCCTGGTGCGCACGCCCGCCCACGCCGGAATACTCGCCCTCGGAGTTCTCGCGCACGATGACCCAGTTGAGCTGCTCCGGCGCGCAGCGCTTGAGCGGCGCGTCTATGCCGGGCAGGATGCGCGTGGGCCGCACGTTGGCGTACTGGTCGAAGCCCTGGCAGATCTTCAGGCGCAGGCCCCACAGCGTGACGTGGTCGGGGATGTGCGGGTCGCCGGCCGAACCGAACAGGATGGCGTCCTGGCCGCGCAATTCGTCCAGGCCCTTGTCGGGCATCATGACGCCGTGCTTGCGGTACCAGTCGCCGCCCCAGCCGTAGGACGTGAACTCGAAACGGAAATTCTTTTGCGTGGCGGCAAGCGCTTGCAACACTTGCTGGCCGGCCGGGACGACCTCCTTGCCGATGCCGTCGCCGGGGATGCAGGCGATTTTGTAAGTCTTCATGGGTTTCCTCAGTGGTGATGCCTCCAATGTAGCGATTGGCGGGAACAACAAAAGCCTTTAAAGTGAGACCATTGTTAACTTCAGGTTACGAATGAATCCGGCAAACCCCGCTCCCTCGGAGATGGCTTTTTTCAGCCTGCTGGCGCGCTACGGCAGCCTTTCGGCCACGGCGCGCGAGCTCGGCATCAGCACCGCGGCCGTCAGCAAGCGGCTGGCACAGATGGAGGCCAGGCTAGGCGTGCAGTTGCTCAACCGCACGACGCGGCGCGCCAGCCTCACGCAGGAAGGCGAGATCTACCTGACGCATGCGCGCCGCATCCTGGCCGATATCGACGACATGGAGCAGCAGGTCTCCAGCGCCGTGGCTGCCCCCAAGGGCCTGCTGCGCGTGAACGCCACCCTGGGTTTCGGCCGCAGCCATGTGGCGCCGCTGGTCTCGCGTTTCGTGAAAGCCCATCCCGAGGTCGAAGTGCAGCTGCAGCTCACCGTCAACCCGCCGCCGCTGACCGAGGACGCCTTCGATGTCTGCATACGCTTCGGCGAGCCGCCCGACGCCCGTGTGGTGGCGCGCCTGATCGCGCCGAATCGCCGCCTGCTCTGCGCCGCGCCGGCCTACCTGGCCCGCCACGGCACACCCCGGGTGCCGCACGACCTGGCGCGGCACAACTGCATAGGCATACGCCAGGGCGACGAGGCCTACGGCATGTGGCGCCTGTCCTCCGGCAAGCAGACGCAGGCCGTCAAGGTGCACGGCAACCTGAGCACCAGCGACGGCGAGATCGCGGTGAACTGGGCGCTGGACGGCCACGGCATCCTGATGCGCGCCGAATGGGACATCGCCAAATACCTGCGCAGCGGCCGGCTGGTGCAGGTTCTGGAGAACTACCGCACGCCGCCGGCCGACATCCATGCGGTCTACCCGGCCCGCCACCAGCATTCAGCCCGCGTCAAGGCCTTTGTAGATTTCCTCGCGCGGCATTTTGAGAAACCGTCGACGCGTGCTGCCGGGCTGGCCAGCAGCTGGTAATCGCTACTCAGTTCGCGCGCCCGCATCGAACCACTGCTTGATGGCCAGTCGCTCATCCTCGGTGATGCCGGTCGCGTTGTTCATCGGCATCAGCCGCGTGACCACGGCCTGCTGGTAGACCTGGGTTGCGTGCTGCCTGACGGCCCCGGGTGAATCGAGGCGGACATTCTTCATCTGCAGTTGCGCGCCGTGGCACTGGTAGCAACGCTGGGCCAGGATGGCCTGCACCTTGTCATAACCGGAGCCCGATGAGACGGCGGCCGGCATTGCCGCAGCGATGGGCGCCGGCTTCATCCAGACGATCACGCCGATGATCACCACCACACCCGCCAGCGCATACGGCAGCGGGTGCCGGTTGCGGCCAAGCTTGTAGCCGTGGCGCAGCACGAAGAACTGGCGTATCGCCGCGCCCGCCAGCATCATGAGGATCAGCACCAGCCAGTTTTGCGGATGGCTCCAGGTGAAGCTGTAGTGGTTGCTGAGCATGGCGAACAGCACAGGCAGCGTGAAGTAGGTGTTGTGCACGCTGCGCTGCTTGCCGCGCTGGCCGTGCACAGGGTCCACCGGCTCACCGGCTTTGATCGCGGCCACGACCTTGCGCTGGCCGGGGATGATCCAGAAAAACACATTGGCGCTCATGGCCGTCGCCATCATCGCGCCTACCAGCAAAAAGGCCGCGCGCCCGGCAAACCAGTGGCAGGCCAGCCAGGACGCGATGCAGACCAGCACGGCGACCAATGCGCCCACGATGGCGTCGCCGTTCTTGCCCTTGCCGAACAGCTGGCAGATGCCGTCGTAGAGCATCCAGAACACCACAAAGAAAGACAGCGCCACGCCGGCCGCGGCGCCGGGCGACCAGTTCATCAGCGATTTGTCGACCAGGTAGGTGCCGGCGTTCCAGAGGTAGGACACCGTGAACAGCGCAAAACCCGACAGCCAGGTGCTGTAGCTTTCCCAGTAAAACCAGTGCAGGTGGGCCGGCAGCTGCGGCGGCTTGACGGCGAATTTGACCGGGTGGTAAAAACCGCCGCCATGCACGGCCCAGAGCTCGCCGCTGACGCCCTGCTTCTTCAAGTCTTCATCCACCGGCGGCGTGAGGCTGCTGTCGAGGAAGACGAAGTAAAACGAGGAGCCGACCCAGGCGATGGCGGTGATGACGTGGACCCAGCGCAGCAGCAGGTTGGCCCAGTCCAGGAGGTAGCTTTCCATATTCCCTCAACCCTTGCGGCACCCATGCGGGCTCCGCGATTTCAGCCTGCTCACCACTGCGGGCGCTGTAAGCAGAAAACGGGTCACGAACAAGAGAACGAGTGGTTGACTATCTCGTTCCCGGCTCCGCTGCGACCTGGTGACGCGAGTTTATAGCCTTTGCCGTCAGCCGCAAAGCCAGACGGCACAGGCTCAATCCGCATCGATGCTTTGCAACAACTGCGCCGCGACAGCAACGGCAATGACTTCCGGCTCCTTGCCTGTGATGCCGGGCACGCCTATCGGACAAGTCACATGCGCGAGTTCAGCCGCCGTGAAGCCCCTGGCCTCCAGCCGATGCCTGAAGGTCGCCCATTTGGTCTGGCTGCCGATCAGGCCGATGTAGGGCAGGTCGCCCTGCTCGCGCTGGCGCTTGAGGCAGGCGGCCACGATGTCCAGGTCTTCCGCATGGCTGAAGCTCATGACCAGCACGCGCGATTGCGGCGCCAGGCTGGGCACGGCGTCCTGCACCGGCTCGGAATGCTCGCACACCACACGCGGCGGCACGCTGTCCGGGAACACGCCGTCGCGGCTGTCTATCCAGCTCAGCGCGAACGGCAGGGGTGCGAGCACCTGGACGAGCGCATGGCCGACATGGCCGCCGCCAAACAACGCCACAGGCGTGAGCCGCGGCGCATCCAGCCGCAGCGCCGCCGCATCGCCGGCCTCCACCCGCTCGAAGCGCAGCTGCACCACACCGCCGCAGCATTGGCCCAGCGACGGGCCCAGCGCCACGCGCTGCGGCTCAACTTCGTGCGGAGCATCGCCTTTTTCCAGTAGCGCGCGGGCTTTGGTGATGGCCTCGTATTCGAGGTGGCCGCCGCCTATGGTGCCCACAATGGCATCGGCGAACACGGCCATCCAGGTGCCCGCCTCGCGCGGGACCGAACCCTGTGTTTCGGCCACCCGCACCAGCACCGCCGGCGCTGTGGCCAGGCGGGCCAGCAGGGTGTCAAGTAACAAATCGGTGTTGCGGGAAACCATTGGTGACGTGTTGAAGAGCGTAAGCGAATGAAATCGTGGGCAAAATGAGACCTTAGCACCACCCGGCCGGCGCGCGGTCTCCGCGCATGATGGCGGGTATACGCAAAACCCCATGAGCCGGCCCCAAGAGGCCTAGAGAGGCAAACCATGACAAGACCAGAGATGCCTTCCTCCCCTTCTACTTCAACTTCTTCTTCCGCCCCGCGGCGCTTCTGGCTGATGGCCCTGCTGTCCGCGGCCGGGGCCGCCATCGTGAGCGCCTGCAAGACCGCACCCGACGCCACGCCCGCGCCCGGACCCGCCAAGGCGCCGGACACCCCGGTGATCGGCCCCATCGCCGGCCCCCAGGGCTCGGCCCGGAGCTCCAGTGCGGCCACGCCGCGCGCCTACCGCGAAGACGGCGCCACGCACATCTACGGCCTTAATTCAGACCGTGTCTACAAGGGCCGCATGCCGCCGCTGCTGTATGCCGTCGGCGTGCTGAACGTGGAGATCGACAGGGTCGGGCGCGTAACCCGCCTGGACTGGATGCGCGCGCCGCGCCACGCGCCCGAAGTGATGGCCGAAATCGAAAGCACCGTCCAGAAGGCCTCGCCTTTCCCGGCGCCCACCCGCATGGGCAAGGTGGTCTACACCGACACCTGGCTGTGGCACAAGAGCGGGAAATTTCAGCTAGACACGCTCACAGAGGGTCAGGATTAAGGCCCCCACGCTTTTCACTTCGAGTCTGCGGCGCGCTTGCCCCTGCTGGCTGAGCGGCTCGCTGCGCATCGCGCTTGCGCGACCCTCTCCCATCCGTTCGGGCTGAGCCTTAGGCTGTTTGGTATTTCTTGTCCCCACCCCTTGTGGATGCGCCGAGGAGCGGAGGTCCAGACGGATCAGGGATCGCGTTGTTTGAGCCGAAGGCGAGTTTAGCGAGACCCCGTCTGGACCGAGCACCGCAGGTTGCCCGTAGCGAAGCGCAGGGACGCAGCAACCAGGGTCGCTTTTTCTTTTGCTTACTTTTCTTTTGGCGAAGCAAAAGAAAAGTGAGTTGCCGCCGGCAACCCCGGCCCCGGAACCAAAAACAACTCAGCTTCCAAAACGACCAGGTGCTTCGATACCTCAGCACGAACGGTAAAAAAATATCTCAAGGAAGCAGGATGTGGTGCTTTGACGCGAACGGAAAACCACCGTTCGCCCCGAGGTATCGAAGGGTGGTAACCGCAGACCCCCTCCTGCGCCCCTCAATCAATCTTCAAGTTCTGCGTCTTGACGACGTTAACCCAGGCGCGGTAATCGGCTTCGATGAACTGGCCCAGTTGCGCCGGGGTGCCGGGCGCGGGGTCAACAGCGTCGGCCTTGAAACGGGCCAGCACATCGGGCATGGCCACGATCTTGTTGATGGCGGCATTCAAGGTGTTGACGACGGCCGGCGGCGTGCCGGCAGGCGCGGCCAGCGCGAAGTAGTTCAGCACGTCAAAACCCTTCAGGCCGGACTCGCCCATGCTGGGCACGTCGGGCAAGGCGCTGGACCGTTTGGCGCTGGTGACGGCCAGGGCCTTGACGCTGCCGTTCTTGATAAAAGGCAGCAGCGCCGGAATGGTGCCGGTCACAAGCTGGATCTGCCCGCCGATCATGTCCATGGTGGCCGGCGCCACGCCGCGATACGGGATGTGCGTGATGAAGGTGCCGGTGCGGGCTTTGAGCGATTCCAGCACCAGGTGGTTGACACCGCCCGCGCCGGCGGAGCCGTAGTTGAGCGCGCCGGGTTTCTGTTTGGCCAGCGCGATCAGCTCTTTCATGTTGTTGGCCGGCAGCTGCTTGTTGGCGGCCCAGACCAGCGGGCCGCTGGCGATCATGCCGACCGGCGTGAACTGGCGCAGCGGGTCATAGTTGGCGCTGGGCACCGAGGCCGCCACCGTGGTGAAAGGCGATGCCACCAGCAGCAGCGTGTAGCCGTCGGCCGGCGCTTGCGCCACAAACTGCGTGCCGATGGCGCCCGAGGCGCCGGCGCGGTTGTCGACCACAAACGTGCCGCCCAGGACTTCCCCGAGCTTTTGCGCGATCAATCGCCCCATCGCGTCGGTGCCGGCGCCGGGCGCAAACGGCACGACGATCTTGACGGGACGTTCAGGATAAGCGGCGGTGTTGGAAGAAGGGCCTTGCGCCAGCGCGGTGCAAGCCATCAGGCTGGCGGCGGTGCCTGCAGACAACAACAGGGCTTGGCGGCGGCTCAGCGCGCCCATCGGCTTGACATTCATGGGGGAAGAGGCTCAGTAGTAAAAAGGGCTGATTGTTAACCTCCCAGATGACGCCCGCATGACACGGGCCTCATGGAAGGGCTCAGCTGCCGCGGTAGGTCGAATAGCTCCAGGGGCTCACCAGCAAAGGCACGTGGTAATGCGCGGTGATGTCGGCCACGCCGAAGTCCAGGCTGACCTGGTCCAGGAAGGCCGGCTCGGGCAGCGCCACGCCGCGCGCCTTGAAGTAATCCGCGACGTCAAACACCAAGCGGTAAGTACCCGCTTTCAAATTGCTGCTGTCGTAGAGGGGTCCGTCGGGGCTGCGGCCGTCATCGTTGAGAACAAAGGATTTCACTAGCGTGGCCTGCCCAACTTGCGTGGCGAATAGCGAGACTTTCATCCCACCAGCGGGCACGCCGTGCATCGTATCCAGTACATGTGTGCTCAAGCCCATGGGATTCCTTCGAGATGGTGAGTAGCGGAAATGGAGATGGTCACATTCCCGATTCGGTTTACCAAAAGTGTATACAGTTTTTTGATTTGCGGCTATCATGCGCCGATGGAATCATCGACCACTCACGCCATTGTCGAGGCGCTGACCAAGGCCATTGTGGAGCACAGGCTGCACCCGGGCACCAAGCTGGCGGAACAAAAACTTGCCGACCATTTCGGCGTCTCGCGCACGCTGGTGCGGCAGGCGCTGTTCCAGCTTTCACAAAACCGGCTGATACGCCTGGAGCCCGCGCGCGGCGCTTTTGTGGCTGCCCCCTCGGTGATGGAAGCGCGCCAGGTGTTCGCAGTGCGCCGCATGCTGGAAACCGAAATGACGCGCGCCTTCGTGCGCGAGGTCACGCCCGCGAAGATCAAGGCGCTGAAAGAACACGTGGCCCAGGAAAAAGCCGCGCTTGACATTGGCGATGTGCCCGGCCGCAACGAGCTGCTGGGCGATTTCCATGTGCGCATGGCCGAGCTCATGGGCAATGAAGTGCTGGCGCAAATGCTGGGCGAGCTGATCTCGCGCTGCGCGCTGATCACCCTGATGTACCAAACGGCCAGCGCCGCCGAACACTCCAACGACGAGCACGCCGAAATCGTCAAAGCCCTGGCCGCCAAGGATGAGGCCCTGGCCGTGCGCCTGATGACCGAGCACCTGCTGCATGTCGAGGAAAACCTGGCCTTCAACCGCAAGGTGCCGACCAACGACATTTCGATGGCCTTGTCATGATGAACAACAGCTACCCCAGAGACTTGGTCGGCCACGGCCGGAATCCGCCGCATGCGCAGTGGCCCGGCCAGGCCCGCATCGCCGTGCAGTTCGTGCTCAATTACGAAGAAGGCGGCGAGAACTCGGTGCTGCACGGCGACGCCGGCTCCGAGCAGTTTTTGTCCGAGATGGCCAACCCGCCCAGCTTTGCCGACCGCCACCTGAGCATGGAAGGCATTTACGAATACGGCTCGCGCGTGGGCGTGTGGCGCATCCTGCGCGAGTTTGAAAAGCGCGGGCTGCCGCTGACCGTCTTCGGCGTCGGCATGGCCTTGCAGCGCCACCCCGAGGTGGCCGCAGCCTTCACCGAGCTCGGCCACGAAATCGCCTGCCACGGCTGGCGCTGGATCAACTACCAGCAGGTCGACGAAGCCACCGAGCGCGAACACATGCGCCTGGGCCTGGACGCGATCGAAAAACTCACCGGCACGCGCCCGCTGGGCTGGTACACCGGCCGCGACAGCCCCAACACACGCCGATTAGTAGCCGACGACGGCCGGCTCGAATACGACAGCGACTACTACGGCGACGAGCTGCCCTTCTGGACCGAGGTCAAACGAACCGACGGCGCCGTGGTGCCCCGGCTGGTCGTGCCCTACACGCTGGACACCAACGACATGCGCTTCGCCCTGCCCCAGGGCTTCGCGCAGGCCGAGGACTTTTTTATCTACCTGCGCGACAGCTTCGACGCGCTGTATGCCGAAGGCGACGCGTCGCCCAAGATGCTCAGCATAGGCATGCACTGCCGCCTGCTGGGCCGGCCCGGCCGCATCGTGGCATTGCAGCGTTTCCTCGACCATGTGCAGAAGCACGACCGCGTCTGGGTCTGCCGCCGCATCGACATCGCCCGCCACTGGCAGGCCACCCACCCCCACACGCCCCGGCAGGAAAGCTGAACATGGCCATCACCCTTGAACAGGTCAACACCGCGCCGCGCGACCAGGCGCTGCAGCTGCTGGACGGGCTTTACGAGCACTCGCCCTGGGTCGCTGAAAAAGCACTCGACGCCCGCCCCTTCCGTTCGCTGGCGCAGCTCAAGCACGCGATGGCCCAGGTACTGCGCGCAGCCGGCAGGGACGCGCAGGTCAAGCTCATCCAGGCCCACCCGGAACTCGCCGGCAAGGCCATGGTGAGCAAAAGCCTCACGGCGGAATCCACGAATGAACAGGGCAAGGCCGGGCTGGCGGATTGCACGCCCGAAGAGTTCGCCACGCTGCAAAAGCTGAACACCGACTACAACGCGAAGTTCGGTTTCCCCTTCATCCTCGCGGTGCGCGGCCCGCGCGGTACCGGCCTGGGGCGGCAACAGATCATCGACACCTTCGCGCGCCGCCTGCAGAACCATCCCGACTTCGAGCTGCAGGAGAACCTGCGCAACATCCACCGTGTCGTGGAACTCAGGCTTAACGACAAGTTCGCCGCCACGCCCGCGCTGGGCAACGACGTCTGGGACTGGCACGAAACAATGTCGCGGTACAGCGACCCGGGCTACCTTGAAAAAGGCCAGCTCACGGTGACCTACCTGACCGATGCGCACCGCGCCTGCGCGGTCTATATCAGCAGCACCATGCGCGATTGCGGCTTTGACGAGGTGGGCATTGATGCGGTGGGCAATGTGGTGGGCATTTACCGTGCGGGCCCCCACCCCAACCCTCCCCCAGGGGGGGAGGGAGTGAAAACACTGTTGACCGGTTCGCACTACGACACCGTACGCAACGGCGGCAAGTACGACGGCCGGCTCGGCATCTTCGCGCCCATGGCCTGTGTGCGCGAGCTGCACCGCCAGGGCAAGCGCCTGCCTTTCAACATCGAGGTCGTGGGCTTTGCCGAAGAGGAAGGCCAGCGCTACAAGGCGACCTTCCTGGGTTCCGGCGCGCTGATCGGCGACTTCAAGCCCGAGTGGCTGGACCAGAAAGATGCCGACGGCATCACCATGCGCGAGGCCATGCTGAACGCCGGCCTGAAGCCTGAAGACATCGGCAAGATCAAACGCGAGGCCGGCAACTACCTCGGTTTTGTCGAAGTCCACATCGAGCAAGGCCCGGTGCTCAACGAGCTCGATTTGCCGCTGGGCATCGTGACCTCGATCAACGGCAATGTGCGCTACCTCTGCGAAATCACCGGCATGGCCAGCCACGCCGGCACCACGCCCATGAACCGCCGCCGCGACGCGGCCGCCGCGGCCGCCGAACTGCTGCTCTATGTGGAACGCCGCGCGGCGCAGGACGGCGACTCCGTCGGCACCGTCGGCATGCTGCAGGTGCCCAGCGGCTCCATCAACGTGGTGCCGGGGCGCTGCCTGTTCTCGCTGGACCTGCGCGCGCCCGTCGACGCGCAGCGCGACGCGCTGGTGGCCGACGTGCTGGCCGAGCTCAAAACCATTTGCGAACGCCGCGGCGTGCACTACACGACCGAGCTGACCGAACGCGCCGCCGCCGCGCCCAGCGCGCCGGCCTGGCAGCAGCGCTGGGAGCGCGCGGTCGATTCGCTGGGCGTGCCTGTGCATGCCATGCCCAGCGGCGCCGGCCACGACGCCATGAAATTGCACAAGGTGATGCCCCAGGCCATGCTTTTTGTGCGAGGCCAGAACTCCGGCATCAGCCACAACCCGCTGGAAAGCAGCACCAGCGACGACATCGAGCTTGCGATCCAGGCTTTCACCCATCTGCTTACCCATCTCGCGCCCTGACCACCATGACCTTTTCCACCGATTACGCCCGGCTCGACAGCTGGATAGACGCCCATTTCGACGAGGAAACCGCCTTCCTCCAGCAGCTCATACGCGTGCCCACCGATACGCCGCCCGGCAACAACGCGCCGCATGCCGAACGCACCGCCGAACTGATCAAGGCCTTCGGCTTCGAGGCCGAGAAACACCCGGTGCCCGAGGCTGATGTGCGTGCCTATGGCATGGAATCCATCACCAACCTGATCGTGCGCCGCCAGTACGGCAACAAGGGCGAAGGCAAAACCATCGCCCTCAACGCCCACGGCGACGTGGTGCCGCCCGGCGAAGGCTGGACCCACGACCCCTATGGCGGCGAAATTGTGGACGGCAAGATCTACGGCCGTGCCTCGGCTGTCAGCAAATGCGATTTCGCGAGCTTCACCTTCGCGCTGCGCGCGCTCGAAGCGCTGGGTGCGCCGCTCAAGGGCGCGGTCGAGCTGCACTTCACCTATGACGAGGAATTCGGCGGCGAGATGGGCCCGGGCTGGCTGCTCAAACAGGGCCTCACCAAACCCGACCTGCTGATCGCTGCCGGTTTTTCGTACGAAGTCGTCACCGCCCACAACGGCTGCCTGCAGATGGAAGTCACGGTGCACGGCAAGATGGCCCATGCCGCGATTCCCGACACCGGCGTCGACGCCTTGCAGGGCGCGGTACACATCCTCAACGCACTTTATGCGCAGAACGCGCTGTACCAGCAGGTCACCTCCCAGGTCGAGGGCATCAAACACCCCTACCTCAACGTGGGCCGCATCGAAGGCGGCACCAACACCAACGTGGTGCCCGGCAAGGTGATGTTCAAGCTGGACCGCCGCATGATCCCCGAGGAGAACCCAGCCGAGGTCGAAGCCAATATCCGCAAAGTGATTGCAGATGCCGCGGCCGAACGCAAAGGCATCACCATCGACATCAAGCGCCTGCTGCTGGCCAATTCGATGCGGCCGCTGCCCGGCAACCAGCCGCTGGTCGAGGCCATCCAGAAGCACGGCGAGGTGCTGTTCGGCCGGAAGATCCCGGCCATGGGCACGCCGCTGTACACCGACGTGCGCCTCTATGCCGAGGCCGGCATCCCCGGCGTGATCTACGGCGCCGGCCCGCGCACCGTGCTCGAATCGCACGCCAAGCGCGCCGACGAGCGCCTGGAACTCGAAGACCTGCGCCGCGCCACCAAGGTGATCGCGCGCACGCTGCGCGACCTGCTGGCCTGAGCTGCCTGCACGATGCCCCCCCGCTTCGGGGGTAATCACGGACGGAAAAATCCGCAAAAGCGCCGGGCCCGGCGCGACTTTCGCCGAAAATAGGCCGCACGCCGTGCCGGCGAGGGTGGCTCGCCCCTTCGCCCCCTCGCCCCCTTTACCCATTTTTCCCGCAAAGCACGGCATTGTTTTTGCTAATCCTTCCGTAGCTCCCGCTGCCGCTTCTTCGAGGCGGCCAGTGCTCATTTTTTGGCCCAGGACCACCCCATGACCTACCGCATGCCTTTGTTTTCCGCCGCGCAACTCGCCAGGGCCGCCAGCCTGCTCGCCGCCACCGCGGCCTTCAGCCTCGCCCATGCGCAGAACACCCCCATCAAGTTCCAGCTCGACTGGCGTTTTGAAGGCCCGGCTGCCCTGTTCCTCACGCCGGTGGCCAAGGGCTATTTCAAGGCCAACAAGCTTGACGTGACGGTGGACGCCGGCAACGGCTCGGGTGGCGCGGTCACGCGTGTGGCTTCGGGCACCTACGACATGGGTTTCGCCGACCTGGCTTCGGTCATGGAATTCCATGCCAACAACCCTGACGCACCCAACAAGCCCGTGGCCGTGATGATGGTCTACAACAACACGCCGGCCTCGGTGATGGCGCTCAAAAAATCGGGCATCAAGACGCCCGCCGACCTCAACGGCAAAAAAATGGGCGCCCCGGTGTTCGACGCCGGCCGCCGCGCCTTCCCGGTCTTTGCCAAGGCCAACAAGGTCACCGGCTTCCAGTGGGTCACCATGGACCCGCCGCTGCGCGAGACCATGCTGGCGCGCGGCGACGTCGACGCCATCACCGGCTTCACCTTCACCTCGCTGCTCAACCTCGAGGCGCGCGGCGTCAAGGCCGAGGACGTGGTGGTGCTGCCCTATGCCGACTTCGGCGTGAAGCACTACGGCAACGTCGTCATCGCCTCGCCCAAGCTCATCAAGGAGAACCCGGCCGCCGTCAAGGCCTTCCTGCAGGCTTTCACCAAGGGCGTGAAAGATGTGGTGGCCGACCCGGCCGCCGCGATTGAATTCGTCAAGGCACGCGACGGCATCATCAACGTGCCGCTCGAAGTGCGCCGCCTGCGCCTGGCCATAGACACCGTGGTCAACAGCCCCGACGCACGCGCCGAGGGCTTCGGCCAGGTCAAAGCCCCTCGCCTCACGCTGATGGCCTCGCAGGTGTCCGACGCCTTCGGCACCAAGACCCGCGTCGACCCCGCGCTGGTGTGGAACGGCTCTTTCCTGCCCACGGCGGCTGAACTCAACGTGCTGCCAGCTCCCAAGAAATAAGCATGTCCCTGGCCACTGCTGACAGCCCACATTTCGTTGATTTCCGCGACGTCTGGCTCGCCTACAACGACGAGCTGCTCGCGCGCAAACAGTTTTCCGTCGAGGCCATAGACCTGCAGGTGCGGCAAGGCGAGTTCATCGCCATCGTCGGGCCTTCGGGCTGCGGCAAGTCCACCTTCATGAAGTTGGCCACCGGCCTGAAGATGCCCTCGGCGGGCAGCATCCTGATTGACGGCCGGCCCGTGACCGGGCCGCTCAAGATCTCCGGCATGGCCTTCCAGGCGCCGTCGCTGCTGCCCTGGCGCACCACGGTCGGCAATGTGCTGTTGCCGCTGGAAATCGTCGAGCCCTACCGCAGCCAGTTCAAGGCAAAGCGCAAGGAGTTTGAAGAACGCGCGCGGCGCCTGCTGCAAAAGGTGGGCCTGGCCGGTTATGAAGACAAATTCCCCTGGCAGCTCTCGGGCGGCATGCAGCAGCGCGTGAGCATCTGCCGCGCGCTGATCCACGAACCCAAGATGCTGCTGCTCGACGAGCCCTTCGGCGCGCTCGACGCTTTCACGCGCGAAGAACTCTGGTGCATCCTGCGCGACCTCTGGACCGAGCAGCGCTTCAACGTGATCCTGGTCACGCATGATTTGCGCGAGTCGGTGTTCCTGGCCGACACGGTGTACGTGATGAGCAAAAGCCCGGGCCGTTTTGTCGTCAGGCGCGAAATCGACCTGCCGCGCCCGCGCGACCTCGAAGTCACCTACACCCGCGAATTCAGCGACATCGTGCACGAGCTGCGCGGCCACATAGGCGCGATGCGCGGCGGAGCGCAGCCATGAACATGAACAACAAACAGCTCGAGCGTTGGGCGCCGTGGCTGCTGCTGGCGCTGGTGGTGGCGCTGTGGCAGGCCGTGTGCGCGGGTTTTTCGGTGCCCGAGTTCATCTTCCCGGCTCCGCTGGCGATTGCCCAGGCCATGGCCGAATTCGCCGGCCCGATTGCCGAAGCCGCCTGGAAAACCTTCTGGGTCACGATGGTGGGCTTCGGCCTGTCCATCGTCGTCGGTGTGCTGCTGGGTTTCCTGGTCGGCTCGTCGCGCCTGGCCTATGCGGCGGTCTACCCGCTGCTGGTGGCTTTCAACGCCGTGCCCAAGGCCGCGATTGTCCCCATCCTGATCGTCTGGTTCGGCATAGGCATAGGCCCCGGCATCCTGACCGCTTTCCTGATCTCGTTTTTCCCCATCACCGTCAACATGGCCACCGGCCTGGCCACGCTCGAGCCCGAACTCGAAGACGTGCTGCGGGTGCTCGGTGCCAAACGCCGCGACGTGCTCATCAAGGTCGGCCTGCCGCGTTCCATGCCTTATTTTTTCGCCTCGCTCAAGGTGTCGATTACGCTGGCTTTTGTCGGCACCGTGCTGGCCGAGATGACAGCCGGGGATTCGGGGATTGGCTATCTCATGCAGAGTGCCGGGTCGCAACAACGGCTGGCGTTGGCGTTTGCCGGGTTGGTGGTGATTGGGGCTATGGCGATGGTGATGTATGAGTTGTTTAGTTATGTTGAGAAGCACACTACTGGGTGGGCGCATCGGGGGTCGCAGGCCGGCTAGCGCTTTTTATTCACGCCGATAGCCCGTTCCAGGCCGGATAATCCGCCAGTATGCCTCCATGCCTCCGCCCATGAAAATCACCTTCGTCGATGACAGCCCGCTGATGCGCCAGACGATTGGCCAGGTCCTGGCGCAGGGCTTCCCGGACGCAAAGATCACGTCATTTGAGACCTTGGGCGCCGCAATGGCATTTGCCCGCGAAGAAGAACAAGACCACTGGTTGATCGACCTGGGCTTGCCGGATGGAAGCGGCATCGACCTGATCCGCCAGGTACGCGAAACCTTCCCCTTGACGCATATCCTGGTCATCACCGTATTCGCGGATGCCGACAACATCGTCAACAGCATTCAAGCCGGCGCAAACGGCTACCTGCTCAAAGAAGACATGCAAAGAGCCCAGTCGCTGACCTCCTCGATTGAGGCTATTCGCCAGGGCGGCACGCCGCTTTCGCCCGTGATTGCAAGCCGTCTGCTGGCGCGCATGCAAATGCTCGACGCGCCGGCTCCTGTGAAGAACGAAGCATCCCGGCAACGCCAGACGTCTGCGCAACCAGCACCGCCCGACACGCCGGCACATGGGCTGGCGCCGCGTGAAATTGAATTGCTGCTTCTGCTGTCGCGTGGCTACACCTACCAGGAGGCGGCCAACTTGATGGCGGTGGAACTGGGGACCGTGCAAACCTACGTGAAACGCATCTACACCAAGCTCGCCGTGAATTCGCGAACCCAGGCGATTTTTGAGGCCCGCGCACTGGGTATCTCGTTGTGAGGTTTCTGGCCTGGCTGTCTCTGGCCTGGGGCCTGCTGGCAAGCGCGGCCTTCGCGCAACCTTTGCCCATCACGCTGGAGGAAGCCAGGCTCTCCGTGACGATTTCCCCATCCCACCGAGAGCAAGGCGAGTTGCGCGAACTGGGACGGCAGCCCCTGCCCTGGAAGTGGGACCAGAATTTTCCGCGGCGGCAGGGGGTGATGCATTTCACGCTGGATGTACCGATAGAACAAGCCCTGCTGACGCAACTGAAAGCCGACGGCCGCCAGGGCCTGGGTTTTTCATCGCTCCAGATGGGCAACCGTTATCGCTACCGCATCAACGGCAAGGCTTGGCACCACGTGGGCTGGAACCAGCCGAACACGCAATTCCGGACCGGACCGCGCTGGCAATTGCTGGCAGCCCAGGACCTGCAGGCAGGTACGAATATCCTGGAAATCGACATCCGCGCGGAACCCGCCAGCAACGCCGGGCTGGCCCGCATTGAGCTGGGGGATGAGTTCACTTCGCTGGCTGAGCATGAGAGCGAGGTCAATCACCGCAAGGGACTGGCATTGATGTCCGGGACCCTGTCGGCACTCATAGGCCTGATGGCTCTTGCGCTGTGGTGGCAAAGCCGCGACAAGGCTTACCTGGTCACCGGCCTTGGGCAAGCTTGCTTCGTCCTTTGGCAGGTCGATTTTTTTGTCGACTATCCGCCGGTCCCCACCTGGGTCTTCAACGCGGCCAGGTCGGCGACGTATGCCTATTACGCCGGGCTGATGTGCTGGGTCAGCGTGCTGCTGGTCAGGAAGCCCGCGCCGTGGCTGAACAGGCTTCTCCAGATTTACCTTTGGACGGCACTCCCTACCCTGGCGGCAGGTGCTGCTTTGCAGGACTACCGGGTTTACGAGCTGTTCTGGGTGCCCGCCAGCCTGCTGTTGGGCGCCGTGAGCTTCACTCGTTATACCGTTGTGACGTGGAAGAAGTCGGACGGCACGGTACGCCTCAACGCATTGATGGCGGGCGTCGCGGTCGCCTTCGGTCTTTATGACCTTGTGCTCACGTTATCGCCCTCGGGTTTTGGCAAAGCCAATCTGTTGAACTATGCATTCCTGTTCTATAACTTTGCCGTCGGCATGATGATGGTGCGCAATTACTGGAGCATGCAAAACAGGCTGCTAAGGCTGCGCTACGAAAAGGGCCTGGAGGTCAAGCAAGCGGCCATGCTCGAACGGCAACGCTTGATGCAAGACATCCACGACTCGGTCGGCTCCCAACTGGTCGCGCTGCTCAGTTTGGTCAAGAGCAGCGCACCGCAAGAAGTATTGCAAACGCACACCTCCGAGGTTCTTGACGAGCTGCGGATTGCAGTGGACGCCATCGAGAACGTCAATGGCGACCTGGCTGTAGTCCTGGCCACCATGCGGCATCGGCTGCAACCCCGGCTGGATTCCGCGAACGTGTCCCTGGTCTGGGAGGTAGACGCGCTACCGCGATTCGAACTGCTGACACCCAAGCATATTCAGCATATCCAGCGCATCCTGCTGGAGGTGTTTACCAACATCATCCAGCACGCCAAGGCGACACGCGTGGTATTTGCGGCCCACTGCGAGCAGCCAGATAGCGCAGAGGGTTCTCCACCAAAGGTTGCGCAAGGACACAGCCGCATGATCCGCGTCAGCATCAGCGACGACGGGATCGGCATCGGCAGCACCACCACAAGGGGGCGCGGTCTTGCCAACATGCAAAGCCGCGCCGGGATGCTGGGGGCGACGCTTGCGGTGACCACCGGAGAGGTTCGCGGTACTACTGTTAGTTTGGCAATTCCACTGCACTAGAAACTGGGCCCGGGTCTTGCGCCGGCCTTCCGCGCTCCCCGTGTCCTTTGCATGGACCTGCTGGCCGGGGGTAGCCCGGCGGCTACTCACTTTTCTTTTGCTTCGCCAAAAGAAAAGTAAGCAAAAGAAAAGGCGACCCTGGTTGCTGCGTCCCTCCGCTTCGCTGCGGGCAACCTGCGGTGCTCGGTCCAGACGGGGTCTCGCTAAACTCGCCTTCGGCTCAAACAACGCGATCCCTGATCCGTCTGGACCTCCGCTCCTCGGCGCATCCACAAGGGGTGGGGATAGGAATACCCAATACTTGAAGAAACAAGGACTCGCCGTGGCGAGTCCTTGTTTGTCTTGGTTTGTTCTTTGGTATTTTTTTCTTCTGTTCCCGCTCCCGATTGCCCCGTCCTGGCTGGGCCGAGGAGCGCAGAGACAAGCGGATCAGGGCCGGCGTTGTCTGAGCGAAGCGAGTTTAGCCGGACCCCGCTTGGCTCGAGCACCGCAGGTTGCCCGTAGCGAAGCGTAGGGACCCAGACTGCGGGTCGCCTTTCTTTTGCTTACTTTTCTTTGGCGAAGCAAAGAAAAGTGAGTTGCTGCCGGCAACCCCGGCCAGCAAGATCAAGAGAAGGGCACACCGCCGGGAAACCACAAGCCTAGAGAAACCTCTCAAGCAACCTGCGCGACGCCCGATCCAACGCAGTCATATCCCTCACACTGTACTGAACCCCTTGACTACCAGCGATCAACAGGCCAGTGCGTGCCAAGCGCCGAATGTCCTCCTCCCCCTTGAGGATGAAAGACGTTTCACCGCGGTCGGTCTCAACGGTCCACACACTGGGCGTACCAAAACTCGAGACACTTTTAAGCCGCGTAATCTCAGGCACAAAATCCCGCAACGCAAGTTCTTCCTCAAGCAGCGCGCGCGCAGCAGGCGCGACGGCTTGCAGGCTGTCAACCCAGGCGACTTCATGCCCTTCGGTGTTGACCAGCGAAATTCCTTCGTCAGGGGCAGCGATGGGAAAGGCCCGCACCAGCACCACGCCGGCATGCGCCTGGCCTCCCGAATCGGTGAACACCAGGCGGCCCGAGGCGTCGCGCACCAGCTGGAGAGCGGAGGAGATGGAAGTGAAATCAGTCATAACAGGTCCCGGGCTCATGCGTTGTCGACGTGATGCGCGGCGTGGGCGATCTGCGAGGTGGCCAGCGCGATGCGGCCTTCCTCGGCCTCCTCTCCGCCCTCTTCGTTGTCCACCTGGCGCGCCTGGGCTTCGTAGAGCCGCCAGTAGTGGCCCTGCCTGGCCATCAGCTCGTCATGCGGGCCGACTTCGACCACCTGGCCGCGGTCCATCACCACCAGGCGGTCGGCCTTGCGCAGCGTCGACAGGCGGTGGGCGATGGCGATGGTGGTGCGGCCCTGCACCAGGTTGTCCAGCGCGCGCTGGATTTCTTTTTCGGTCTCGGTGTCCACCGAGGACGTCGCCTCGTCGAGGATCAGGATGCGCGGGTCGATGAGCAACGCGCGCGCGATCGAGATGCGCTGGCGTTCGCCGCCGGACAGGCCCTGGCCGCGCTCACCCACCAGCGAGTCGTAGCCCTGTGGCAGGCGCAGGATGAACTCATGCGCATGGGCGGCGCGCGCGGCGGCCACGATCTCGGCGCGCGTGGCGCCGGGCTTGCCGTAGGCGATGTTCTCGGCAATCGTGCCGAAGAAGAGGAAGGGCTCCTGCAGCACCAGGCCGATGTGGCGGCGGTAGTCGGCCACGCCGAAGCGGCGTATGTCGGTGCCGTCCACGCTGATGGCACCGTCGCTCACGTCGTAGAAGCGGCAGATCAAATTGACCAGCGTGCTTTTGCCCGAGCCGCTGTGGCCCACCAGGCCAATCATCTCGCCGGGCCGTATTTGCAGGTCCAGCCCGCGTATCACCGAGCGGTTGCCATAACGAAAACCCAGGTTCTTCATGTCGATGCGGCCTTCGAGCTTGCCGATCTTCACCGGGTTGGCGGTTTCCGGCACGTTGGAAACATGGTCCAGGATGTCGAAGATGCGCTTGGCGCCGGCCGCGGCTTTTTGTGTGACCGAGACGATGCGGCTCATGGAATCAAGCCGGCCGTAAAAGCGGCCTATGTAGGCGATAAAGGCGGTCAGCACACCGACGGTGATCTGCTGCCTGGACACCAGCCAGATGCCGAAAGCCCAGACCACCAGCAGGCCCACTTCGGTGAGCAGCGAGACGGTGGGCGTGAACAGCGACCAAGTCTTGTTGAGCTTGTCGTTGACGGCCAGGTTGTGCTGGTTGACCTCGCGAAAGCGCTGGGCCTCGCGCTTTTCCTGGGCAAAGGCTTTCACCACGCGGATACCGGGAATCGTGTCGGCCAGCACGTTGGTCACGTCCGACCAGACGCGGTCGATTTTTTCAAAGCCGGTGCGCAGCTTGTCCCGCACCACGTGGATCATCCAGCCGATAAAAGGCAGCGGCAGCAGCGTCACCACCGCCAGCCAGGGGTTGATGGAAAACAGGATCACCGCGGTCATCACGATCATCAGCACGTCGGTCGCGAAATCCAGTGCGTGCAGCGACAAAAACACGCAGATGCGGTCGGTTTCCGAGCCGATGCGCGACATCAGGTCGCCGGTGCGCTTGCCGCCGAAGTAGTCCAGCGACAGCTCCAGCAGGTGGTCGAAGGTGGCGGTGCGCAGGTCGGCGCCTATGCGCTCGGACACCAGCGCCAGCAGGTAGGTGCGCGCCCAGTTCAGCGCCCAGCCCAGCACGGCCGCGCCCAGCAGGCCGCCCAGCAGCGCGCCGACCTTCCAGGGCTCAATCCGCTGGCCGTTCTGGAAAGGGATCAGGATGTCGTCCATCAGCGGGATGGTCAGGTAGGGCGGCACCAGCGTCGCGGCGGTGGAGGCCAATGTCAGTAGAAACCCGGCCAGCAGCTGGTGGCGGTAAGGGTGGGCAAAACGCCAGAGGCGCAGCAGCACCCAGGTCGAGGGCGGCGTGTGCAGTTCGCGGGCGCAGGCCGGGCATTCCTCGCTGTCCGGCGGCAGCGGCAGGTCGCATTCGGGGCACAGGGCCGTCTCGTCGGCCGGGGGCGCCTCGGCCAGGCCCTGGGCCGCCTGCTGCTGGGCAAACAGCCGCACCAGGCGCAGCGCCTGCACATTGGCGCCCAGCGTGAAGCGCCAGCCGGCCAGGCGAATGCCTGCCTGGTGCAGCTCCAGCGTGCCCACGCCGGCATGGTCGAAATGGCGCAGCGACAGGCCCGGCACCCCCTTGCCGGCCGCGTCCACCGTGGGCCAGGCGGCCCATTCCCCGCCAGGGGCGCGGGCCAGCAGGCGGCGGTCGGTCAGGGCCAGCAGGCCCTGGGCAAAACGAAGTTGGCTGTCCAGGTCAACCGTAAGCGTACACAGAACGTTTTCCTGGGTTGCAAGTTGTGAGCGAAGCCCCGCCAAAGCGGGGTCGGTAAGGCTGGAGTCGTCTGCCGGGTGTTTGTGTTGCATTGTGTTGGTGAATTCTTGGCGTCCCGCATCTGGCGCGGCTGGGTTTTCGCAGGTCTTGGTCTTCGCGCGTGGGGAACCCGAACAGGGGATTTTCGCCGAATGCAGCCCGGAACGACAAAATTGACCCTCAATCCCCGAAAATGGCGAAACCGTCTACCGATCCCGGGCGACGGCCCTGTTCGCGATAAGAACAAATACATAACGAGACACACGGGGATTCACCGGAGCCTTCACAGGCCCCACACTGAAATTCATCGGCCGGGACCAGGCCTCGCACCGACGGGTGCGGCGCCTGCCTGCCGACCATGTTGAGAACAATGAGCCCTCAGGACGACATCAAGCTGCTGCGCATCAACTACCTGCGCGGACCCAACATCTGGACTTACCGGGCCGTGCTTGAGGTCTGGCTGGACCTCGGCACCCTCGAAGACTTCCCCTCCAACGACCTCCCCGGCTTCAACGACCGCCTGGTCGCCCTGTTGCCGGCCCTGCTCGAGCACCACTGCGGCGTGGGCGAGCGCGGCGGCTTCATCCAGCGCCTGCGCGAAGGCACCTGGTCCGGCCATGTGCTGGAGCACGTGGTGATCGAGCTGCTCAACCTGGCCGACATGCCCACCGGCTTCGGCCAGACGCGCAGCACCTCGCAGCGCGGCGTCTACCGCATGGTGTTCCGCGCGCGCGACGAGCAGGTCGCCCGCACCGCGCTGGCCGAGGGCCACCGCCTGCTGATGGCCGCCATCAACGGCACGCCCTACGGCCCCGCCGACGTGCAGGCCGCCGTCGAGAAAATCCGCGCCAAGGTCGACGACTGCTACCTCGGGCCCAGCACCGCCTCCATCGTGGCCGCCGCCACCGACCGCCGCATCCCCCACATCCGCCTGAACGACGGCAACCTGGTGCAGTTGGGCTACGGCGCCAGTCAGCGCCGCATCTGGACGGCCGAGACCGACCTCACCAGCGCCATCGCCGAAGGCATCGCCCACGACAAGGACCTCACCAAAAGCCTGCTCGCCACCTGCGGCGTGCCGGTGCCCGAAGGCCAGATCGTCGCCACGCCCGAAGAAGCCTGGGAAGCCGCCGAAGACATCGGCCTGCCGGTGGTCGTCAAGCCCTCCGACGGCAACCACGGCCGCGGCGTGGCGCTGGACCTTAAAACCCGCGCCGAAGTCGAGGCCGCCTTCACGGTGGCCGCCCGGCACGGCAGCGAAGTCATGGTCGAGCGTTTTGTGCGCGGCCATGAGCACCGCCTGCTGGTGGTCGGCGGCCGCGTGGTCGCCGCCGCGCGCGGTGAAGCCGCCTGGGTGACCGGCGACGGCAGCGCCACCGTCGCCCAGCTGGTCGACGCGCAACTCAACACCGACCCGCGCCGTGGCGTTGGCGAGGACTTCCCGCTGGGCCGCATCAACGCCGCCGAAGACGGCGCCGTCATCCTCGATTTGCAGCGCCAGGGCCTGGCGCCCGACAGCGTGCCCGCCGCCGGCCGCGAAGTGCTGATCCAGCGCAACGGCAACGTCGCCATCGACTGCACCGACGCCGTGCACCCCGAAGTCGATCACGTCGTCTCGCTGGCCGCGCGTGTGGTCGGCCTCGACATCGCCGGCGTCGACGTGGTCGCGCAGGACATCTCGCGCCCCCTGCATGAGCAGGGCGGCGCCATCGTGGAAGTCAACGCCGGCCCCGGCCTCTTGATGCACCTCAAGCCCGCCGAGGGCGCGCCGCGACCCGTGGGCCGCGCCATCTGCGACCACCTGTTTCCGCATAACGCCGATGCCGACGCCGGCACCGACGGCCGCATCCCCATCGTCGGCATCGCCGGCTCCGGCGGCAACTACCGCGTCGCCCGGCTGGTGGCCTGGCTGCTGCACCTGTCGGGCCGGCACWCCGGCCTGGCCTGCCAGGCCGGCCTCTTCCTCGACCAGCGCTGCGTCGACGCCTCCGACTGCGCCAACTGGGAAGCCGGCCAGCGCCTGCTGATCAACCGCGCGGTGCAGGCCGCCGTCTTTGAGAACGGCGCCGACACCATCCTGCGCACCGGTTTGCCTTACGACAAATGCCAGGTCGGCGTGGTCACCGACCTGGGCGGCGCGCAAGGCCTGGCCGAGTTCGACATCACCGAAGACGATCAGATGTTCAAGGTCATGCGCTCGCAGGTCGACGTGGTGCTGCCCGGCGGCGCTGCCGTGCTCAATGCCGCCGACCCACGCATCGCCGGGATGGCCGAGCTCTGCGACGGCGAGGTGATCTTCTACAGCGTCGACCCCAAGGCCCCGGCCCTGGCGGCGCATTGCGCCCAGGGCGGCCGCGCCCTCTTTATCCGGCAGGACCAGGTGGTGCTGGCCACCGGCGCCAGCGAGGCCTTCTTGCCCGGCCTCGGCAAGCTCGGCGCCTGGCGCGAACGCCGCGGCCTCACCGAAGACGCCCTGCTGGCCGCCATAGGCGCGGCCTGGGCGCTCGGCATTTCGCTCAACCTCATAGGCGCCGGCATGGAAGCCTTCGAAACCACCCCTAAAACCGCCGGGAGTGCCGAATAATGGAAGTGTCCCGCATCCGCGCCCTGCGCGGGCCCAACCTCTGGAGCCGCCACACCGCGCTCGAAGCCATCGTCGCCTGCACTGCCGTCGAATGCAACATCGCCGGCCTGCCCGGCTTCGAAGCCCGTGCGCGCGCGCTGTTCCCCGGCATGGGCGCGCTGCGCCAGACCGGCCACGCCGGCGCACTGTCGCTGGCCCATGTGCTTGAAGCCGCCGCGCTCGAGCTGCAGGCCGCCGCCGGCTGCCCCATCACCTTCAGCCACACCGCCGCCACCGTCGAGGCCGGCACCTACCAGGTCGTCGTCGAGTACAGCGAAGAAGCCGTCGGCCGCCTGGCCTTTGAACTGGCCCAGGCCCTGATCCACGCGGCCCTGCGCGACACCGCCTTCGACCTTGACGCCGCCATCGCCCAGCTGCGCGACCTCGACGAGGACGAGCGCCTGGGCCCCAGCACCGGCGCCATCGTTGACGCCGCCGTCGCGCGCGGCATCCCTTATCGCCGCCTCACCAAAGGCAGCATGGTGCAGTTCGGCTGGGGCGCCAAACAGCGCCGCATCCAGGCCGCCGAAGTCGACTCCACCAGCGCCGTCGCCGAATCCATCGCCCAGGACAAAGACCTCACCAAAAAGCTGCTGCGCGCCGCCGGCGTGCCGGTGCCGCTGGGACGGCCCGTCACCGACCCCGACGACGCCTGGGCCGCCGCCCGCCAGGTCGGCCTGCCCGTGGTCGTCAAGCCGCAGGACGGCAACCAGGGCAAGGGCGTCACCGTCAACATCAGCACGCGTGAGCACCTGGACATCGCCTACAAGACCGCCGCCGAACACGGCGAGGTCATGGTCGAGAAATTTTTGCCCGGCAGCGACTTCCGCCTGCTGGTGGTCGGCAACAAGCTGGTCGCCGCCTCGCGCCGCGAGCCGCCGCAGGTCGTGGGCGACGGCCTGCACACCGTGCGCGAACTGGTCGACATCGTCAACCAGGACCCGCGGCGCGGCGAAGGCCACGCCACCTCGCTCACCAAGATCCGCTTTGACGACATCGCCGTCGCGCGCCTCGAAGTGCAGGAGCTCACGCCCGAATCGATTCCCGCCAAGGGCCGGCGCGTCATCCTGCGCAACAACGCCAACCTCAGCACCGGCGGCACCGCCACCGACGTCACCGACGACGTGCACCCCTCGGTCGCCGCGCGCGCCGTGGCCGCCGCCCAGATGGTCGGCCTGCACATCTGCGGCGTCGACGTGGTCTGCGAAAGCATGCTGCGCCCGCTCGAGTCGCAAAACGGCGGCGTCGTCGAAGTCAACGCCGCGCCCGGCCTGCGCATGCACCTGTCGCCCTCCTACGGCAAGGGCCGCGCCGTCGGCGCCGCCATGATCGACGAGCTCTTCCCCGCCGGTGACAACGGCCGCGTGCCCGTCATCGCCGTCACCGGCACCAACGGCAAGACCACCACCACCCGCCTGATCGCCCACCTGATGGCCGCCGAAGGCCTGCGCACCGGCATGACGAATACCGACGGCGTCTACATCAACGGCCGGCAGACCGACAGCGGCGACTGCAGCGGCCCCAAGAGCGCGCGCAACGTGCTCATGCACCCCGACGTCGACGCAGCCGTGTTTGAGATCGCCCGCGGCGGCGTGCTGCGCGAAGGCCTGGGCTTCGACCGCTGCGAAGTCGCCGTCGTCACCAACATCGGCAGCGGCGACCACCTCGGCCTGAACTACATCACCACCGTCGAAGACCTGGCCGTGCTCAAGCGCGTCATCGTGCAGAACGTGTCCAACACCGGCTACGCCGTGCTCAATGCCGCCGACCCCATCGTCGCCGACATGGCCGCCACCTGCCCCGGCAAGATCATCTTCTTCGCCGCCGACCGGCATCATCCGCTCATGGCCACGCACCGCGCCCAGGGCAAACGCACCGTCTACGTCGACGGCCCCATGCTGGTGGCCGCCGAAGGCGCCTGGGTCGAGCGCATCCCGCTGCAGGGCGTGCCCGTCACCCGCGGCGGCAGCATCAGCTTCCAGGTCGAGAACGTCATGGCCGCCGTCGCCGCCGCCTGGGGCGCCGGCCTGAACTGGGACACCATCAGGCGCGGCCTCGCCAGCTTCGTCAACGACGCCCACAACGCGCCCGGCCGCTTCAACGTCATGGACTACAAGGGCGCCACCGTCATCGCCGACTACGGCCACAACCCCGACGCCATGCGCGCCCTGGTGGCAGCCGTCGACGCCATGCCCGCCACGCCCGGCCAGCGCCGCAGCGTCGTCATCAGCGGCGCCGGCGACCGCCGCGACAGCGACATCCGCGACCAGACCATCATCCTCGGCGGCGCGTTTGACGACGTCATCCTCTACCAGGACGCCGCCCAGCGCGGCCGCGCCGACGGCGAGGTCATGGGCTTGCTGCGGCAGGGGCTGGAAGGCGAGCACAAAGCCCTTCGCACCCAACGCATCGACGAGATACGTGGTGAGTTTTTGGCGATTGATACTGCGCTTGAGCGGCTGTCGCCGGGGGATCTTTGCCTGGTGCTGGTGGACCAGGTGCAGGAGGCGCTTGAGCATTTGGCTGCTCGGGTGAAGGATGCGAAAGAGAAAGTTACGCAATAGGGTTGAGGCCGGTCTTGTCCCCGGCCTTTGCGCTTTTTGCTGAGAGTTGCTGGCCGGGGTTGCCGGCAGCAAGTAACTTTCTTTTGCTTCGCCAAAAGAAAGTCACCAAAGAAAAGGCGACCCGCAGTCTGGGTCCCTACGCTTCGCTTCGGGCAACCTGCGGTGCTCGACTACGGCGGGGTCTCGCGCAAACTCGCTTCGCTCAAACAAGCGCGATCCCTGATCCGCCTACGTCTGCGCTCCTCGGCCCAGCCAGGACGGGGCAATCGGGAGCGGGAGCGGGAACCGGAGTAGACGGTGATTACAGCTCGGCGGTGCGCTCAATGGATGACCCGGGTTTTCTTCGCCGGGGTGCGGGACCAAACTCCGCGTCCGTGGCGCTGTACATGGGCGCGGCTGGCGCCCTGTGCGGTGACGGCTGCGGTGTGTTCACGACGATGGTGCCGGCAATGAGGTCGGCCATTGATTGCCGCCACGGCGTATGCATGACAAGTGCAAGCTCCACGACAAAAGGCAGCACCAGAAGCCACGGTTGCTCGATCGCGGCGCAGATAAAAAAAGCCAGGACCAGGGCAAGCACACGCACGAGCGGCCTCACCAACGCTTGCATATATGTGACTTCGCCGTTGCCCCGTATGGACACGACCGAAATACCGGCGACAGTGCGGCCGAAGCTCAGGTGCGGGGCGAACAAACCCGCGGAGTTGTACGCGACATAAGCGACGGGGATGACCGCTGCGATCCACTCCGATGAAAAACCCAGCATCTCGCCAAAGGCAAAGAGAATCAGCAGCGCCACGAACAGCGCCATGGCATCGAGCACCGACGCGAGCAAGCGGTGGCCCCAGGATGCGAGATTTGGTTTGGCGGCCGGCATGTGTGAAACCTGAGGTGGGCTCAAGAAAATTGCGGCAGCTGGCGAAGCTGGACGGAAAAAGCCAGCTTGTAGCAAGAGATACGGCGCCTGCACCCAAGAAAAGCGACGGCCTTACTTTCACCTGGCCTACCCGGCAAATTGAGGTCAAGCCTCATGGAGCGATTTCATGAGTTTGTCCATATCCGTGAAGTCAATGGATTGCCAGACACTCTCCTCAACGCGACGCCGGGGCGGAAATGCGCGCAATGTCCAGCTAATGAAGCCCACAACAAGCCGTGTTCGCTTGCCGTTCAGCAGTACGTCCGCCTGATAAAAAATACCGCCGAGCTTGACTTCATAGCGCCCGCAATAGTGGAGCACTTGGCCGGAAGCTGCATGCAGACGTTGACCCTCTATGGTTTTGAAAGACATGTAGTGAGATCTCTCGTGTCGCCCGGGCTCATGCCTTGAATTCTCGAACCACCTCAATCAACCCCACAATGTTCTCATTGAGCGCCTCGAGTTCCTCTGCGGGAACCCACCATTCCGTGTGGTGCGCACCGCCCACTTTCTCGACCTTGTAGCGCGCCATGAATTCGCTACGCACCTCGAACCGGGTCACGCAGCCGTAGCCGCTGGCGGGGACATTCCAGTCCCTGGCGATCTCAACCGCGTACTGCTCGTTTGTCACAGGATAGAAGATGGGCTGTTCCGGCAGTCGCGGCGGCCACTTCCTGTAGCCGCTCTGCTTCACAAGCTCTAGTTCCTCAGGGCCGGTCGGGCGATACAGGGTGGTCGTTTCTTTCATCGGGAAGATTGTGACAGCCTTGGGCCGGGTATTGCTCCGGCCTTTCGCGCTCCTCTCTTGGTCCTGCTGGCCGGGGGTAGCCCGGCGGCTACTCACTTTTAGCGAAACCCGCAAAGCGGGTTTTCTTTTGTTCGCCAAAAGGCGCGCTACGCGCGCGGGGTTTGCTCACTTCGCGAAGCGAAGTTACGCAAACACCAAAAGTAAGCAAAAGAAAAGGCGACCCTGGTTGCTGCGTCCCTTCGCTTCGCTACGGGCAACCTGCGGTGCTCGGTCCAGACGGGGTCTCGCTAAACTCGCCTTCGGCTCAAACAACGCGATCCCTGATCCGCCTGAACCTGCGCTCCTCGGCGCATCCACAAGGGGTGGGGAGGAATACCAAATCCAAATACCGAATACATGAAGAGACAAGGACTCGCCACGGCGAGTCCTTGTTTGTATTTGTCTTCTTTGTGTTTTCGTTTTCTGTCTTCTGTCCCCGCTCCCGCTTGCCCCGTCCTGGCTGGGCCGAGGAGCGCAGACGTAGGCGGATCAGGGATCGCGCTTGTCTGAGCGAAGCGAGTTTGCGCGAGACCCCGCCGTAGTCGAGCACCGCAGGTTGCCCGAAGCGAAGCGTAGGGACCCAGACTGCGGGTCGCCTTTTCTTTGGTGACTTTCTTTTGGCGAAGCAAAAGAAAGTTACTTGCCGCCGGGCAACCCCCGGCCAGCAGAACCAAGAAGAGAGAACAGAGGAAGCGCACTAGCCGGAGCAAGACCCGGCCAAAGAACCTTAGCTCTCGTTATGCTCAAGACTAACCCTCCGCCGAGTCCCAGCCGAAACATCGTAGGTGTTAAAGCTGCTCATCATCCGGCCATAAAGATGCAAACTCACCGCCCGCGGCCGCTCCGGCGGCACCCCCGTCACATGGATGTGGTCGGGATTCGGCACAAAGCTGGTCACCGCGCCGCGCCCGAGCAGGATGACGCCGCCGCGCACAAGGTTGATGCCCTCATCGGTGTTGCGGTCCACTGACAGGCGCACATAACTGCGTTCCTCCAGCACCCCTTCGAGCACACCGACCACGCCCCAGCTTCCGTGGTCGTGCACCGGCGTCCACTGGCCGGGCGACCAGACCAGGGTGTAGAGGGACAGGCTGGCATCGGGGGCGCTGTAGACCAGGTTGCGGGCGTAATGGTCCGGGTCGCTGCGGTAGTGTTGCGGCTCCAGGAAAGTCGCCGCCTGGTCTATCAGCTCCAGCATCCGCGGCGCGAGCGCCAGCACACAGTCGGCGGGATCCAAGCGGCGCTGCGTCTGCTCGACGGCGCTGGAGATGAAGTGATCGAGGGCGGAGGTGGCCATATTGTTTGTGTTTCTTGTCAGGCGTATCAACGAATGGGCGATGGCCGGACCGGAACCAGCTTGCGCACCACCCTTGGGGGAAGCACGAAATATACCAGCGGCCTCTGCCCACGTTAACTGTCCACGTTAAACTTCGCCCATGACCTGGAACGCGACGCTCGCACTCGACTACACGCACCAGGCCGGCAAGACAATCGCCCACTTCCGCCACAGCGGGCCGCTGCGCATACTGCAAAGCCTCTACCCCGAAGGCGACGCGATCTGCCACAACGTCATCGTGCACCCGCCCGGCGGCCTGGTCGGCGGCGACACGCTGGAGCTGGCCTTCAGCGCCGCGCCCGGCACGCACGGCCTCATCACCACCCCCGGCGCCACACGTTTTTACCGCTCCACCGGCGAGCCCGCGCTGCAGAACACCCGGCTCACGCTGGCAGCCAACTCGCGCATGGAATGGCTGCCGCTGGAAGCCATCTGCTACAGCGGCTGCCTCGCCGAGAACCGCCTCACCATCGCGCTCGCGCCCGGCGCAGAACTCATGGGCTGGGACGTCACCGCGCTGGGCCTGCCCGCGGCCGGCCAGCCCTTTGAAAGCGGCAGTTTCCGCCAGCACATCGAACTGCCCGGCGTCTGGCTGGAGCGCGCGCGCCTGGACGCGAACGACAAGCTGCGGATGGACAGCCCCGTGGGCCTGGCCGGCCGGCGCTGCATGGCCACGCTGTTTTTTGTGGCCGGCAGCAAGCTCGAGCGCAAGCGCCGCGAGCTCGCGCTGGACTGCGCGCGCGAGATCCTGCAAAGCCATGCCCTGTCTCCCACCGCCGGCGCCACCAGCCCCGACGCGCAGGTCATCGTCGTGCGCGTGCTCTCGCCGGTGGTCGAACCCGCCATGGCTTTGCTCAGGCAGGTGTGGCAGGCCTGGCGCAAGGAGCTGTGGCAGCTGGCGCCCTCGACACCAAGGCTCTGGTCGACCTGAAGCGCCGCGCCCGTCGAAGGTTGAAGAAGCCGGGCTGTATATAAAAACATCAATCCGCGCGCCCGGCGCGGAGGCCCGGCCCATGAGAGACCCGTCCTACATGGGAATGGGCATAGGGCACGGACGGCCCGGAGCTTTTCCTTTCACGGCCCCGGCCGGGCCCGGCCCAGACTCCATTTATCGACATCCGTCGAGTTCGATCAAGGAGTTTGACCATGATTTCATCCCGGAATTTCCGCTTGGCCCAAAGCGCCGCCATCTTTGGTGTCGCCGCCCTGCTCTCCCTGGGCGCCACGGCACAAATCGCCTCCGGCACCACCGGCATCGACGCCACCGGCGATGCCAGGAGCGAGATGAATGCCTGCCTGACCGGCCGCACGCAACAGGACCGTGAAACCTGCATGACCGAAGTCCGTAACGCCAACGCTGCCAAACGCGCCGGCAAGGTTGACAACGCCAACGGCCAGTTCTCCGCCAACGCGCTCAAACGCTGCGACGTCTTCAAGGGCGAAGACCTGATCGCCTGCCAGGCCCGCATCGTCGGCTACGGCAAGGCGGACGGCAGCGTCGCCAGCGGCGGTGTGGTCCGCCAGGTAGAGACCGTCGTCGTCCCGGCCGGCGCCACCAACGTGCGCGTACAGCCGCAGACCTCAACCGACAACATTGTGGTGATCCCGGCGCCAGCCGCCGCGCCATCGCAATAAAAGTTGCCACTCGCTCCGCCGGGGTTTGATGAAAACCCCGGATGAAGCAGAAGCAAAGGTGGGCCGCATTGCGGCCCACTTCTTTTGTGTGCCGCAATGCCGTTGGGGAGTGGGTCTTTAGGCCGGGTCTTGTCCCGGCTTTGCGCTTTTTGCAGAGGGTTGCTGGCCGGGGGTAGCCCGGCAGCTACTCACTTTTCTTTTGCTTCGCCAAAAGAAAAGTAAGCAAAAGAAAAGGCGACCCTGGTTGCTGCGTCCCTCCGCTGCGCTACGGGCAACCTGCGGTGCTCGGTTCAGGCGGGGTCTCGCTAAACTCGCCTTCGGCTCAAACAACGCGATCCCTGATCC